>CAURWB010000018.1:0-33153 GCA_963528245.1 uncultured Campylobacter sp. | reverse complement strand
AATAGGATATGAGTAGAAAAATAACCATAAAAGCATTTAAATATAATCCGTTAAGCAAAATTTCAAAGCCGCATTTCGCGACCTACGAGCTAGAAGAAACCGACGGCATGACGCTTTTTATAGCGTTAAATCAAATTCGCGAGAAATTTGACCCGGATCTTAGCTTTGACTTCGTTTGCCGCGCCGGTATCTGCGGTAGCTGTGGTATGCTAGTTAACGGTACGCCAAAGCTTGCTTGCCGTACGCTAACCAAAGACTATCCAAACGGCGTGATCGAGCTTATGCCTCTGCCAGTATTTAAACTACTAAAAGACCTAAGCGTAGACACGGGCAACTGGATGAACGCGATGAGTAAGCGCGTGGAGAGTTGGATACACACCGACCACGAGACCGATATATCTAAGCTTGAGGAAAAAGTCGAGCCTGAAGTGGCGCAAGAGGTGTTTGAGCTTGACCGCTGCATCGAATGCGGTATCTGCGTAGCTGCGTGCGGTACGGCTATCATGAGGCCTGATTTCATCGGTGCGGTAGGACTTAACCGCGTAGCTAGATTTAAAATCGACGCACTCGATAAACGAACCGACGAGGACTTTTACGAGCTTATCGGCGATGATGACGGCGTGTTTGGCTGTATGACTTTGCTAGGTTGCGAGGATAACTGCCCTAAACACCTCCCGTTACAAAGCAGGATCGCGTATATGCGCAGAAAGATGGCTGTAATAAAGTAGCCAAGGGGTCGTGAGACCCCTTTTTAAATTTAACTTCAAATTTTACTCTACTTTTTCTCAAATTTTATCGTCGAATTTACCTTTTTTAACTAGGTTAAATTTGTCCAAATTTTTATGATACTTAATTTGTTAAATTTTTCAAAATATGCGGATATACGAAAATATCCAATTTTGCATTAATCTAAATTTGATTACGGCATCTTTGATTTCTTGTTTAAATTTAAAAGATGGGTTGCTTGCAGTAAATTCAGCAATAGCTTTGTCTTTATGTTATTTTGAGTTAGTCATGCATGCTTAAGTGCGCGTCAAATATTATAATGAAACAAGAGAGGTTTTAGGGCTCATATTTTTTGGAGTATTGTGACAGTAATTGATGGTGCATAAAAATGATAGATGGTGGAAGCGAGGGGGATCGAACCCCTGTCCAAAAACAAACCGATTACGGCCTCTACACGCTTAGCAAAAGTGAAAATTTCATCTAAAAGGGCTCACTTTCCAAAACCTTATTTTAGACTAAGACAAGATTTCGGTTAATAGCTCGTCAGGCTACCAACCTACGCTAGCTGGAGTTACTCGCCGTTATCTTAGCTAGTATCGGACTAGGCGAGGCTCAACTGAACTTACGCAGCTTTAGCGTAAGCAGGAGCGTAGTTAACGTTGTTTGCGTTTAAATTTATTTGAGCTTTTTACGCTTTGCTCAAAGCGACGTGCCACCGTGACCGCTCTGCTCCTGTCGAAGCCAAGTCGCTCCCGTAAGAATAGGCTAAATTTAGCCTCGTTTTAAAGGTAGTGGATTATATTATTTTTTGTATTTTTTGTCAAACGTCTAGTTTTTGAGGGATTTTTACGATATTTGCATCTAGCGGACTGAAAAACTCGGCATCGTTTTCTATATCGTTTTTGTATCTATTAAACTGGTCGCTCAACAAAAGCAACCAGTCTACAAAGTCATCGTTTGCGGGCCCTTGTAGTTCCCTTGCTTCGCCGCAAATTTCCTCTGCTAGCGTAGTTAATTTTAATATAGGATCAAGCTTCATAAAGCCTGCAGCAGACTTAATATTATGAAAAATTCTAAAAAGCTCGCCGATATAGCCACTATACCTATCCGTTCTGGTGAGCCCTATGATAAGTGGCTCCATCAGATCGCACATCAAGGAGTAATGCGACAAAAACTCCTCCACTATGTCGTAAGAGTAGTCTATCTCGAGGCTTCTTAGTATTCCCATTTATTATCCTTAAAACTATTATCGTGATTGTAACATTTTTTTGATAAAATTAAAAATAAAATACCGAAATTTAAGGAAAAATTTATGCTAGAAAATAATAAAAAAGTTACAATTTATGATATAATTAACAAAAAGGCTGCCCAGCCCATCGTTATGATCACGGCATACGATGCTCTTTTTGCGCGGCTTTTTGATGATTACGTCGACATTATCTTGGTAGGCGACAGTCTAAATATGAGCTTTAACGGCAAAAAAGACACCCTTAGCCTTAAAATGAATGACGCGCTTTATCACGTTAAGGCCGTTTTGCAGGGCGCAAAGAGCGCTTTTGTCGTGGCCGATATGCCATTTGGCAGCTATCAGGACGAAAAATCCGCACTAAAAAACGCGACTAAATTTATCAAAGCGGGTGCGGACGCGGTTAAATTTGAAGGCGGTCTAAAAGCCGCTCCTATCGTAAAAAGGCTCGTGGGCGAGGGTATAAACGTGATGGCCCACATCGGGCTTATGCCGCAGTTTGTGCGAAACGAGGGCGGCTACAAGATAAAAGGACGCAGCGAGGCTGACGAGTTACGCCTGATCGAAGAGGCGAAGGCGCTCGAGTGCGCGGGAGCGTTCTCAGCCGTGGTTGAGGGTACGCTAAGTCCGGTTGCGACAAAGGTCGCAAAAAGCGTGCAGATGCCTATCATCGGTATCGGCGCGGGTGCCGACGTGGACGGGCAGGTGCTCGTGTGGAGTGATATGCTGGGGTTTTTCGACGAGTTTAAGCCGAAATTCGTCAAGCGCTATCTCGACGGCGCAAATTTAGTGCGAACGGCAGTCGAAACCTATGCCCGCGAGGTTAGAAAAAAGTCGTTTCCAAGCGAGGAGTTCGAGTATAAAATTTAGCTTGTTTTGAGTAAGTCTAGCTAGCAGGCTAAATTTGATCGCTCGGTAAATGGGTGTGCAAATTTACGCTTTTGGCGTTAAATTTGAGTGCTCGCTTTTGCGCAGTCGCATGTTAAATTTGGCGCGTAAATTTACTATGCAGCTTAAAAACGCAAAATTCAAGCAGGTAAATTCGCGGCAATCTAGATCAAATTTTACAAGCTAAATTTGCGGCGCAAATTTAAACCGCAAGGTTGAGGGCGGATTTTACCAAGCGCGTTACGTGTAGGGCGCTTAAATTTGGCGACTAAAGCAAGACTAGACATAAAACGAGGAGTAAATTTTGAAAATCTTATTTATTTTAGTGGCATTTCTTGGTTCGCTAATCGCCTCAAATCCGAATTTTGGACTAGGCATCGACAGCCTTGGCGAGCAAAATGAGCAAACGCAGAACGAGAAGCGATTTTTTAAGCGTGAGGAGGCCGCGAGACAGGCTATCGAAAATGCCGATTACGACGTGGCTTTTAAGATTTTATCGCCACTTTGCGACGAGGGCAACGCGATGAGCTGCGCGGCGCTGGGTAGTATGCATTTTAGCGGACTCGGAGCCCAGAAAAGCAACGAAAAAGCCGAGTTTTTCTTTGAAAAATCGTGCGAGCTGGGAAACGGCACGGGCTGCTTTGATCTTGCGCTTTTAAACGTCAAGGAAGTTTTTGGCGCCAAGGATGAAAATAAAATATTTCGCCTCTACGAAAAAGGCTGCGAGCTGGGCTCTGAGGCGGCTTGCAACAACCTGGGCCTCATCTACGAATCGCAAAACGATCTCAAAAAATCCGTAAATTTATACGCCAAAGCTTGCAGGAAATTTGACGGCGCGGGCTGCTATAACTACGGCAGGATGATGCATGAGGGGCTGGGCGCAGAGCGCGATCTAGCAAGCGCACACAAGGCCTTTGACACCTCGTGCTACATGAAAAACGCGCTTGGCTGCTATGCTCTTGGCTACGTTTACGAGCACGCGCAGGGCGTGGAGTTTGCGGTTTATGACGCGTACGACGGCTATTCGCGCGCTTGCAAGCTTGGCAATGACGACGGCTGCAGGGCTCTGGGCTTTGAAAACTACGAGAAAAATATCGAAATTTACGAAAAATTTGAATCTATCGCAGAGGGGTGCAAATTTGGCAACGATAGCGACTGCAAGCTTTTAAAAGCAAGGATAGCGGAGTTTTAAGCTCGGGCTGATTTGGTCGGCCGCAATCTGTATTCTCCGTCAAATTTAAGCTGACTTTTGAGATTTATCCGCTTCGGCGAGGCGGATAAATTTAATAAATTTCAGGCTTGCATGCAAGGTAAAATTTGCTTTTTATGATTTTTAAACCCTAGCCTTTGCGGCGTTAAATTTGGCGCCGTAATCTTAAACTCGCCGTTTTTTACTCAAATTTAATCACCTTTTCTTTCAAATTTACCGCCGAATGCAAAGTCAAATTTGAACAAAGACCAAAGCCAAAACTTACCCAAAATTTTGTAAAATGCGGCAAATTTACGAAAAACAGAGCCGAAAAATGGATAGAATAGTCGAAATAGAAAAAATAAGCTTCGAGAACGATTTTGAGGTGTCGCTGCGCCCAACGCGCTTTGAGGACTACATCGGACAAGAAAAGATCAAGCAAAATTTAGGCGTCTTTATAAAGGCCGCCAAAAAGCGCGGCGAGTGCCTAGACCACGTGCTTTTCTACGGGCCTCCGGGCCTTGGTAAGACGACGCTGGCGCACATCATCGCAAACGAAATGGGCGTTAGCATCAAGATGACGGCCGCTCCGATGATAGAAAAAAGCGGCGATCTAGCGGCGGTACTGACAAATTTGCAAGAGGGCGACGTGCTCTTTATCGACGAGATACATCGCCTAAGCCCCGCGATCGAGGAGGTGCTGTATCCTGCGATGGAGGACTTTCGCCTAGATATCATTATAGGCTCCGGGCCTGCGGCGCAGACTATCAAGATCGACCTGCCTAAATTTACGCTCATCGGCGCTACGACGCGCGCGGGTATGATTTCGGCACCCCTACGGGATCGCTTCGGTATGGATTTTAGGCTGCAGTTTTATACCAGAGAGGAGCTGGCTCGTATCGTGCAGATCGCCTCGGTAAAGCTTGGCAAAGAGTGCGAAAAGGCCGCCGCTCTCGAGGTCGCCGCTCGCTCGCGCGCGACGCCTAGGATCGCGCTACGACTGCTAAAGCGCATACGCGACTTTGCCGAGGTAAACGACGAAGCAATCATCTCGCAACCTCGCGCCAAAGAGGCTCTGGACGCGCTTGGTGTAAACGACATTGGCTTTGATGAGATGGATATCAAGTATCTAGAAATCCTGCTCGCCGCCAAACGCCGCCCGATGGGTCTAAGCACGATTGCTGCAGCTCTAAGCGAGGACGAGGGCACGGTCGAGGACGTTATCGAGCCCTACCTGCTCGCTAACGGCTACATCGAGCGCACGGCAAAAGGCAGGCTAGCAAGCGCCAAAGCCTACGAGGCGTTTAAGCTTAAATTTGACGCAGATGCGCAAAAGGGACTCTTTGAGGAGTGAGGCAAATTCGGCTTGCTCGTAAAATTTAATCACCAAATTTTAGTCGCTTTTTGCTCGGGAAATTATCTTGGGTTTAAATTTAACGAACGTAAAAATCGTCGTCGTTTGCACGCGGGTAAAATTTGATCGCATTTTTGTCGATAATTAAGAGAGGCGTGAATTTAGCCGCTACGAAATTTTGTCAATTTTAAAACAAAAGTCGCAGGTTTGGTGAAATTTGAGCGAAAATAGTGCGAAAATTTGATTTTATTTACGGCTTGGAATCGTGCGATGGCGGCGGTAAATTTCGGCGCGAGAGCAAATCAAAGCGCCGAAATTTGAAATTTTATCTAAAACTAAACGACCAAGTGCCTTTATTTGTCTCAATCTGCGTTTCTAGGGGATCGCAGTTTACGCTAATCCCCTCCTTATCTCCAAAATTAAGCTCAAGCGCATTATCCTTGCCGTATTTATCGTAAAAATCCGGTATAGCTAGAGTTTCGATCGTTTCTATTTTTTCATTGTCAAATACACCCACGCTGTATTTATCCTTACTAGCAGTAAAGCTAAAATAATATTTCTTATCTTTAGATTTTTTACCCCAACGTACAGGACAGTTTCCCCTGTTTACAATCAGGCCATATATCCTAAGTCCGTCTTCTAGCGAGGTTATGATAACCGCTCCTACTCTGGCCTGCACCTCAAGAGGCGCCTTATCCGCCGCCTTTGCTCCTTCGCTGCCGCAGCCTATGAGTATCGCCGCAGCTAACGCTAAACTTAGCTTCGTCATTTGTTTTCTCCTTTTAATATTTCGATAGCATTTTTTATTTTCTCGTCATTTGGCGAGCTGTCGAGTAAAGCCCTTAAAAACTCCTTGCATAGATTGTTTGATAGCAAGAAATAGCAAGGATCGCCGTTTCTGGTGACGGGATAGCCGTTTTTGCCCTCCATGGAGCTTTTCCACCTCATGCCTATGCGCCAACCGCCGAATTTCGAGCCGTAGCCTAAGGCAACGATGAAATCGTCTACGTCGTAAAGCACGATATGCTCTTTGTCAAACGGATAAAAATCACTCATTAATCTCCTTTAAATAAAATATAAAGCCATTTTACCCCCCCCCCTTAGAAATCGATAAATTTACTTAAAATTTATACGTCTAGTCCGCCTCGTTCGTGCCTAAATTCAGCCCGTCCGCAAAACACCGCAAAATCTGATATAATAAGCCCCTCAAAGGAAAAAAATGAATAATCGAGTGTTTTTCGGTATCTTCGCTCTTTGCGCGCTGGCGCTAGTGGTGTACCTTTTTAAGCCGTTTTTGCTAAATATCTTTATCGCCGCCTTGCTAGCCGTCGCCACCTCAAACGTCAACGTCAAATTTTTACAGCTAACGAAAGGCAAAAGGACACTCTCGGCGGCTCTTACGACGCTTGCGCTATTTTCGCTGTTTATCGCGCCGCTTTTGTACGCCGTGATCGAGATCACCAAACACGCTGCAAACTTTAACACCGGCTACATAACAAACACGCTAAATTATTTTCAAAGCGGGAATTTTCAGCTGCCAGAGCCGATCAAATTTCTAGAACCAAAAATCAAAGAGATGATCGCAGACATCGACGTCGGAGCGATATCTAGCAACGTGCTTTCTAGCCTTGGCGGCATCGGCAAGTCAAGCGTAAAATTTCTCATCGACATGATTTTTATCCTCGTGTTTTTCTTTTTTGCGGTGCTTTACGGTAGCGAGCTCGTGGGCTACCTAAAAAGCGCGCTTCCGATGAAGGAGAGCGAGAGCGAATTTATCCTCAGCGAAGTGGCTAACGTCATGAGCGTCGTGCTTTACTCTATCGTTTTAAACGCGATTTTACAGGGCTGCCTTTTTGCTATCATCACGATTTCGTACGGCTACAACGGCTTTTTGATGGGCATACTCTTTGCCTTTACTTCGCTTGTCCCGGTCGTTGGTGGATTGCTCGCGTGGGGGCCGATTAGCCTTTACGAGTTTGCTAACGGCAATACCGCGGCTGCGATTGTCATCGCCGTCTATACTATCGTCGTGATCTCTATCGTCGCAGATACGTTTTTAAAGCCGATCGTGATTAAATTTATCAACGATAAGCTCGTAAAAATCCCGACCAAGATCAACGAGCTACTGCTGTTTTTCTCGATGATAGCGGGCATCTCGACGTTTGGCTTTTGGGGGCTTATCCTGGGGCCTGCGATCGTGACCTTTTTTATCTCGACGATCAAGCTTTATACATTGCTTAAAGAGCGCTCGGTCGTGTAAATTTGCCTAAAATCGGCGATATTTTTAGCAAATATCACAAATCTAACACGAATTTTATTATTTTCTGTGCTATAATCCTTAAATAAAAAAATTAATGTTCCGCGCTAAATTTGCGGAACGTAAATTTGCTAAATTTAACCAAGGAGTTTTTATGAAACTAGCAAAACTAAGTTTAGCCGCTGTTTTGGCGCTTGGCTTTTTGGGTGCCGCAAACGCAGCCGATACCTTCGGAGAGGCGTTTACCAAAGGAAAACTAGCAGGCAAGATTCAGGCTACCTACGTGGATCAAAAAGACGAGCGCGCGCCGATACACGACGAGCAGATGACGTCTTTACAGCTTGAGCTTGGCTACGTGACCGATCCGTTTTACGGCTTTAGGCTCGGCGTTACGGGGCAGGGCAACTTCCTGCCGTTTAACAGCATGAGAAAAAGCGGCACTCTATACGACAAAGAGTGGAGAACGCAAGGCGCGGTAATGTCCGAAGCATACCTAGGCTACGGTATAGGGCAGACCGATATAAAATTCGGCCGTCAATACGTAAATACTCCGCTAGTAGCGGGCAACCCGACGCGCGCATTTAAAGAGGCGTTTGAGGGTCTAACGATCGTAAATAAAGACATACCAAACACCGCATTGATCGGAGGTTGGTATTATAAATTTCAAGGCAGAAGCGCCGTCGTAACGGGCGGCAAAGAGGGACGCGCTCCGCACTTTAAAGATAGAGTTATAGTAGGCGGCATGGGACCCGTGGCGTACGAGTTTGATAATATCTTTACCGGCGCGGTCATCAACCAAAGCATACCGAATCTAAAACTAACCGGCGCATACGCTAGAGTGACCGATCTTAGGCGCGGCGCGCTGCAAGGCGACATCAACTTTTACCTAGCCGAGGCTAACTATAAAGTACCCGTCGGCGACTTTAAACTCGGATTTGACGCGATGTACAAAGGCTCTCGCACTACAAGAGGCCTGGAAGATCTAAACTACGACGGAAATATGATCGGCCTAAGAGCGGGGATTTATGATTTCGTGGGCTTTAGCGCCTCTTACGCCTATACGACCGTCGGCGACAACGACGCTTTGGCGTTTGGTCTAGGTAATGGCCCCGGCTCATACACGCTGCTTCCTATACGCGGGCCTTTCGTATTTACGGGCTATGCGGGTATGAATACGCATAAGCTTTTGTTTGAGTACGACTTTAAAGAAGTCGGCGCCGAGGGCTTAAAAGCAAAACTACATCTAGTAAAAGGCAAGCAAGACGCCCCTCACCGCAACGCCGGTCCGACTGCAGCTAACACGCACATGAACGTCAAAGGCTGGGCGGCACAGGCTAGCTACGATATACCGTGGGTCAAGGGGCTAAGCGCAAGCGTCACCTACACGGCTCTTGAGAGAAAGAACTTTGATACCAGAGGAGCCGTTAGAAAAACCGATAACAACGAGCTTTGGCTGCAACTAGGATATAAATTTAACCTCCTAAACTAACCACTCTAATGCGGATGCAAATTTGACGCGTCCGCTCCCTTTTATCTGATTTTTGCTTTTGGGGCGTAAATTTAGCCTCGCAAAACCCGTATAAATTTGATCTTTTTGAGTAAATTTGGAGTGCGTGAAATTGATCTTTTAGGGCAAAATTTACGCTTAAATCTAGAAAGATAAAAAACGCTCGCGGCTGTTTTGATAAAGTGAGATTTGAAAAACTGGCATGGGTTTAAGAGTCAAATTCGTCTTTGCGCTTTGTATGGATCGGCCGAAAATAAAAGCAAATTTAAGCTTGCAAGAGCAAATCGTTTGTCCGTGCAAGCTATAAATGAAGGCCTATCTGTCGTAAAATTTACCGAGTATGCCGCTGCCGACCTCTTTGCGTTCGCCGTTTTCTATCATCACGGCTTTACGGTCGATATCGACGGTTTTGTCGGTGTTGATGATAAATTTGAGCTCGTACGATCGCGAGTTTATCTGTTTTGGCATATCTCCGAAAAATATCGGCTTTGGCGGGCGTTGCGAATCAAGCGCGGCCCATTGAAACTGGCTTACGAAGGTGCTAAATAAAAAGGCATTGCCGTTTAGCTTGTATTTGTTTGCGAGCTCGTCCGCGATCGCGTCGTTATCGCAGTTTACTGGCGCGCTGAAGCTACTTTTCTTTGCTTTTTCTTCGTCGTATTTGCAGAATTTATTCGCTAGCGCCAGCATCTCCTCTTTGTTTGCGTCGCTGCTGCCTTCGGTTTTTAGTTCGTTGTAGTTGTTTATTATCCGCTCTAGCGTCTTTTCTAGGCTTTTTTGCGCGTCGTCTTTGGCTTTTTGTACGGCCTCTTCGTAGCGAGCGTTTTGTCTGTCAAATTCCGCCTTAAGTACGTCGCTACTAACCTCGCAAGTTACCTTGACTAGCTTTAAATCGTTCCCGCTAACGTCTTCCCATTTTACCTTTTGGCAGCCCTTGTACCCGTCTACGGCGGCGCCTATCGTCATTGATTTTTTTATCGGTAGCGTGTAGTTTTTGACGATATCGATGTTGTTATCGCCGCATCCCGTTAGCGCCAAAACGGCAGCTATGAGAGAAAATTTTATTTTCATTCGTTCTCCTAAAATTTAAAAGACTAAATCTAGCTAAATTTAGCTTAATGTTAAGACGCATTTAAGGCGATGAGCGACCGAATTTGCCTGCCTAAATTTGACTAGTAAAGCGGCAGATCACAAGCTAGTTTTTTAGGCCTCTTTTATGTTTTCTTATCTTTTTTATCGCCCAGTCGTAGTGTGATGAGGTGCTGCCGGTGACGTAGGCGGCGAGATTTAAGGTTGCCCGTGAAGTTAAAATATCCGCGAGCAAAAAGCTCCTCGTCGCTAAAATTTGCCGTAAGCGCCATTGCTTTTTCGTGAGTTTGCGTTAGTAGCGCTTTAGCCTCGCAAAGCGGCGTATCTTGGTGCTTGCGCCAAATTTGCGCGTTCATCTGCGGGTAGGTTTTCCAGTTGTACGGCTCGGGTAAAAACGCAGTCCGCTCGCCGCTTAAATTCTTTTGGATAAAATTTATCAAAAGCAAGTGCCACTCGTAAAGGTGCGCTAGCACATCACGGACGCATTTATCTCTATCCTCGAAGTCAAATTTAGCCTCTTGCTGCGCCTCGCTCATGCTCTCAACTAGCGACAAAAGTTTTTTAAAATTTGCCTCCGAAGCGTTTAGCAGGTCTATTTTATTCGTCGATCGCGGCATGTTTTTTCCTTGGCTAAATTTGAGCAAATTTTACGCCGCGTTATTAAATTTGCGCTTAAAGATGCCATTATCGCCAAAAGCAAAAGGCAAAATTTAATTTATATTTGTATTTTAAAAATTAAAAATAAAACTTAAACATATAGCTCAAATTTGATCAAATTTCAAATTTATGAGTTTTACGGTCTTGAATTTTAATAAATTTTATACCTTTGATAATTTAGCCTAAATTTAGCCGTTTTTAAGGCTTAAAATTAAAAATATGCAGTAGTTTTGAACTTAGATATAAAAATTTATATTTATGTCTTAAAATTGTTACGGATTTACACGTTAAATTTATATTTTAAAAAAAGTTTCTGTGATATTATGGGTTTTGTTATCAAAAAGCATATCAAATTTACTAAATATAAAAAAATATATTTATTCGTAATTTTAAGCTTTACCCCTAAAATAGGCAAAATAAAGATAATTTTGGTCTTAATTTAAACCCCAAATACTGCCAAAGAATTAATTATTTTTAATCAACTTAAATTTAGGTTGTAACGGTTAATATCCGCCTGATTTTTAAGAACTATCTTAAAAAATAAACGAGGAGAGAAAATGGATCGACGAGATTTTATAAAAAGCGCCGCCGCTTCGGCTGCTTGCGCGAGTGCCGGTATAGCGCTGCCTAGCTCTATGGCAGCTGCGCAAAACGCCGCCGAAAAGGGCTGGCGCTGGGATAAAGCCGCATGTAGGTTCTGCGGAACTGGCTGCGGCGTAATGATCGCAACCAAAGAGGGCAAAATCGTAGCCGTCAAGGGCGACCCGGAAGCGCCCGTAAACCGCGGCTTAAACTGCATCAAGGGCTATTTTAACGCTAAAATCATGTACGGCTCAGACCGCATCACTCAGCCTCTTCTTCGCGTAAACGAAAAGGGCGAATTTGACAAAAAGGGCAAATTTAAACCGATTAGCTGGGAAAAAGCCTTTGATATCATGGCGGAAAAATATAAAGAGACCATGAAGAAAAACGGCGTGCATTCAGCCTGCGTTTTTGGCTCGGGTCAATACACTATTTTAGAGGGTTATGCAGCCGTCAAACTATGGAAAGCGGGTATTAGAAGCAACTCTATTGACCCGAATGCTCGCCACTGTATGGCAAGCGCGGTCACTGGCTTTATGCAGACATTTGGTATAGACGAGCCAGCAGGCTGCTATGATGACATCGAGCTAACTGATACTATCGTGGCTTGGGGCGCTAATATGGCCGAGATGCACCCGATACTTTGGGCGCGCGTCAGCGATAAAAAGCTAAGCGACCCTGAGCGCGTGAAGGTTATAAATTTGAGCACGTATTCGACTAGAACGTCAAATATTGCCGATTCCGAGATTATTTTCGCTCCTTCAAGCGACGTAGCTATCTGGAACTATATCGCTCACGAGATCGTTTATAATCATCCTGAAGCCATCGATTGGGACTACGTAAATAGCCACTGCGTATTTGCGACGGGGCCTGCCGATATCGGCTATGGGCTTAGAAATAATCCAAATCATCCTAACTACTCAAACGAAAAAGACGTCGTGGAGACGGAGCTTCATAAGAAACTAAGCAAAAACGAGGGCGTGACTCTGGGCTATCTAGGCTATAAAGAGGGTGACGTGATGGAAAATAAAAATACGGCTACCGCGGGCAAACACTGGCAAATCACGTTTGAGGAATTTAAAGAAGCTCTTAAACCTTATACGCTTGACTTCTGTGCTCCGCTAATAAAAGGTGATCCAAACGAGGATTTGGAAGAATTTAAGAAAAAACTAAAGCAACTAGCCGACTGGTACATTGAAAAAGGCAGAAAAGTAGTTAGCTTTTGGACAATGGGCTTTAACCAGCACCAACGCGGCACTTGGGTAAACGAGCAAGCCTATATGGTGCATATGCTACTTGGCAAACAAGCAAAACCGGGCGAGGGCGCTTTCTCGCTAACTGGACAACCAAGCGCATGCGGAACGGCACGCGAGGTCGGTACTTTCGTTCATCGCTTGCCTGCGGATATGGTCGTAGATAACGCCGAACACCGCGAAATAAGCGAGAAAATTTGGAAACTTCCTAAAAACACGCTAAATCCGAAAGTCGCCTCCCACTACGTAAAAATGATGCGCGATATGGAAGACGGAAAGATGAAATGGGCGTGGGTGCAGGTAAATAACCCGTGGCAAAATACCGCAAACGCAAACCACTGGATAAAAGCCGCTCGCGAGATGGATAACTTTATCATCGTTTCAGATCCGTATCCTGGCATCTCGGCTAAGGTTGCCGACCTGATCCTACCTACTGCGATGATTTACGAAAAATGGGGCGCGTACGGTAATGCTGAGCGCCGAACGCAGCACTGGAGACAACAAGTCCTTCCGGTAGGCGAAGCGATGAGCGACACGTGGCAAATGCTGGAATTTGCTAAGCGCTTTAAGCTAAAAGAGGTTTGGGGCGAACAAAAAGTGGACGATAAGCTAACGCTTCCAAGCGTGCTAGACGAGGCAAAAGCCATGGGTTATAGCGAAGAAGATACGCTATTTGACGTGCTTTTCGCAAACGAAGAGGCTAAGAGCTATCCTGCAAAAGACGCTATAATGGAAGATTTCGATAACTCCGAAGTTTTCGGCGATAGCAGAAAAATCGTCGGCTCAGACGGAAAGGTATTTGAGGGATACGGATTTTTCATCCAAAAATACCTTTGGGAAGACTACCGCAAATTTGGCTCCGGTCACGGACACGATCTAGCCGACTTTGATACTTATCACAAAGTGCGCGGACTAAGGTGGCCCGTCGTAGACGGTAAAGAAACTCAGTGGAGATTTAACGCCAAATACGATCCGTATGCCAAAAAATATGCCGAAGACGGCAAGCAGTTTGCATTCTACGGAAATAAAAAAGCCAAGTTGCAAAAAGGCGATCTAGCAAAAGTAACTAGCGGCGACGAGAAATTTTCTATCGCTAATAGGGCTAAAATTTTCTTCCGCCCTTATATGGATCCGTGCGAGATGCCTGATACTACGTATCCTTTCTGGCTATGTACGGGCCGCGTCTTGGAGCACTGGCACACAGGCACTATGACTATGCGCGTTCCTGAGCTTTACCGTGCTGTTCCAGAGGCGCTTTGCTATATGCACGAGGGCGATGCGCAAAAGCTAAATTTACAACATAACGACGTAGTTTGGGTTGAGTCTCGCCGCGGCAAGGTAAAAGCAAGAATTGATCTTCGCGGACGAAACAAAACCCCTTCGGGCCTAGTGTACGTGCCGTTTTTCGATGAAAACGTATATATCAACAAAGTCTGCTTAGATGCGACTTGCCCGATCTCAAAAGAGACCGACTATAAAAAATGTGCGGTTAAAATTTACAAGGCTTAATAATGCAAAATAGAAGAGAGGCTTTAAAATTCGGGTTAAAAGCGATTAGTTTGGTTCTCGCGGGCGGTTTCATCTGGAGTACGCAAACGACGGCTAAAGCCCAAACTCTACTCATCAGACCGCCCGGCGCGCTAAAAGAGAAAAATTTTCTTAGCGAGTGCATACGTTGCGGGCTGTGCGTAGAAGCCTGTCCTTGGGATACGCTTAAGCTTGCGGATTTAGACGACGGATTGCCTTACGGCACTCCGTTTTTTACGCCGCGTAAAATTCCGTGCTATATGTGTCCGGACATCCCGTGCACGGTCGCCTGTCCGACGGGTGCGTTAGACGTGAAGCTGGTAAGCGAAGATAACGGCAAGCTAAATATAAATAAGTCTAAAATGGGTATAGCGGTGCTAGATCCTAATTTTTGCATCGCTTACGAAGGACTTCGCTGCGACGCTTGCTACCGCGCTTGCCCTTTGATAGACAAGGCGTTAAAGCTTGAATACGTTCGCAACGAGCGAACGCAAAAGCATGCGTTTTTTAAACCGGTCGTGGATGCTGACTACTGCACTGGCTGCGGTATGTGCGAGCAAGTTTGCGTGACGCCTAAGGCTTCTATTTTCGTACTTCCGCGCGAAATAGGGCTGGGATCTAGCAATGAGCAATACGTCGAAGGCTGGATCGAAGGGCAAGACAAAAAGCTAAAAGACGTAACGCCGAAAGATTTTAAAGGCGATGATAAAAAGCTAAACGACTATCTAAACGGCGGAGATTTGCTATGAAATATTTGATTTTAAGAAGAATAAGTCAAATTTTGATTTTGGCTCTATTTTTTGCGAGTAACTATTACGGAGTTAAAATTTTACAAGGCAATCTTAGCTCGTCTTTGCTATTTGGGGTCGTTCCGCTTAGCGATCCGTTTGCGGTTTTGCAGCTGTTTTTAGCGGGTTTTTCTATCGGCTCTACCGCCGTTTTAGGAGCGGGGATAATACTAGCTTTTTATGCTTTTATCGCTCCTAGAGCCTTTTGTAGCTGGATTTGCCCCGTAAATATCATCACCGAAACGGCTCGCTGGCTTAGGGTAAAGCTAGGCTACGACAAAGATAAAAAATTCGTAAATTTTACGAGAGACGCGAGATATTATATCCTTGCGTTTACGCTTTTTTTATCGTTAGTTACGGGCGCGCCGGCATTTGAGGGCGTTAGTTACATAGGTATCGTGCAGCGCGGCATTATCTACGGCGGTGTGCTTTGGCTATTCGTTGCGTTTGGGTTATTTGCGATAGACGCATTTTTGGGCGATAGACTCGTTTGTTCAAAGCTCTGCCCTCTGGGCGCTTTTTACGCGGTCGTCGGCAAATTTTCGCTTTTACGCATAGAACATAATGCAGGTAATTGCACCAACTGCATGAAATGTAAGCTTATTTGCCCCGAAAATCAAGTGCTGGGCATTATCGGCAAGCAAAGCGGATTTATAAAATCTAGCGAGTGCATTAGCTGCGGACGCTGTATCGACGTTTGCGGCGACGATGCTTTAAAATTTAACATTAGAAATTTAAAGGAGAAAAATCAATGAAGGCGAGAATTTTGGCGGGATTGGTATGCGCCATCCTCATATTTTCGGGCTGTGCCGAAGCTAAAGAAGAGCAAAAATCATCTAGCTCCGCGCAAACTCAAAAAACGGAGCAGATAAAAACTAACTCCGATAAAAAAGAAAAAGTAAAGCTAAAAGACGGTAAAGACGCCAAAGACCTAAATATTTTGCGCGCCGCTAACGATGTCATCGACGAAGACGATATAAAGCTAGCCGATATCAACTGGACCAAACCGGCCGCGGGCGAATCAAAAAGATACGACCGCTCTTTTGAAAACGCTCCGCCGCTAATCCCCCATGATTTAGAAGGACTCATCCCTATTACGGCAGATAATAATATGTGCGTTAGCTGCCACATGCCCGAAGTCGCAAAAGACGTCGGCGCGACTCCGATCCCTAAATCGCACCTTTATAGCATAAGGAACAAAAAAGACCTTGAGGGCAAGCTTAGCGACGACCGCTTTAACTGCACTACGTGCCACGTACCGCAGGCCAACGTAGAAGCTAAATTTAAAAATAACTTCAAGCCTGAGTACCGCGATGCTAACTCATCTCAGCATTCCAATCTATTAGACGTACTAAACGAAGGCGTTAGGTGAGCGTATCTAGACGCGAGCTATTTACTAAATTTTTGGGCGGCAAAACCGCTCAAAAATTTATCGCTCCGCCTTATTTTTGCGGCGAATTTAATTGTGTGGATTGCGAAGCGCCTTGCGTTAGCGCTTGCGACAGAGAGCTTTTGAATTTTGAAAACGAGAGAGTAAATTTTAAATTTAAGTCCTTGGGTTGCAACTTTTGTAAAGAGTGCGCGCTCGCTTGCGAAGAGGCGGGACGAGAGGTTTTAAATTTAAAATTTGCAGCTAAAATCGAAGCTAAAATTTTTATCGACGTACATAGTTGTCTTGCGTGGAACGGCACGATTTGCTGTAGTTGCCAGGATGTTTGCAAATTTAGAGCGATCGATTTTTTAGGCGTTTTTCGCCCGAGCATAAATCAAAAATGCACGGGCTGCGCGCAATGTATGGAAGTTTGCTTCGCGAATAGTATCAAAATGGAGGCGTTATGAGAAAATTTATTTTATTTTTTACGGCGATTTTTTGCTTAAATTTGACCGCAAATTTAGCGGCGGTACCGCTTGAGATCTCGCAACCGGACAAGGTCATAAAAGCGGGCGCAAACGTGATAAGCTCAAATTTGATAGATGAAATTTTATATCTGGGCACGGACGGCAGCGAGCTTGATATCTACGACATAAAGGCGGATAAATTTTTAGAACCGATCAAATTTCGCACGGTCAAAACGCACTTTAGCGACAAAGAGCCAGCAAAAATTTTTAGCATCGACCGGCTGGGCGACATGCTTTTGGTTTTAACCGAGATGGATTACAACGAGCGATATTTGTACGTTTTTAAAAAAGAAAATGACGGCTGGAGCGAGGTTAGCAATATGCATCTAGCTAACAAATCCGCCAAAAAAGCCTTTTTCATAGATGAAAAAACGGCGGTAGTATCGGATTTTGGCAATGAAATTTACTACATCGACCTAGAGAGCAAAAAAGCGGTCTTTAAACATAAATTTTCTATCGCGCTTTACGTTGATTTTGAGATCAACAAAACCCGCGACAAAATCGCTATCGGAGCCGAAAGCGGCGTGATTTATATCTATAATCTAAAAACTCGCCAAACCGAACAAACGCTAAATTTCTTTAAAGACAACATGTACGACATCGACTACAAAAATGACGTCGTAGCCGTGGGCTGCATCGACAAACAAGCAGGCGTTTTTAACGGCGCTATGAGCTATTTTAAGTCCGATTTTATCGTTTATGCGACGGGGCTTAGCGACGACGCCAAAACGCTAGCGTATATGAACGGCGAAGAGAGCGATATCCTGGTTTATGACATCGCAAGCAAAACAAAACTCGCGACCGTAAAAACCGGACAGCAAATTTTAAATGAAATTTACCTCTCCGATAGCGGCAGGCTAATCAGCGTCGCGTACGAAAAAGAGGTTAAATTTTGGAGCGTAAAATGAACATATCAAGTGCAATAGTATATACCAAAGATGGAAACGAAGCCGCCGAGGTAGCCAAAAGAATCGAGCAAGTAAAAGGCTGCGAGGTTATTGCTGCGCAAGAGGGCAAAATCGTAGTCGTAATGAGTGCGGAAAATTTAGACGGCGAAATAGAGCTTTTTAAAGAGCTAGAGGGCGTAGAGGGTGTAGCTGGAGCCGCGATGATATACAGCTATCAAGAGGATTTGCAACAAGATATCGAAAGCATTAAAAAAAGCGGCAAGATAAGCGAAATTTTACTCGACGAAAACGTCGATGCCAAGGACATCGTATATAACGGCCACGTCGGCGATAGGGTAAAATAAATTTTTACCCGTTAACTTTATCCTAAATTTGACGATATATAATATGGATAAAATTTAAAGGATAAGACATGCAAAGCATCAACGGTTTAAGCCAAGATCCATACATCCCGCAACCTCGCTACGACGTGCAAAACGTCCAAAACACGGCAAGCGTAGATCAAAATGAAAATATAAAAAGGATGCAAGAAGCCTACGCAAATATCGACGTAAAACAGCTAACAAATAGCTATTTGTCGCACTTTCAGGCTAGAGCGGACTCAAATTCGAGCTCAAATTTCTTATCTCAGGTTTCGGCCTTTAACGGTTCTGCAAAATTTAGCGACATTTTCGGCGCTCAAAACAAAAGCATAAATTCCCTAAACGATATCTTATCGGGCGTCGATTTTAAATCTATCGGCTACGAGGGCAAGCCTATAACGCAACTAAGCCAAAGCGAAGCTAATGATCTAGTGAGCGAAAATGGATTTTTCGGTATCGCAAATACTGCGGATAGGATTTCAAATTTTATCATTAGCGCCGCAGGAGACGACTTGCAAAAGCTCGAAGCCGGAAAAGAAGGCATGCTAAGGGGCTTTAAAGAGGCTGAGAAAATTTGGGGTGGTAAACTGCCTGAAATTTCCCAAAAAACGATAGAAAAAGCGACGCAAGCCGTAGATAAAAGAATAGCCGAACTCGGCGGGAACGTCCTTAGTGTTCAGGCTTAAGTTTTTAAATTTAGCCGCCGTTTTGCTGGTTTTTAGTGGTTGCGCTTTTTTTGAGCAAAAACCGCCACCAAAAGTCGTCCAAAAACCAGTCGTTCAAAAATCTGCGCCCGCTAAGGGCTCATTGCGCGGCGTGATATCAAGCGTAACCTACGACGGCGGCAAATACTGCTATGATATAAAATCAATCGACACTTCAAACGGTAAACTACCTAGCGGCAAGTATTGTGCGGACAAATTTTACTTTTCTAGCGGAGATACCGTTTATGCCAGCGTTTCGGGCGGTCTTGTTACGGAGATGCTACTTATAAAAAGCGGAGCGCATCATGTTACGCATAAAGTAAAAAAAGCGCCGAAATTCAAAAGCTCAAGCTCAACAAAAAGCCCACAGCAACAAGAAAGTAACAAAAAAATTCTAATAGACGTTCCAAAAAGTGAAAATATCAGCTTTGATTAGCCGTTGATTTACCGAAATATTTTATAATTCTCACAAGCAATCAAAGTTAGAACTCCTTTTAAGAAGGGGATGTGCGTCCCCTTTTTTATCTTTTTATCTCGCAAAAATCCTTGAAATTAAGCTTTCATATTTAAGCTTTGTTGGCAGTATTCTTATTTTAATAATATTAAGTATCAAAAATAGCCTTAAAACAGCTTGATATATTCGTGTTTTATGATTATTTATGTCAAATTTTTGCATTAAGCTTACCACGACCGATTTTGTGCTAAAATTATAACTATAAAACTTTTATAAAGGAGAACTTATGAAACTCGCTAAAATTTCTTTAGCTGCTTTGGTTGCGCTAGGCGCTTTCTCTACTTTAAATGCTACTCCGCTTGAAGAAGCTATTAAAGATGTAGATTTTTCTGGATTTGCAAGATATAGATATACTCACAATAAAGTCCGCTGGAATGGTATGCCAGGCGCATTCAACAAAAATAATGCAAATCATAACTTCAGATTTGTAGGTACTTTTAAGGCTGCTCTTGACGACAACTTCTTTGGTGTTTTGGGTCTAAGATACGCAGCAAGTGACGGTTCTGGATTTAATGGCGATACCACCAATACTACAAGCTCATTTGGCGTAAGAGAATTTTATCTTGGCTACAACATAAACAATACTACAATAACAGCTGGCAAGCAATTTGTTAAAACATATTTTGACGATGATTTGGTAGGAACTGGCTTAAGAGTACAAAACACTGATATATCAGGTCTTACTTTGGTTGGTGTTGCTTTTGACGCACTTGAAACCGATAGCATTGACTATGACGGTCGACTACTATCAGGCCTAGCAGGATCAAAAAGCCTTAACTACTATGGCGTGGGTGCAATGGGAAGCTATGATCCTGTAAACTTTAAAGCTTGGTGGGCATACCTTGAGGATACCGCAAATTTATTTGCAGCTGATGCGGCTTTGAAATTTGATCTAGATGCAGTAAAACTAGGCTTACAAGCACAATATGTTCACAACGAATCAGACGACAATAACTTTGGCGATGCAAATTTCTTTGCTGCTAAAGGTGACGTAGGATTTGCCGGAGTCGGTTTAAATGCTGGTTATATCTACTATAAGGCCAAAGACGATAAAAAATCTTTCGTAACTGTTGAAGATAACGGCAAATTAATCAATCCGGGCAAATTACTTAACTCTGTAATGAACGGTAGCGCTCAATACTATAACAATATCAAAGGCAAAAACGACTATTGGTTTATCGGAGCGTCATATAAATTTAATGAATTTGGTTTGTATGCTAACTATATAGACGGTAAAGGCTATAGCTATAGATACAATAAGAGAGTTGATAGAGACGAGTGGAACGTCGGCGGCAGCTATGCTTACAGCAAAAAGCTTAATTTCTCTACATTCTATGCAGCAGCTAAAGAAAAAGACGGAGATCATAAAAATAAACACGACCGCATAAGATTCGAAGCCAAATACAGCTTCTAATCAAAAAAGCTAGTTTTATGCTATAATCCCAAGCAAAATTTCCCTTGCTTGGGATTTTTAAATTTATCAAAAAGGTTTTTCATGAAATTTATGCATTTTTCGCTTTTAGCATGTCTTTTGACTTTTTCTTTAAATGCTGTAGACGAGCCGAGTTATATATTCGAGGCAAAGGGTGAATTTGCAAAAGAGCTAAAAAGTTTGGTAGAAAAATATTCTAAAGACGAAAATATAAGTATAAACGTTTATGAAAAAGCTCCTGAGACTGATAGTGGCGGCAAGTTTTTAAATATCGGCGTAGATACCAAAAGAAGGTATAGCGTGGAAAAAGGTCGCGAACTGTATGCTAAAAATTGCGCTTCTTGTCACGGCGAAGATGGGAATAAAAGAGCTTATGGCACATCCAAAAAGTTAACTAAAGTAAGTGCAGAGGATATAGAGGCTGCTTTTTCTGGTTATCTAAACGATTCTGACTATGGCGGAAATATGAGAAATCTAATGAAAACCGTTGCCGCCAAAACAAAATATAGCGATCTTGGGGCAATTATTGCCTTTTTAAAAGGCAAAGATGCTTTGCAATATAAGGGAAGCGAACAGGAAAACTCTGACGTCTCTACTACTCCTACTCAAGGAAGCTACTTAAAATAATCCAATTTGCCGAGTCGATTTGGCTCGGCATGTTAAAAATATTTCAAATTTTAAATCTCTATAGTATATTTTAGTAAACGCTCGGTAATATTCCAAAGAAATATAAAATTTTTAAGCTTGTTAAAGGCTACATTATGTTAAGATTCTAAAATATTAAATCTTATTTGAGGAGAAAATAATGAAAATTGCTAAAATTTCATTGGCTGCTTTGGTTGCACTAGGTGCTTTTTCAACTGTAGCGAGTGCTACGCCGCTTGAAGAGGCGATCAAAAATGTAGATCTTTCTGGATATGCAAGATATAGATATAATAACGTTACAGTTAAGCAAGCTAACGGCGTAAAAGATAATACGACTGCACATCACCAATTTAAATCAGAATTTTCTTTTAAAGCTGCTTTAGATGATAATTTCTTTGGTGTTTTGACGCTTAGATACAACTCTAATGATAGCTCAGCTTTTAATGCAGATGGACGCAGCGATAGAACAGATACAACAAGTCCATTTAACGTAAAAGAATTTTACCTTGGATATAACGTAGGTAACACTACAATAACTGCAGGCAAGCAAACCATAGGTTCATTCTTTACTGATGATGCTGTAGGCACTGGCGTCAGAGTTGAAAATAGAGATATTACAGGCTTGACTCTAACTGCATTTGCTTTTGATGCATTAGAAAATAACGGCGAGAGCGATGGCGCTATTTACACTAATGCCCCTGGTATCTTTAATAACAACCTATATGCGGTAGCCGCTATTGGCTCTTATGATCCGGTAAGCTTCCAACTATGGTATGCATCTTTGGTTGATTCTGTTAACCTCATCATAGGTGACGTAAACTTTAGTCTTAATGTTACTGATGATGTAAATATTGGCGCTCAAGTTCAATATGCACACGCTGATATAGACAATAATGTTGGCGTTAACTTTAAAGATACGGATTTCTATGCAGGTGAGCTTGGTACAAAAGTATTTGGCGCTGATGTAGCTGCCGGTTATATAGGCTACAAAGTTCACGACAAAGCTAAAGGTTTTGTAAGCTTAGAGGATCAAGGTTCATTCATAGATGTAGGCGAGATAAAATCTGCTCTTGACTATACTGCTCTTGAGGGTAAAGCAAACTTCTGGTTCTTAAAGGCAGGATACACTTTTGCTGAGAAATTTAGAGTGGGCGGCGATTACTCTAACGGTAAAGTTAAACTTGCTTCAGGCGATAAAGAGAAATATCAAGAGTATGTAGCAAGACTAACTTATGACTATAGTGCTAAACTTCAGTTCTCAAGCTTCTATGCGTATGAGATTAACAAGCACCAAGATGACTCAAAAGACAAGACTAAACAGCTAAGATTCCAAGCTAAATACACATTCTAATTTTAAATATCTCGGGTTTATCCCGAGATATATCCTTTCTATGGGTCTTTATGTTATACTTTTCAAAAAAATAAGGTACAAATCCTTACTTGACTTTTAAAGTTATCTAAAAAGTACTTGATAAAATTTGCAAGCAAAAACACCCAAATAAAACATCCAAATCACTACATTATATGATAAACTAATTTTAGGCTCAAGATAAGTTAAGGAGGATTCTCTCTTGTCATCTTTGGTAAAATATGATAGAAAGTTTTTGTATATTTACTGTTATTGAGCCTAAATTCACGCTCTTTTAATGAAGCAAAAACTCTCTTTTTCTTAGACTTCCTGTAGTCACTACGGTGTTACTATGCTTTAGAGAAGATTCTTTTAAATTTAGACAATCTAACATAATCCCAAAATTTTCTCGACCTTTTATGTGGTTTTACTGCTGGCTTCTTGCAAAATAGCAAACTAGTTCATTCTTTGAATATTTTACTCTGCAACGAGTCTTTGCTCGCTAATTAACCTAACCATCATAGGCGTTTCCAATGGTCTCAATAAATTATAGTATCGGTATTAGTTCATTTGTAGAGTAGTTTTTAATTATTTGGGTATAGATCTTGCCGTCATGCTTTGGCTTTCCGAATACATGTGTTTTATTTACCCCTACCTTCCTTGCTTTTAAATGGCTATAGTCAATCTCTATCTTGTCGCTAAAATTACTTATTTTAGCTTCGCTGCGCTTGTTACTCTTCAAGAGCTCGCACTTTTTTCATACTAAAATTCTGATGTTTTTAGTTGTTTTGTTGATTCTTTTTTCTAAGATTTTAGTAAAATCCGCTATTTTATTATCTTCTATACTAAATGAAAAATATTATAAAATTCTCTAAATTTCGTCTCTGAAATTCTGAAACGAACTATATGCTTATTGTTTAACTTCACTTGGCTCGTTACTTTTTAAAAATATAGTTCTCATTGCAACTTAATACTATCTATGTTTGTATTAAGCTCCGTTGAGCTTAAGTTGATTTTTGGAGTATTAAGTTTCTGCTTGTTTTGAAAATGTTAAAGACAACTAAGTTGATATTTTGTAGAAATTAAAATTTGAAAGAAAAAAGAATAGAAAAAGGGGCTTGCGCCCCAAAAATTAAGCTAAAGTAGCTTTTAGCATCCAGATAGCTTTTTCGTATTTGGCGATTTGATCTTGCGCCATAGTTACGGTCGTGCTGTCTTTTGCTTCCTCAGCGACTTCTTCTAGCTTTTTAAATTCGCCCAGCAAGTGCTCGTACTCGGCCAAAACGCCTTTTAAAACCTCGGTTGGGGTGTAGCTATCTTTGTTATCTGTTTTTGGATGAGCTAACTTGTTTAGCTCTTCTGTTTTGGTGATAGCTCTACCGCCTAGCTGTATAGCGCGCTCAGCGACGTCATCAAATATCTCTGCCATATCTTCGTACGCTTTTTCGGTGTATTCGTGTACGCTAAAGAACTGAATACCTTTTACGTACCAGTGGTAGTCGTGAAATTTAACGAATAACGCATGAGCGTCAGCTTGGATTTGATTTAACTGGGTAACAACTTTTGACATTTTGTCTCCTTTGATTTGATTTGTGACGAAATTATAGCATATAAAACTTAAAGAAAAATAATTTGCAAATAATAAAAATTATTGTTTGTGAAGACTTTTTGAGAATTTAGAATACATTACTTTGTCAAGTGTTGATAAAGATTACTACGGGGTATAAAAATTTTTTTGATCGAATAGGTCCACGTTCTTTGGTAGGCCTTTAAATTTCACTAAATATGCCAAAAATAACCAAAAAGGAAGTTTTAGTAATGAGAGGACAAAAGGCTAGAAGTTTATGTTACAAATTATAGGATGATATATGGTGGAAGCTGTTAAATTCGTCTATAAACGCGTTTGCTAAATAATATTTATGATCAAATCAGCGGTATCAGAAAAGTAAAATCTAGCAAATTTACTGATAAATTTTATTCGCACGACTTTAGTAAAGGCTAAAGATCGCGCAATGTCGCACCAAATTTACGCCTCGAGTTATCAACGCTACAAAAATAAAAAGTCGCGTCACAAAGAAGTAGCTTGTTGTATATTTGCCGACATTTGACAAATGCGCACTAAATTTCCGCCTAAAATTTGCCAAAATAAAGCCACGACAAATTTAACTCAAATTTGCCGACATACCGCAAATTTGAGCCGTCAGCTCAAAAAATTGCGAGACTAACGGCTTATTTGCCGCAGCTTCATAAAGCAAAATCCGCATAAATTTACGCCGCAGCCTTTATTTTCCTGCTGTTAGCATCGTCTTTAGTATGCGCTTGCCGACCTCGACGCCCGGCTGATCGTAAGTGTTTATGCCTAGCATTATGCCAGTAGCCGACGTGAGAAGTTCGAAATAATAAATCAAAAATCCCGCGCTCGCCTCGTCTAGCCGCTCAAGCTCGATGACGTCCACGCTGATGCCTTCTTGCACGAGCGCATGCATGGTGGCGCTGCACTGGGCGTTGATTAGCTCGCCCAAATTTAGCCCGTTTACGAAGTCGCAGCCCTCAAGGCCGTTTAGGCTAATGCTCGGTATCGCCGTGTTTGCGTCCGCGACGGCTACCTTGATGAAGCTTACCGTTTTGTCCTTCGCGCCGTCCATGATGAGCTGCAAAAAGCTGTGCTGATCGCGCGAGCCGATGAGTCCGACGGGCGTGAGTCCGTAGCGTTTGTAGCCCTTTTTCTTGCCCAAGCTCTCCGCCCACAGCTGCACGTACCAGTCGTTAAACTCCAAAAACCTATCGCCGTAGCTAAATATCACGTTGATCTTGGCGTTTTTGTGAGTCGCGTAGTGGTAGGCTTTTTGTAGCAGCGTATCGTCGCCGTCTTCTAAAAAACGCTTTTTGCACGCCCGCGCGCCCTCTAGCAGCGCCGCCGCGTCGTATCCGCATAGCATTAGCGGTACCAGACCGATCGCGCTAAGCACGCTAAATCTACCGCCGACGTTTTTAGGTATATTAAAAAATTTGATGCCGTTTTGCTTGGCGTAGGCTTCTAGCGGCGAGGCGGGGTCTGTTATGACGATAAAATTTGCACTCAAATTTGAGGGCTTAAAGCGCTCCAAAATGCACTTAAATAGCGTGATTGTCTCGATCGTAGTACCCGATTTTGACGAGATGATAAAAAGCGTCTCGTTAAATTTGATGCTTTCGCAAACATTCTCAAAGCTAAATGCATCTACGTTATCAAGAAAATAAAGCTCACGCTCACGGCTCCTTTTTGCGCTTGAGAGCATCGTTTTTAGCGCCTTGACGCCCAGACTGCTGCCGCCGATGCCTACTAGCACTACGCTTTTTACGTGCGCGAGCGTCGTTTCAAACTCGGCGATTTCGCTTAGTAAATTTGCGCCGATTTCGGGCAGGTGATAGTAGCCGATCTCGCCGCCTTTTAGCTCGTCATTCATGCGCTTGGCGTAGGAGCTGATCGCGCTTAGCGGAGTTTTTTCGAAAAATAACTCATTTTTTAGCATTTTTGCCTAGCTCGTAAAAGAAATTTGTCGCCTGCACGAAGCCATCGACGCTACCGCAGTCAAAGCGCTTACCTTTAAATTTATATGCTAACACCATGCCGTCTTTGGCTTGCTCTTTTAGCGCGTCGGTGATTTGCACTTCGCCGTTCTTGCCGGGTTTGGTGCGCTCTAGGATCGTGAAAATATCAGGCGTCAGGATGTAGCGGCCGATGACGGCTAGGTTGCTCGGAGCTTCTTTGGGGTCTGGTTTTTCGACCATGTCGCTAACCATCAGCAGATCGTCCTCGATCGCGCGGCCTGTGACGATGCCGTAGTTTTTGCTCTGCTCGATCGGAACTTCCATCACCGCGACGATGCTGCAGCGGTATTTTTCGTAGATTTTTACCATTTGAGATAGCACGCCTTCGCCATCTTCGTTGATGCACAGGTCGTCGGCCAGCACTACGCCAAACGGCTCGTCTCGCACGAGGACTTTGCCCGTGTGGATGGCGTTTCCTAGGCCTCTCATGCTCTCTTGACGCGTAAATGAAAACGTGCATCGAGCCATCAGTTCGCGGATATCGACGAGTAGGTGTTCTTTGTTCGTACCCGATATCTGATGCTCTAGCTCGTAGCTAATATCAAAATAATCCTCCAGCGCGCGTTTGCCGCGACCGGTGATGAAGGCCATGTTTTTCATGCCGGCCTCCAGCGCCTCGTCCACGCCGTAGTGGATTAGCGGTTTTGTGAGGATCGGCAGCATCTCTTTTGGCAGCGATTTGGTCGCAGGCAAAAATCTCGTGCCGTAGCCCGCAGCGGGAAATAAACAAGTTTGTATCATAATTTTCCTTTTGATTTTTTAGGAGATTATAGCGAGTTTTGGCTTATTTAATGTATTAAGGAGGATTTGGCGATAAATTTGCGGCTTGCCTTGCAAGGGCAACGAAGTGAAATCATTAAAAGTCATCTCACGATACGTTGCCTTAATTATTGACGTTCAAATTTGAAGTTAAAATTGTAAATTTTACTTGCCGAGATTTGCATCTTTATGGCGCTAATTTTATTTTCGTCAAATTTAACTTTACGTATTTGTAGCTTCTAAAAAATTAAAGCTTTCCTCTTTTATTGGGAGAGGAAGGGGATTCTACTTACGGTCTGCTTGCAGCTACGAGTGAAGCGAAGTAGAGCGTCGCCCCTTCCTCTCCCAAGCCCTCTCTAACCCCACTGCACGTTTAAGGTGGCGACACTGCTTTGCTCGCGCAAAGCGTCGCATATTTTAATAATTAAATTTAAAAATACACGGCACGATAGTATCAAATTTAACCAATTTAAATTTCGCGTTTTCAAGACTCGAGTTTCGGTGTGTAAAATTTATCAAAATTTTAATCTCGATAAATTTAAATAAAAGCTAAAAATAAAACGTGAATTTGCGAATTTAAAAGATAAGTACTCTAAATTTAACGCATAAATTTACGCCGCTAGGGCAAATTTGACCGCCAGGCGGCGGCAATTTTATATCCTTTTAAACGCTGCTTTAGCGTTTTCTAGGTCGTTTGCGTCTGGGTGAGTTGCGGCTCTAGCCCATCTGGCTTCGCGCTCCGGAGTTACGGCGTAGCGCGGGTCGTTTGGCGCTGCTTCGCCCATTTTGCGTAGCTGCTCGATGACTTTTGGATCGATTGCGCCTTGACAGTAAAACTCGCGTAAAATTTCATTTTCGCCCTCGCGCAATACGACTTTTGCCTTTTCTAGGCAGTTCATCGCGTGCTCGTGCTCGGGATCCATGCCTAGCGTCATAAATACGCCCACTTTTTTGCCCTTTATCTCGCGCAAAAAGCGTTTAAATTTAGGCTCGGCATCGCCCTTATCGACGTAAAATCCAAGCGCGATAAAGTCGTAGCGATCCAAATCCAGATGCAGATCCTCGCTAAATTTGACCGCCTCGCAGCCAAGCTCGTTTGCTATGGCAAGACCGACTTTCTCGGTATTTCCGGTCGCGCTCGTGTAGATAACTATTTTTTTCATTCAAAGTCCTTTTGTGAGATATTTGCTACTTCAGTGCCGATCGACATACCCCAAAATACGCCGTCGGTTGTGTAGTTTAAAAAGCCGTTTTCTATGTGCATATAGCCTTTGCTTTCGCATTTTTTGAAAAACTCCATTAGCGCGTTAAACGTTTCATCGCTAACCAGGCTTTTTACCTGCGCGAGGTCGATTTTTGGGTACATAAAGAGGTTTTTTAGCCGCGCTTCGGCACGCTGTTTATCGTCTACTTTGTTTATCATACGCATTTTTTCTTTTGCGTTGTAGATATCGTAGTAGCCTAGCCTTCCGCCAGAGCCTCTACCTAACGGCAGGATATCGGCGCCCTCGTGGCTTAGGCGGATATACTGATAGCGGTCGCGGCCTATGCGGTTAAATTTGGTATGCTCTAGCACCTCGTAGTTGCCAGTGCCTAGCAGCTTTTCAAAGAAAGCGTTGTGCAGCTTATGCTCGTAGTTCACGTCGTAGTAGTCCTGCGAGACCGTCTTTGCGAGCTCTGATTTCTCAAAAAGCTGAAGTGAATAAAAGCTCGTGCTGTCGATCTCTAGCTCATCGACTAGGCGAGCGTCTTCTAGCACCTCGTCTATCGTTTGCTCTGGGTAGTTAAAGATAATGTCCGTGCAAACCATGCCGCTAAAATTTTGCTTGATCATTTTTAGGTGCTCTATCGCGCCTTTTTTGTCGTGGACGCGGTTTAACAGCTTGCGGCCTTTATCCGAAAAGGTCTGCACGCCGATACTAAAGCGGTTTACGCCTAGGCTTTCTAGCAGGCGCACTTTGCTTAAATTTAGATTGTGCAGAGTGCTCTCTAGGCTAAATTCGCAGTCCTTGGCAATATTAAAGCTCGATCGCAGAGCCGCGATAATGGGCTCTAGGTGCTTTTCTTTTAGTATCGTAGGAGTTCCGCCGCCAAAATAGACGCTGCGGATATTTTTAGCTTGTAGATACGGGAATTTGCCGTATTTCCTGGTCTCGCCCAGTAGATACTGCGTGTAGCTGTCTAGCTCGTCTTCTAGCTTCGTGCGGTTCATCGAGCAAAACGAGCAGATATTATCGCAAAATGGCACGTGGATGTATATCACGCCGTCCTTTTGCGTCGGCAGCTCCTCGTTTAGAAATTTCTCGACCTCGGCGTTAGTCGCCATTTTTATTTTTTTGGGACGCGTCGGCCCTGCGTGCCCCTTTTGTCTGGTTTCAAACATCTATTCCTCCGTTTTGAACTCGTAAGGTTTGGTAATTATACAATTCGAAATATTTTTTAACGCTTTAATTTCTAACTCCTTTGTTATTTTCACCGCTTCGTCGTTAAAAATTTTATTTTTCCCGCGAACGGCTATTATCTTTATCTCTCCGTCAAATTTAAAATCCACTTCGACTCTAAACGTCCCGTCCAGTCGCAGCATGAGCGCTTTTTTGGGATATTTGGCCTCGGGCTCGCGCGCCACGGTAAAGCCCACGCCCTCTTTGCATGCGTTTTGCTCTTTTGCTTCGCCGCTATTTTGCGCGGCGGGCTGCTTTGCGGGAGTTAAATTTGAGCTAGGTAGCGCGCTTTGCTCGTCGGGTAAAATTTGACTCGGCGCGGGCGTCGGTTCAAATTTAGGCTCGTCTTTTACCGTTTGCGCCGGCTTTGGCGAGATTTGCTTTTTTATTTTGTGCTTTGGGGGTTGCTTTTTCTCCTCCTTTGGCTTTTTGGGTTCCGGCTCTACCGGCTTTGGCTCGGGCTGTAAAATTTCGGGCTCGGGCTCAAATTTGACCGGCTCGGGCTGCGTTTCTTGCAGCCATTCCATAGGTTTTTCTAGCGGCTCGGCGCTTTGAGGCAGCACATACTCTCTAGTCTCTTTGCTAGGCTCTTCTTGCGTCAAATTTAGCTTTATCTTTATCGTTTCTTGCGGTTTTGCGCTCTCTATCTGGCGCGAGTTTAACGGCAAAAAAAGCAGAGCTAAATTTAAAACGAGCGAGACTAGAAAATAGCGCATTATTTACTTAGCATCTCGTAAAATTTATCTACGGCTTCGCCTATGCGAGGCGTTCCTCTAAGCAGCATCGAGGAGGGCACGGTGAGTACTTTGCCGTTTTTGGCGGCGGTCGTTTTTTTAAGCACCGGATTTTGTTTTAGGAAATTTTCGCCGTCGCCGCCCATACCGCCGATAACGACGATGAAGTCCGGATTTTGCGATAAGATAAACTCGGTCGATACGATCGGAGTAGAGCCTTCTACGTTATCGGCGATGTTTTTTAGTCCGAGTTTGTTAAAGATATCGCCCGGCAGCGTCTTTGAGCTAAAGCCCGTAAGCGGCGTCGAGGAAAATACCGCGAGTATTTTTTTGCCCTTCACCTCGCTGTTTGCAAAGGAGTCGAGTTTGGATTTTATCTCGCTTACGACTTCGCTCGCTTTTTGCTCTTTGCCCGTTACTTTGCCGATTTCTTCGATATTTTTGTAGATATCGCCGACGCTATCTGCTTTTAGCGTGAGGGTTTTTAGGTTAAATTTAGCAAGGCTCTCGTTTACGTTTGCCGAGTGAAAGCTAGTGATAACAAGATCAGGCTTTAGTTCGACGATCTGCTCGATATTTGGCTTCGTGTACGTGCCTACGCTTTTTAGCTTTACGGTTTGATCCTCCGGCCAAATTTTAGAAAACTGAAGCGTAGCGATGGCCGCTAGCTGATCCTGCGCGCCTAACATATAGACTATCTCGACGACCGAGGGGTCTAGCACGACTAGCTTTTTGGGCGTGTTTGCGGTTAAATTTGCCAAAAGACAACTGGCTGCAAGCAAAAGTGCGGCTATTTTTTTCATAGAAAATCCTTTCAAATTTTGATTTGTAAATTTATCGCTTTACGGGCACTACGAACGGCATACCGTCGTGTTCTAAAATTTCGCAGTTTAGCCCGTAAATTTCATATAAAATTTCTTTCGTATAAAGCTGCTTTGCCGTGCCTGCGTAGCGTATCTCGCCGCCTTTTAGCATCACGAGCTCGTCGCAAAACATAGCGGCTAAATTTAGATCGTGCAGCACGGCTACGGAGAGTAAATTTAGCTCTCTAGTTAAATTTTCGCAGATCTTTAGCATCTGAACCCCGTAGTTTAGATCCAGCGCGCTCGTAGGCTCGTCAAGAAGCAAAATCTTTGGCTCGCTAACTAGCGCTCTAGCTAGCAGTACGCGCTGAAATTCGCCGCCGCTTAGGGAGTGGGCGCTGCGTTTAGCAAACCTTTCCACGTCAAGCAGGCGCATGATCTCGTAGGTTTTGGCTACGTCGTTTGCGTCGTATCCGCTAAACTGGCTTTTTAGATGACAAAAGCGCCCCGTTAGCACGATATCCTCGACCGTTAGAGGCATGCTTAGAACCGTTTTTTGCGGGACGAAGCCTAAAATTTTAGCCAGCTCTTTTAGCGAATAATCCTCCAGCTTTTTGTTTTCTAGCGTTATTACGCCGCTATTTGGCGATAAAATTCTTAGGATATTTTTTAAAAGAGTGGATTTGCCGCAGCCGTTTGGCCCCAAAATCCCTACGAACCGACCGTTTTTGAGGCTTAAATTTAGGTTTTTTAGTATCTCTTTTTTGCCGTAGCTAAAGCATAGTTTTTCTACTTTCACCTTATATACTCCTGCTTGAACGGATAGCTAAAAATAGAAAAAACGGAGCGCCGAAAAACGCCGTAACCACGCCGATAGGCACCTCGGTCGGGCTTAGGACGCTTTTGCCTATGGTGTCGCAAGCCAGCAGGAAAAACCCGCCCGCAAAGGCGCTAATGGGTATCAAAACGATGTTGCTCGAGGTTTTTAGTATCATGCGCAGCGTATGCGGGATTATAAGCCCCACAAAGCCTATCATGCCCGTAAACGCTACCGAAAACGCCACGGCTAAGGATGAAACGATAAGTAGGCGTTTTTTCATCTTTTCTACGTCCACGCCTAGGCTTTGAGCCTCCTCGTCGCCGCTTAATATGACGTTTAGCTCAAAACGCTTAAAGTAAAAATACGCCATAGATAGCACGAGAGGAACGCTGATGTAGGCGATCTTTTCCCAGTTTGCAGAGCCTACGTAGCCCATCATCCACGCTACTATCTTAAAGCTATCCTCGCCGATGAGGTAGGTCGCAAAGCTCGTAAACGCACCCAAAAACGAGGAAAATGCGATACCGATGATAAGAAGCGTGGCGATGGATTTGCCTTTTTTGGAGAGTTTAAAGATCAGCACCGAAAGTATCGCCGCGCTAAAAAAAGCAAACACTCCGTAGTAAAAATCGGGCAGCTTTAAAAGATAGGCCGCCACGGCGCCAAAGGTCGCAGCAGAGGCGATGCCGATGATGTAGGGGTCTGCTAGCGGGTTTAAAAATACGCTTTGCACGACGACGCCGGAGCTTGCTAAAAGCATGCCGATTAAAAAGGCCATTATGACGCGTGGCAGGCGGATTTCTAGCAGGATGGTTTCCTTCATCTCGTCTATCTCGCCGCCGCTTGCAAATTTGATGATATCTTGCCACGAGATATCGGCTCCGCCGAGGCTAAGCGAAAATATAAAAAGCAGCGCCGTAAGCACCGCCAAAACCGCCGTAACTCCGTTTTTAGTAGGCATACTTAAACTCTACGTAGTAGTTTCTCTCGTCGGCGGGCTCGTATATGTCCTCTAGCACGCTTTGATAGGCGTTGTATTTTTTGTTGAATAAATTTTTAACTCCCACCGAGACCGAAAATCCGCCTTTAAATTTATAAATTCATCAATTATTCATCAACAATATCAGTAA
>CAURWB010000017.1:0-33349 GCA_963528245.1 uncultured Campylobacter sp. | reverse complement strand
ATATCCACGATGATCGCGCTCGTGTCGGTCTCAAATATCGTCATATTTCCGCCGATCTCGCCCAGTCCACCAAGAGGCGTGACGCGGATCCTGTGATCGGTCGAGTTTAGGTATTTCATCGGTTCGAGGCGCAGTTCATGGACGGCCTTGTTTGCCTCCATAGATGCGGCGATATCTTGCTGCCACTGCTCGTTTCCGTTTAGCTTAGCGGGTAAATTTTTCTTCGGCTTTCTCTGCTTTTTCGGTTTAGCTTCGCCCGTTTGATTTTCGGCGTTAGCGGTTTGTTTGTTAGCGTTTTTATTTTCTCCTTGCGCGCCGTTTTGGGAGTTTTGTTTGCCATTTTTACTGCGATTTCTTTTACCGTTCTGTTTGTTAGCGTTAGCTTGCTCGCCGTTTTGCGCGTGCTGTTCGCCGCCGTCAAAAGGCTCTAAAAAGAAATTATCTATCACGCTTTGACTAGCTTTTTGCTCGCCGTTTTGCGCGTTTTGGTCTAAATTTTCTTGTTTATTTTTATTTCTCGGGCGAAATCTGCGCTTTTTATTGCTCTTGCCCTGAGAGACCACCGCTTTTTCTTCGTTTTTGTCGTTCATTATCTTCCTTTAAATTTTTAAAAACTTCTAGATAAAGATCGACATTTAGCTCGTGCGGACGGATGTTTGCGCTCAAATTTAGCATACTGAAAATTCGCTGGGTTTCAGGCTTGTTATAGCTTGAACTCAAATTTTTCATTAGCGTTTTTCTAGGCGCGCTGAAGGCGATTTTGAGGTAAGTTTTAAATTTTTCGTATTCAAATTTACTCTCAAATACACCGGTTTTGCCTATTAAATTTTTACTTTTTTGCAGTTTTATAACCGAAGAAGTCACCTTCGGCGGCGGGTTAAAGCAGCTCGCATCCACGTCAAAAAGCAGCTCGCAGCCGCCTTGAAGCGAGGCTAAAATCGCCAAAGAGCTAAAATCTCTATCGCCGCTTTTTGCGCTAAATTTGAGCGCGACTTCCTTTTGTATCATCACGACCAGGCCGCGACATTTCTCGTCTTCGATCGCATTTAGGATCATCTTCGTAGCGACGTAGTAGGGCAGGTTTGCCGCTAAAAAATACGGCTCATCGCTTAGGCCGTCTTCGCTCCATTGATCCAGCGCATCTTTGCAAAAAAGTTTCAATCGCCCGCTTTGAATTTCGTTTGCGAATTTTTTCTGCAGCAACGCAAAAAGCTCGGTATCTATCTCATAGCTAGTTACGCTGCAAATCCGCAAAATTCTAAATGTCAAATCACCTAAGCCAGGCCCAATTTCAACGATATTTTGCGTATCTTTGGGAATCGCTTGGATGATTTTGTTTAGCGTCGCTTCGTCGTGTAAAAAATTTTGCCCGAAGCATTTTTTTGCTTTAATATTTTCCATTTTAACTCCGCAGAGTAGCGAAGCCACTCTTTACGGGCGGGAGCAAGCTCCCTGCACCCACCTAAAGCACACCGATGTTTGCGGCATCGGCGTAAATTTACCTTAAATTTTCGCCGATTTTACCCAAAAATATCTTATGTAATGATTAGATAAGTCAAATTTAGCTAAAATAAAGCCAAATTTTAGCCAAAGAAGAGCGATGAATCATTTTGCAAAACGCATAATCCCGTGCCTAGACGTCAAAGACGGACGCGTGGTAAAGGGCGTAAATTTCGTAGGTCTCGTGGATGCGGGCGATCCGGTCGAGATAGCCAAACGCTACAACGAGGAGGGCGCGGACGAGCTGTGCTTCCTCGATATCACGGCGTCGCACCTTGAGCGCGATACGATCGTGGATGTCGTAGAGCGGGTCGCGCGCGAGCTTTTTATCCCGCTAACAGTAGGTGGTGGCATACGCACGATCGATGATATCTCGCGCCTACTAAACGTCGGATGCGACAAAATCAGCCTCAACTCAGCCGTGATAAAAAATCCAAATTTGATAGACGAAGCGGCAAATAAATTCGGCTCACAATGCGTCGTGGTCGCGATCGATGCAAAGAGAACGGATGATGGCTATAGCGTTTTTATAAACGGCGGCAGGCTAGATACCGGCAAAGACGCTCTTGCTTGGGCGAAAGAGGCGCAGGAGCGCGGCGCGGGCGAAATTCTGCTCACGTCGATGGACTGCGACGGCGTTAAAAACGGCTTTGAGCTAAATTTGACGCGGATTTTCAGCGCGCTTGATATCCCAGTCATCGCAAGCGGCGGTGCCGGCAAGATGGAGCACTTTAAAGATGCATTTTTAGCGGGCGCGGACGCATGTTTAGCGGCGTCGATCTTTCACTTTAGAGAGACCGAGATTAGGGCGCTTAAAACATACCTCAGACAAAACGGCATCGAGGTCAGACTGTGAAATTTGAACTCAAATTTAGCGCGTAAGAGGGCAGGGCGTGATTATTTCAGCGGGACGAAATGAAGTATTTGCATTCGCTCTACCCATGGGCGTTGGACTGGTAGATATGAGCATAAATTTGACGGCGCTTTTACAAAAGCGATCTATGGTCGATGGTTGCGGTAGATACGAGCAAATTTTGACGACTAACAGACAACTTGACGAGAGGCTAAATTTGATAGATTCGCCTATTTTGCAAAGCACGAAAACTTCACAAAACCCGGATAAAATTTTAAATGCGCTGCCGAGTGAAATCATTTTTATAGGCTCTGCGGGACTTTACAAAGATGGTGAAGTTTTTGAAATTTATGAGAGCTCAGTCGCGGCAAATATAGAAATTTCAAGCCTAGAAAACAAAAGCTATTCGCCGATAGAGGGTGAAATCGCTTCTGTTGTTCCACGTGGAACATGCAAGGTAAACTCCTCAAATTTCATCACAGCCGATCAAAATTTAGCTCACGAGCTTTTTAATCGAGGATATTTTTTAGAAAATATGGAATTTTTCGCAGTTCTCAAAGTCGCGCAAAAATTTCAAATCCCTGCTTACGGCATATTCGTAGCGACGAATTTTTGCGACAAAAATGCACATGCCGATTTTATAAAAAACCACGAGCAAGCCAAAAAAGAGCTCGAAAACTACCTAAAACAAAAGGAAATCATTTGAAAAATTTGCTTGATTTTACACTAGATGAACTAAAAGAACAGCTCTCGCCGCCGTTTCGTGCAAAGCAAATTTTCGAATGGCTATACAAAAAAAACGCAACGAGTTTTGACGAGATGCTAAATTTGCCAAAAGATCTGCGCGCAAATTTGGCGCAGGAGTTTTACCTTGATCCGCTAAAATGTGTTAAATTTGAGCAGAGCAACGACGGCTCGATCAAATATCTTTTTGAGCTCAAAGACGGACTGCGGATAGAAAGCGTACTGCTGCCGATGAAAGAGGAGCTCAGCGACGAAAACGGCGAGATAGCGCGTCACACTCGTTATACGATCTGCGTTAGTTCGCAGGTAGGCTGCCGCATGGGCTGTTCGTTTTGTCTAACGGGTAAAAGCGGACTAACGAGAAACCTAACGCCGGGCGAGATCGTAGGGCAAATTTTGCGGATAAAAAGAGAAAATAAAATCCCCTACGAACGCCGCGTAAACGTCGTATATATGGGCATGGGCGAACCGCTAGATAACCTAGAAAACGTTAGTAAAGCTATAAAAATTTTAAAAGAAAATGACGGCTTAGCTATCGCGCCGCGTCGCCAGACCGTTAGCACGAGCGGATTAGGTAGCCAGATAAAAAAGCTGGGCGAGATGGATCTGGGCGTGCTGTTAGCGATATCTTTGCACGCCGTTACTAACGAGCTCCGCAGTAAACTGATGCCGATAAATAACGCCTACAAAATCGAGTCCGTTATGGAGGCAGTGAGGGACTTTCCGATCGATATGCGTAAGCGAGTGATGTTTGAGTACCTCGTCATAAAAGACATGAACGACGGCATAAAAGATGCCAAAAAGCTCGTTTCACTACTGCACGGCATCAAGGCGAAGGTGAATTTGATCTACTTTAATCCGCACGAAGGCAGCGAATACGGACGCCCGAACACGGCCGATATGGAGGCATTTCAAACGTACTTACGCGATCACGGCGTAACCTGCACTATCAGACAAAGCAAGGGTCTTGACATCAGCGCGGCGTGCGGTCAGCTAAAAGAGCGCGACAACCAAACAAGCGGCAAAACGCTAGCCAAGACGGCAAAATGACGCTACTTGATATATCCCAGATAGTTTTCGTCTGCGTTGTGGTTTTTGCGGGGCTCGGTCTAATCATAAAGACGGCTTTTTATGATGAACGAAACCGATGATATAGCATTTTTAAGAGAGCAAATAGACAGAAATAACGACGACTCTTTTTTCGTTTTGCTCTATGATTTTTGCTGTTTTGATAAGAAAATTTTTAAGAAAATTCTAAAAATATGCCTAGAAACCGAGATAGAAGATAAAAATTTGCGAGCCGAAATTTTAGATATTTTACACTTTACGACCTATCTGATGCTCTGTCATCGCGACAAAAAGGATGTGTATAAGATAAAAAACTTCAAAAAGGTCGAGGAAAAATTCGGCGATTATTTTCAAACTGTAAGGCAAATCAGTAGAAAATTTATAACACAATAGCGCTAAAGTAAAACCCTAGATTTTATTAGTTGCGATTAAATTTTATTTTTTAATAAACATACAACGCTCCGTCGCCGTAGCTAAGTTTATCCTGCCGCTTTACGCTATCGCCCACAAAGGTGATCGGATTATAAGTCTGCCGGAGCTTTGGCACATTATGCTTCCAGCCGCAAGGAAGATAGCCTAAATTTAATATTTTTAGCAAATTTGCATTGAAGTCAATGCGGAAATTCGGGCAAATTTTACGTATGCCGTACTCTTGAAACGCACACAGAACAATCGGAAACACCGAATAATCATAAGTTTCAGCCGGCAAGCCGTTCGTCCGGATATCCTGAATAAAACGATCTTTTTTAACCGATAAAATCTCCCTAGCCGCACCTGCGAGCTCATCCATCAGCGAGTATTGCCGTAAAATTTGATCGCTAAAATGACAAATTTCGGCAAATATATCAAGGTCGATATCGTTCCATTCGTTTGATTTTAAAAGCTTTGGCAGCTGCTCAAATTTTGCAAATTTAACGCGAAACGGAACGAAAATTTTTCGGCATCTAGCGAGTGCTTGCCAACGCTTTTAAACCAATTTTGCGTATTTAGTCCGCTTTCAAATTCTGATTTTAACTGCTCGATATCTAACTTCATTGCTTGTCTTTTACTTTGATTTTACGAGGTTGTAAAACTCGTTTCTAGCGTCAAATTTGGATTTTATTTCATACTCTACGCCGTCAAATTTAAAGCAAATTTCATCCGAATGTAGCAGCAACCTCGGCGCGCCGGTTATTAAAATTCGCTCGGCTTCGCTCATCTCTTTATCTAAAATTTTCTCGATTTGCGGTCGAGTTAGACCGTAAAGCGGTTCCCCCAAAATCTTATGTTCCACGTGGAACAAATGCAAACGAATTTGATGCTGTCTACCCGTGAGAGGTACCGCTCGCACTATAGTCGCATCGATATCGGCAAAATACTCTATCGGCAAAATCTCCGTCACCGCGCTTTTACCGTCCTGGCAAATTTGCATTCGCATTTTCACGTCGTCGTAGTCGTTTGCTAGGTCCATATTTGCTTCGATACGCAAATTTTCGCTTATCTTGCCGTGTACGAGCGCGACGTAGCTTTTATAAACCTGTCTGTTTTCAAAAAGTTTTTTCAAATTTACGACCGCATTTTTGTCTTTGCCTACGACGATGAGCCCGCTCGTTTCGCAGTCTAGACGGTGCGCGACCGAGGCTTCACGACCGTAGAGCGACCAAATTTCATCATTTAGCGAGTACTCGCAATGCCTACCGTTTGGGTGACTGAGCACGCCGCTAGGTTTATCAAAAACCGCAAATTTCTCGCACTCAAAAATCGGCTGTAAACCGCGCGGATTCGTCTCATACTCTATCAGACAAATTTCGCCGCTTAGCAAGGCGTTTTTCTCGCTGACGACCTCGCCGTCGCAGGTAAGCCGGCCTTTGTCGATTAGGCGCTGGGCTTCACGCATTTTATAGCCGTTTCGCAGTAAAATTTCATACGCTTTTTGTCCTTCGGCATGCGCGATAAATTTATGAATATAAGGCAATTTTCACTCTTTAAATCTAAAATTTAAGGGCAAATTTAGCGGATACTAACCGCGATTTCAGCCCAGTTTTTATATAATCTTTCCTTAAAAATTATACAAAAATTCGCATAAAAAAGGCTAAAGATGGTAGAGAGATATTCGCGCGAACAGATGGCGCAAAAGTGGGATATGCAGGCAAAATACGGTGCGTGGCTGGAGGTCGAAAAGGCCGCAGTCAAGGCGTGGAATAAGCTAGGCTTCATCAGCGATGCAGACTGCGAGAAAATTTGCAAAAATGCTAAATTTGACGTAGCACGCATCGACGAGATCGAAAAGACGACCAAGCACGACGTGATCGCGTTTCTAACGAGCGTGAGCGAAAGCCTGGGAGAGGAGAGCCGCTTCGTGCACTACGGCATGACTAGCTCAGATTGCATCGACACCGCCGTCGCGCTTCAGATCAAAAGCAGCATGGAGCTCATCATCGAGGACGTAAAAGGCCTCATGAGCGCGATCAAAACCAGAGCGCAGGAGCACAAAAACACGATGATGGTCGGCCGCAGCCACGGCATCCATGGCGAACCGATCACTTTCGGGCTCGTGCTTGCGGTCTGGTACGACGAGGTCGCGCGCGCTTTGAAGCTGCTACAAGACGCCAAAGAGGTCGCCGCCTACGGCAAACTAAGCGGCGCGATGGGAAATTTCGCTCACGCACCGCTCGAGTTTGAGGAGCTAACCTGCGAACAGCTCGGCCTAAAGCCCGCCCCAGCGTCAAATCAAGTCATCCAGCGCGACCGCTACGCCCACGTCATCAGCGCGATCGCCGTCCTAGCCGCCACCTGCGAAAAGATCGCCGTTGCCGTGCGCCACTTCCAAAGGACGGAAGTTTACGAAGCTGAGGAGTATTTCAGTCCAGGTCAAAAGGGCTCTAGCGCGATGCCGCACAAGCGAAACCCCGTGCTTAGCGAAAACATCACCGGCCTTTGCAGGATGCTACGCTCATACGTGACGCCTGCGCTCGAAAACGTCGCGCTCTGGCACGAACGCGACATCAGCCACAGCTCGGTCGAGCGATTTATACTGCCGGACGCCTTCATCACGGCCGATTTCATGCTCGCGCGCATTACGAATTTGATCGCAAATTTGGTAGTTTATCCGGAAAATATGATGAAAAATCTAAATTTAACCGGCGGGCTCGTCTTTTCTCAGCGCGTGCTTTTACAGCTTCCGCAGCGCGGAATTTCACGCGAGGACGCGTACAAGATCGTCCAGCGCAACGCGATGAAAGTTTGGGCGGATCTACAAGAGGGCAAAAAAGCGATAAACGAAAACGGCGAGAGCCTATTTTTACAAAATTTGCTCGCCGACGAGGAGCTGCGCGCAAGCCTAGGCGAGGCAGAGATAAAAGAGTGCTTTGATTATGCGTATTACGCCAGGCATGTAGACGGGATTTTTAAAAGAGTTTTTGGAAAGCAGGATGAAATTTAATGAAAGTACTAAAACGAAACGGACGCACCGAGGAGCTTGACATAAGCAAGATCAAAAAATACACGAGCGAGGCGGTCGCGGGGCTAGCAAACGTGAGCCTAAGCGAGCTTGAGGTGGATGCGAAAATTCAATTTCGCGATATGATAACGACCGAAGAGATCCAGCAAACGCTAATCAAAACGGCCGTCGAAAAGATCGACATCGACCGCCCAAACTGGACATTTGTCGCAGCTAGACTATTTTTATACGACCTTTACCACAAGGTCACGGGCTTTAGCGGCTATAACCACCTGCGCGACTATCTGCAAAAAGGCGAAAAAGCGGGTCGCGTCATCCCGGGACTAAAAGAAAAATACGACCTGGACGATCTAAACGACTACATCAGGCCCGAGCGCGACTTGCAGTTTGCATATCTAGGCATCAAGACGCTATACGACCGCTACCTGATCAAAGACCGCAGCGGAGCGCCGATAGAGCTACCGCAGCAGATGTTTATGGCGATCGCGATGTTCCTCGCGCAAAACGAACTAGACTGCCAAGGCTGGGCGAAGAAATTTTACGACCTTATATCTAAATTTGAAGTCATGCTCGCCACTCCGACGCTCTCAAACGCCCGCACGACGCGCCATCAGTTAAGCTCTTGCTACGTAGGAAGTACGCCCGATAATATCGAGGGAATTTTCGATAGCTACAAAGAGATGGCGCTACTTAGCAAATTTGGCGGCGGTATCGGCTGGGACTGGTGCAAGGTGCGCGCTATGGGCGGTAGCATCGACGGGCATAAAAACGCGGCCGGCGGTATAATTCCGTTTCTAAAAGTCACGAACGACATCGCCGTCGCCGTCGATCAGCTAGGCACGAGAAAGGGCGCGATAGCCGTCTACGTCGAGCCGTGGCACATGGACGTGAGCGACTTCCTGGATCTGCGCAAAAACTCGGGCGAAGAGCGCCGCAGAGCGCACGAGCTGTTCCCTGCGCTTTGGATAAACGACCTTTTCATGAAACGCGTAAAAGAAAACGCGCGCTGGACTCTCTTTGATCCCGCAGAGGTCGCCGATCTGTGCGATCTATACGGCGATGAGTTCGAGGCTCGCTATATAGCATACGAAAACGACGAAAAGATCCAAAAAAACGTCGTCATGGCAAAGGAACTGTGGAAGAAAATTTTAACTAGCTATTTTGAATCCGGCATGCCGTTTTTGTGCTTTAAAGATAATGCCAACAAAGCCAATCCGAACGACCACGACGGCATCATCAGAAGCTCAAATTTATGCACCGAAATTTTCCAAAATACGCAACCAAACTACTACAAGATCAAGATCACGTTTGATAACGGCTCCGAGCGGCTATTTGACGAGGAAGAAGACGTCACGGTCGATAGCGGCATAACCAAAAAAGCCAAAAAGCTAAGCGCGCTAGATAGCATCGGCGGCGAGCAAATTTTCATCGTCGAAAAAGAAAGCGTCGAGGGCAAAACCGCCGTGTGCAACCTCGCGAGTATAAATTTAAGCAAAATCAACAAAAAAGAGGACATCGAGCGCGTCGTACCGATCGCCGTACGCATGCTAGATAACGTCATCGATCTAAATTTCTACCCGCACAAAAAGGTCAAACACACCAACCTAGCCTCCCGCTCGATCGGCCTTGGCGTCATGGGCGAGGCGCAGATGCTAGCCGAACGCGGCGTAAAATGGGGCAGCTACGAGCACCTAGCGCTGATCGATAGCGTGATGGAAAATATTAGCTATAACGCCATCTACGCCAGCTCGAATTTGGCGGTAGAAAAGGGCGTGTATCCGCTTTTTGAAGGCTCAAAGTGGAGCAGGGGAGTGATGCCTATCGACACGGCAAACGTAAACGCCAAAGCGCTTCTAAACGACAGAGGAGGGCTATTTGACGAGAACGCCTGCGACTGGAGCAAACTACGCGAAAAGGTCAAAAAGGATGGCATGCGAAACGGCTATCTGATGGCGATCGCACCGACGTCGAGCATCAGCATACTCGTGGGCACCACGCAGACGATCGAGCCCGTGTATAAGCGCAAATGGTTCGAGCACAATCTAAGCGGCATGATACCAAACGTCGTGCCAAATCTCAGCCCTGAGACGTGGCAGTTCTACACGCCTGCCTATGAGCTAGATCAGCGCGTGCTCGTGCGTGCCGGCGCCATCCGCCAAAAGTGGATCGACCAAGGCCAGAGTCTAAATATTTTCATGAGCCTAGATAAAGCTAGCGGCGGATATCTGAGCGAAATTTACACGCTCGCGTGGGAGCTGGGACTAAAATCGACCTACTATCTACGCTCCGAAAGCCCTGATAGCGAAAAGCTAAACAACGTCGCCGACCGCTCGATCGAGTGCGAAGGGTGTCAGTAACCTGCCAGTAAATTTGGGTCAAATTTTGATGCTATTTCATTGCAAAGTAGCGTCAAAAATTTATTCAAAAAAATCTTTAATATCCAAATTTAAAACTTTACAGATTTTATACAGATGTTCCAAATTAAAATGTTTATTATATTTGTTGTTTTCACAATTTGAGTAAAATGCCACGGATTTAATATCTATACTAAGAGCCATTTCAAGTTGTGAAATATTTCTTTCTTCTCTAAATATACGGACCTTTTGTGATATAGATTGATAAAATTTAAAGATTTCCTCATCACTAAAAATATTAAAATTCTCGCTCACTTTTTTATCCTATAGGATTAATAAACCTTTAAACTATATAATGTTAATATCCGTCGTTCTATATCCTATAGGATAAATAAAATCTATTTTAGAAGGAGTTATAATGGCAAATCAATCAGACAAAAATGCAGCACAAAAACAAATAGTTTATAGGGCAAAGTGTTTAGAATGCAAATATGAATGGACAAGTAGAGCAGGCAGTGGAATACCCAATTGTTGTCCAAAGTGTAGAAGTAATAGAATAACTATTTCACCATTATCATGAAAAAGGATTTATTGTGGATGCAGGCGAAGTAGCCAAGAAAATAATTAAGGGCATTGGAATAGGCGTTATTGAAGTTGGAAAAGCCTTTATGGGAGAGATGGCAAAAGCTAAAAAGACAAAGTTAGAATGCGAAGACTTAAGCGATTCTGATCTAAGAAGAAAGATAGAGACTAGTAGCGGCACAGAAAAAACAGTCGCTACTAGCATTCTAAATAAAAGACTAGAAGATAGAAATAGTTAATTTTTATCTCGCGGCATTTAAATTTTACGGCTTACATGCACCCGCAGCCGCAGCCTCCGCTTGATTTTATCGCGTCAAATACCGCGTCGTAATTTGGCTCGTCCGCGATCTCGGGAACGATTTGCTTGTGGATGACGACGCCGTCTTTGATGACGAAAACAGCTCTGGCTAAAAGCCCGGCAAGCGGTCCTTCGCCGATGATTACGCCGTATTTTTCGCCAAACTCTTTAGCTCTAAAGTCGCTGCCGACTTTTAAATTTTTAATCCCCTCCGTAGAGCAAAATCTCCCCATCGCAAACGGTAAATCCATCGAAATCACGCTTAGTTTGATCGCCTGTTTTGACGCCATTTTTTCGTTAAATTTACGCGTCTCAGTCGCGCAAACGCCCGTATCTAGCGACGGAACTGCGACTAGTATCTCGATGCCGTTGTTGCCGCCGACCTTAAACTCGCCTAGATCCTGCCCGACTAGCGCGACCTCTGGCGCATATGAGCCCACGAATACCTCTTCGCCTTTTAGCGCGACGTCTGCGCCGTGAAATTTGACTTTTGTCATGTTTTTCCTTTGTTTTAAATTTAATCGTAACGAGAATATTACCATACTTTTAACAATGGCTGAAAAACAAAAGCATGCAGCGGAATTTAAGACGGTAGTTATCTACAAAGTGCTATACTATTTGACATCAATTATCAAGGAGTGACAAATGAGCGACAAAGAAATCCTAGCTTCGCTTGAGGCAAAGCGCACGAAATGCGTCGTCTACACCCGCGTAATGGGCTACCACCGCCCTGTAGAGAGCTTTAACCTCGGTAAAAAAGGCGAGCACAAAGAGCGCGTCAAATTTTGCGAGCCAAAATCCTGCTAAACTCCTGCGAGTAAGACGTGAAAGACATTGATTTTCCGCTTTACTCGCTCACCCCCTTTACGACCCTCGACTACCCCGACAAAACGGCTTGTATAGCGTGGTTTGCGGGCTGCAATATGCGCTGCGCCTACTGCTACAACGTCCCTATCGTCACGGGCACCGGACAGATCAGCTGCGCCGAGTTTATCAAATTTTTAGACAAGCGCAAAGGTAAGCTTAGCGGCGTGGTTTTTAGCGGCGGCGAATGCACGCTTAGCCCAGCGTTTTTGCCGCTAGCTCGCGAAGTAAAGTCTCGCGGATTTTCGCTCAAAGTCGATACTAACGGCTCAAATTTGACCGCGATTGGGCAGGCTATCTCGCTAAATTTGATCGATTATATCGCGCTTGATTTTAAGGCGACGAAGGAGAAATTTATCAAGGTTACCGGCTCAAATTTGTATAAAAATTTCTTGCAGACGCTTGAGTTTTTGTTGCAAACTGGCTTTAAATTTGAGGTTAGAACGACGGTGCACGCAGACTTACTGGATGAGGCCGATATCTCTGCTATGAGCGAGATTTTGTACGAGCACGGATATAGAGGCGTTTACTATCTACAAAATTTCCTCGACACGGGCGAAAATTTTGGAAATTTGACGCAGGCGAAGGCTAAATTTGATCCAAATTTGATACGTTCAAATTTAGAAATAGGACTTAGGAATTTTTAGTAAATTTAGTCAAATTTGGCGCGTAAAATCTCGCAAATCATCACTTCCAGTTGTGATATTTACTAATTTTAATAAACGTCACGATCTTTTTTAGCTCAGGTGCGTCGCTTAGAGCCTGTACTTTTACGCTATATTCGCCTTTTTCGAGCTCTGCTCTGAGCAAAACTTTATCGTGCGCAAAGCCTCCGTTTGGAGCGCTGTACCATGAAGTCGCGCCGTATTTTGACAGATCAAAGGTTTCGGTTAGGGTGCTTAAATTTTGTTTTAGATCGTTTACCTCACCGCCTTTTACGTAGTTTATTTTGCGGTTTTGTAGAGATTTGAGCATAACTTTTAGCAATATTTTTTCGCCCGTGCAGGCCGCTTTTTCCTCTTCGCTCGTGCCTATGGGCTCAGGGACGCCTTGCGTCGTATAACCGTAGTAGCCGGCTAGCTTAGCGGCTGTAAACTTCTCGCAAAACCACTTCGTAAACTCGTCGCTGCCGTATCCCAGGAAGACCTCCTCGCTGAGCTTTTCTTCCTCTTTTTGCTTTTGCGGATCTCGCGCGTAGATGAAACTTATCTCGTAGATACCAGCCTTTTTGACGCTGAAATTTATATCGGTAGCGCTACCGGCCTCAGGCATATCGACTTCTTTATAAATGCCGTCATAAAGCGCATCGTCGCCTAAAAAATCAGATCCATAATAAAAAACACCACTAAAAAGCAGCAAAAATAAGGAAAATTTAATTCAAATTTGATATCTTATCTGTTTGGTGCGTAGGTTTTTACCTCGTATAGCAAGAAATCATACACGCGCTGCTGCACGAGGCCTTCGTATTCGTCGGCGTCGATGAGCCTGCGTAGGTGCTCGAAGTCGATCTTTAGCGCGTAGTTTTTGTTCGCTCTGATAGCCTGATCAATCGCTAAGAGCAAGCTATCAAGCGTCATCGGGTCTTTGCGTTTGATACGGGAGACATACTCTCTGGTGGTTTCGATAAGTACGCGTTTACGGTTCTCGTCGCCGCCGTAAATTTCGCTCGAGATATCGTATAAATTTGCAAAATCGTCCTCTTCGGGATTGAGTTTGGCCGAGATGATAGCCGCAAAGATCTTCGCGCGAAACTCGAGCGAGCGGTGATGATAGACCAAAAATTCCCTAAACAACGACAAAAATTTACATTTTATATCAAATCCCATGTTGCCGCCTAAAATATATTTAAGTAAAATTTGAGTAAAATCGCTCTTGCCCTTTCTTAGACCTGTGCAATGTCTCTTCTAGGCACCGCTTCAGGGTGGGAACACAGCAGAGCACTTAGGCTAGGCGTGTGCCGCAGTCATCTGAGAGAGGGTTTTAAACCTGCAAAAGCGAAAAATGCTCCTTAAAATCATCGCAAACTTTTAAAAAATTCACTCCGTCCAAGCTCTGATTTTTCTGAAAAAATTTATCCATATTATTAAAGCCTTCGGTTAGTTCGTTTGACTTCACGCCGTAGCTGATCGAGATCCCAGCCTCGAAAAACGCCGCGAGTTTATCGCAAAATTTAAGTGCTTTGCCGTCGATGGCGTTAAATTTATCCTCGTTTACGTTCTCCATCGTACCCTCATGATGCAGAGGCTTTTTCTCGCAGATCCTGTTTTCAAACTCGTTTTTGATAAATTTGCCGCCTTCCATACGGATGCCCAGAATATAGCTAAACTCGTCTCTAAAATTTTCAGGCACGAAAGGCAAAATTTTCTCGTCTATAAGGCGCATTTCGTATTCGCTGATTATCTCGTTTAGCCCTTCGATACCGTATTTTACGGGGCTAATGATATCGCGCGTTAGCGACTCTGGCAGATCGTGAAAGAGTGCGCAAAAGAAGTTATTTTCTAGTCTCGTTTTGCAGGCCTTAACCTCAAGCGAGTAAAAATAACTCAAAATTGCCACGACCAACATGTGGCCTAGAACCGCCGTTTCAGGGATGCGCGGCGTCTGCGCCCAGCGCTTTTGAAAGCGCAGTCTGCCGGCTAGATCGACTAGCTTAGCTAGCTTTTGATTCATCACGATTTTGCGCACGCCTATTAGCTCGTAGTAATCCTCCAGCTCCTCCTCCACGCGCGCTTTTAGCTCGTCTATGTCGCTTAGAAATTTGCTAGTTTGATAAACGATCGAAAACTCCCAGCGCGTCGCGAGATAGCTAGCGGCCTTTAGGATCAGGCGCTCTTTGGCGTGAGCCTTGTCTTTGTGCGTGAGATAGCGGCGCATCCGCTCTAAAAATTTACCGCCCTCGACGTCTTTTACGAGCCCTTCTAGGATTGTTAGCACCCATGCGTTTATCTGCTCGTTTTTGGTTTTTTGCATCTGATGAAACACATCGGGGCGTATATCCGTAACCACGACGCGCGCGAGAAACTCGAAAATACCAGCCTCGATGATGTAGTTCATATCGGCATTATGCTCGAGCTTTGCGATGAAATACGCGATGATAAATTTATGCGCCTGCTTATCAAGCTCGACTAAATTCGTCATCTTCGGATAGTCATTCCAGCGCGAGATGGACGCGGCTTTAAAGATGTGTTCGATGAGCTGCGCGCTTATCATTTATCTTCCGATGATTTTTTCACGACGCGGGCACGCTTTTCGCCAGCGAATTCAGGTTTTTTAAAGCCGTCTTTACTACTCGATCTTCGCGGTTTATCGTCAAATTTATCTTTACTACTCGCGCGAGGTTTTCTATCGCCGGTTTTTGTATCTCTTCTATCGGCTCCGAAACTCTTACCGCGAGAGCCGTCTCTGCTAAATTTAGACTCGCGTCCGCCATACCCGCCTCTATCAAAACTACGCTCGCCATCTCGCGAAAATTTCTCAAATTTCGGCGCTTCAAAGCTTTGTTCTTGCGTTTTTTTGATTATCTCATCCGAGCAAATTTCGATCACCGTATGGACGTTGCCGCGCGGGTTAAAGTCACCCGTGATCTTCATCCATTTTGGAGCTAGCTTTCGTTCTAAAACTTCGTAAATTTCGTTTATGCTGTCTTCGTGGCTGATATTGCGCGTCATAAAACTGTTGATATAAAGTTTGATCGCTTTTAGCTCGACGACGAATTTAGCCGGCACATACTCAAGATAAATCGTCGCAAAGTCTGGATACCCAGATCGCGGGCATAGGCAGCAAAACTCCGGCAGCGTGATCTTGATCTTATAGTCGCGCTCGTGCTTATTTTCCCAGATTTCCAGGTCTTTTTCTACGTCAAATTCGCTTATTATTTTCTCGCCGTATTTTGGCTCTACGACCTCATTTTCTTGCATTTTTTTCCTTTAAATTTCTTTTGGCTTCTCTATGAAAAAACCCTGCGCGAAGTCGGTCTGATAGCGCTCCGCGATGTTGTAAAACTCGTCGTCCTCCACAAATCTCACGATGGATTTTACGCCTACTCTTTTTGCGGTCAAATTTAGATTTTCTAACAGGGTTTTAAATTTGTCGTTTTTGATATTTTTGTTAAATTCGATGTCGTAGATAACAAAATCTATCGGCAAATATTTAAAATATTCAAAGCCCGCGTTGTTGCCGCCGAATTTATTAAGCGCGAAACGAAAACCTAAATTTTTATACTCCGTTAAAATCTCTCTAAATCTATTTATCTCATCATACACTAGCTTCTCGCTAAACTCGAAAATAACGCGGTTCGGATCGATTTTACCTAGCTGTACGAACTCTTTTATAAAATTCGTAAATTTTAAATTTCTAATCGAAACCGACGAAATTTCGACCACGATCGGATCTTCGTCTTTAAATTTGAGCTCGGATAGCTTTTTAATAACGTTAATGTCAAAAAGCACCTCATAGCCGTTTTTGTTCGCGATATTTTGCACTTTTGCTTTTGAGACGAGACCTTGTTTATCGGTATAGACTTTTACTATGATATTTTTTAAATTTTGCCCGAAACGAAGGCTTTTTACGAGCTGAGTTTGGAAGATAAATCTTTGCATATCGATACAGTTACATACGTCTTTTTCAAGATCGTCCGTGATGTCCACTTTATCTTCGCTATCGCTCTCGTTTAGCTTTTGGATGAGATATGAGACCGAGTTTTTGAGGCTTGCCGAGTGGTTTATATCGATAGCGTCAAATTTGATCTTTAGCTCGATATTGTAGATTCCGTCGCTTAAAATGCTCTTTTCAAAAACATTTAAAAGATGGATGAGCTCGGTACTTTTACTCTCGCAAAAGATCAGAAAATACTCGTTTGAATATCTACCGATAAGCGTGTTTTTAGACACTTTTTCGTTTAAAAATTTCTCCAGCCGCTCGACTAGTCGTTTTAGCAAAATATCGGTGCTAACAAAGCTATAACGCTCGTTTATATCGTTTAAATTTTCTATCTTTAGCATTAGCATATTGCCGCCGCTTTTGCCTTTAAATTTAGAAGCTTGCTTTGATAAAAGTCTTAAAATTTCGTCTCTATTATAGGCTTTTGTTACTTGATCGAGTACGCTCGTTTGAAAGCTTTGATAAATTTTGTAGGCCGTAAAATAAACCTGACACAAAACCAAAATCGCAATCAGAATAATATCATCAGCGTCAAATTTTATATCGTCTTTTTTAACAAAAATATAGACCAAAATGACAACGCTAAAAATAAATATCGAGGATACCTCGAGCGCGGTTTTAAACCTATTTGATCGTTCTTTTAGTTCTGATTTTAGCATTTATACATCCAAATGTTTCACGTCTTTTGCGTGCTCTTGTATGTAGTTTCTTCGCGGTTCGACCTCGTCGCCCATGAAGAGATTAAACGTATCTGAGGCACTTACTGCGTCGTTTATGTTTATCTTTAACAAACGGCGATTTTCAGGGTTCATCGTCGTCTCCCATAGCTGCTCGGGATTCATCTCGCCAAGACCTTTATAGCGCTGTATATAGGCGCCTTTTTTGGCATTTTTCTCGATCTCGTCTAGTACGTCTATCACGTCGCCTTTTAGCTCGATGCCGCGCTCTTTTATCTTTTGGCTGATATAAAGCGCCTCTTCGTAAAGCGGATTTGTAAACAAATTTTCATTTACCAAAAGCTCTTCCAAGCCGCTTTCGGTTTGTACGTAAATTCGCGCTTCCTCTTCGCTGACGTATGAGTTTAGGATATTGTGTCCCTGAGCCTCTAAATAATTTTTCAAAATTTCAAAAATTTCAGCGTAGCTTTTTGAGACGATGTCTGGATTTTCGATCATATATCTAACCGCAGAAATCACACTAAATCGCTTTTCAAGCTCTTTTAATACGCTTCTATAAGCCGCAACTATCTTTAAAAAGTCTATAAGATCAGCGTTTCCGATACCTTCAAACTCGACCCCTTCGATGCCGGTTTCGATTAGAAATTCATTGAGCGCTCTTTCGTCTTTTAGATAAATTTCTTTTTTACCCTTTTTATAGCGGTAAAGCGGTGGCTGAGCTAGATAGATGTGACCGTTTTCCACGACTTTATGTAAAAATCTAAAGAAAAACGTTAAAAGCAACGTCTGAATATGGCTACCGTCGACGTCGGCATCGGTCATGATTATGATCTTGTGGTAGCGAAGCCTTTCAGCGTCAAATTCATCGCCGATACCGCAGCCTAGCGCGGTTATCATATTTTTTATTTCGTCCGATTTTAAAATTTTATCTAAGCGCGATTTTTCTACGTTTAAAATTTTACCTTTTAACGGCAAAATCGCCTGAAACACTCTATCGCGTCCTTGTTTGGCCGAGCCGCCCGCTGAGTCGCCCTCCACCAGATAAAGCTCGCTGATGGTAGGATCTTTACTCTGACAGTCGGCTAGTTTACCAGGCAGCGTTCCTATGCTTAGACCCTCTTTTTTACGCGTTAGATCGCGAGCCTTTTTGGCAGCTTCGCGTCCGCGCGCCGCCATCAGCGCTTTTTCCATTATCGCGCGAGCTTCGATCGGGTTTTCTTCAAAATACTTGCTAAGTACCTCAAAAACCATCTTTTGAACGATCGGTTTTACGTAGCTTGAGCCTAGCTTTCCTTTTGTCTGACCCTCAAACTGCGGCTCTGGTACCTTTACACTTATAACTGCGATAAGGCCCTCGCGGATATCTTCGCCAGTGATTTTCGTGTCTTTTTCGCGTGCTGCAGCGTTTGCTGCGATATAGTTTGTTATCACGCGAGTTAAACCCGCGCGAAATCCTGCCTCGTGCGTACCGCCGTCAGGAGTTTTGATGTTATTTACGAAACTTAGTAAATTTTCGCTATAAGTGTCGTTGTACATCAGCGCAAAATCGACCAAAACGTCCTCTTCACCCCCGCTAAACGATACGGCTTTGCTTACGGCTTCGTTTTTATTTAAATCTGTTACGAAGCTCTCAAGTCCGCCCTCGTAGTGAAAACTCTCGCTTCTACCGTTTCTTTGATCTTTAAAATTTATCGTAATTTTCGGATTTAGATAGGCTAACTCTCTAAAGCGTTTGGTTAAAATTTCATCGTCAAATTCCGTAACCTCGAAAATGCTATCATCAGGCCAAAACTCCACTTGAGTACCGGTTCTATTTGTGTTTTTGATAACCTCAAGATCGCTTTGAGGGATGCCTTTTGAAAACTCTTGTCTATGTAGTTTACCGTCGCGTTTGATATTTACGACCAGTTTTTTAGAAAGAGCATTTACGACGCTAACGCCAACGCCGTGCAGGCCGCCTGAGACTTTATAAGTGTCCTTGTCAAATTTGCCGCCTGCGTGAAGTACCGTTAAAACGACAGTAGCGGCTGAAATTTTCTCCGTAGGGTGCATATCGACAGGTATACCGCGTCCGTTATCGGTGATTATAGCAGAGCCTTCGCGCGTTAGTTCTACGTCTATCGTATCGCAGTAGCCCGCCATCGCTTCGTCTATGGAGTTATCGACGACCTCGTAGATCATGTGATGTAGTCCGCTTATGTTAGTGTCGCCGATGTACATGCCGGGGCGTTTTCTAACCGCTTCGAGCCCTTTTAAAACTTTAATATTTTCCGCGCCGTAATTTTGCTGCATTATTTACCTTTTTATTTTTATAAATTTATCGGCATGATTACCGTTTTTAGCTCGTTTGAGCTCACCGTAAAGGCTAAATTCGAGTCGTTAAATCCAAATTCGAAATGTTCCTCTTCGATGCTTTGTAAGAAATCAAGCAAATATCTATTTTTCACGCCGACGTAGATTTCTTCTTCTAGTCCGGTTACAAATTCTATCGTTGTTTTAGCCTCAGAGTTATCTTCGACTATACTTTCAAAACTTATGGTTTGAGGCGCAAATACGATTTTCGTGCTCTCGGAGATGATTGAGACGGTTTTGATGCCTTCTATCATCTTATCCCTGCTTAGTCTTAGTCTTTTCTTTATCTCTTGCGGGATTACTCTGTTGTAGTCTGGAAATCTGCCGTTTATAAGCTTTGTGAAAAACTCGAAATTTGCGCTTTGAGCGATCAGAGTCGTATCGTCGTAGTAAATTTCAATCTTGTCAAAAAATAGCTTTTGTATTTCGCTAATAGCTTTTTTCGGGATTATTAGTGAAAATTCGCTCTGAGTCGGTGTTTCAAATCTAAATACGCTAAGCCTTTTCGTGTCGGTACCGACGATATTTATGTAGTTTTGTTTGATGTCTATAAGAGCGCCGTTTAGCTCAAATTTAGGGTTATTATTGTCGATGCTTGTAAAAATTTTCTTTAAACTTCGTCCAAGCATTACGGCGTCGACTTCAAATTTATTTTTATTTTCTATCGTCGGGAAATTTGGAAAATCTTCAAATTTATACATCGGAAGTTTATATTTTGAGTTTTTTTGTTTTATGTAGAGGTAGTTATTTACTGTCTCTAGTGTGATTTCTTCGTCTTTTAAGCTTCTTATTATGTCAAGTAACTTCTTACCGTTTGCAGTAGCGTTTCCCTCGTCCATGATTTTGACGTTTGAGAGCTTATAGGCTAGACCGATCTCGTGGTCTGTTGCTTTTATATTTAGGATACCGTCTTTTGCTCCAATAAATATATGCGAAGTTATAGCGCTTAGATCCTTTTTCTCTAGGTAAGAATTGCTATTTGTTACGATGCTTTCTAAAGCGTTTTTATTAATCGCGACTTTCATTTTTTTCCTTTTGTTTTTAAATTTCTTTTAGTAGCATTAGTAGGGGGCGTGAAAAGTTTAAAACTGCTTTTATTTGCTTTAAATAGGGAATTTGCAGCGTTAAAAAAACTGCTTATTTTTTCACTTTTATTCACGTTTTTACTCTTTGGTTAAAATTTTATTCTTTAGTTCTTCGACGCGAACTTTAAAATACTCATTCGTTTCGATTAGTTCGTTTATTTTTTTGATACTGTGGCTTACGGCTGAGTGATCTTTCATGTTAAAAAACTGTGCGATCTGCGGCATCGAGTTTGGCGTCAAATTTTTAGCCAGATATATCACGATGCGTCTAGCCTCGACGATATTTTTCGAGCGAGATTTGCTTTTCATCTCGCTTGGTTTGACGTTTAGCTCTTTGCTCACGATTTCAACGATATTTTCTAGGTTTATATTTTCGCGTTTTTCTTTTATCTGATCGCGCAGGATATTTTTTGCAAACTCCAGCGTAATTTCCTGCCTCATGAGCCTTGCGTAAGCGTTTAAATTTATTATCGCGCTTTCGATTTCTCGGATGTTATCGCCCATGTTTGTTGCGATGTAGTTTATGACGTCTTTGTCGAGGTAAATTTTATCAAACTCGCATTTTTTCTTGATGATTGCGATTTTAGTATCAAGCTCAGGCGGCGTGATGTCTGCGATAATACCCCACTCAAAACGCGTTCTTAGTCTATCTTCAAAGCCTTTTAGCAGCTTTGGCTGGCGGTCCGAGGTCATTACTATCTGACCGTTTTTTGCGTGGAGCTCGTTAAACGTATGGAAAAACTCCTCTTGGATTTTATCAGTTTTTCCTAAAAACTGTACGTCGTCGATGAGTAAAACGTCGCAGTTTCGGTACTTTTCGCGAAATCGCTCCATAGAGTGGTTGTTGAGGTTATAAGTAAAGTCCGTTATAAACTGCTCGCTCGTGACGCAAATAACCATTTTGCCGCCGTTTAGGCAAAAATTTCCGACTGATTGTAAAAGGTGAGTTTTGCCAAGTCCCGTCGGGCCGTAGATGAAAAGGGGATTGTAAATTTTACCCAGCTGCTCGGAAACGGCTTTTGCGCTTAAAAATGCAAACTGGTTCGAGTCGCCGACGACGAAATTTTCAAACGTGTAGCTTGGATTTAGCAGGCTGCTTTGTGCTTTTATCTCTTTTACGTCCACTTTTTTAGCCGGTTTGCTTTGCGTTTTGGTCGCGGCTAGGACGTTGATCACGGGCTTTTGTCCGGTTTTTACTTCAAAAAGATGAGCAATTTTGGAGGCGTATTTGGTCTGGATAAATTTGGCGATAATCTCATTTGGCGCGTTAAATACGACGTTCGTCGAATTTGAGCTTTTTTCATTAAATTTAAGCTGCTTGATGTAGCATTCAAATTCCGACGGTAAAATTTCTTTGGAAAGTAGCTCCAAAACCTCGTTTGCGACCAAATTTTTGCCTTTAAGATTAATTCGCTAGATTTTATCTTAAATTTGTTAAAATGGCGTTGAAATTCGTTTTTCACGCCGTGAAAAACTCGTGAAAAACCGTTGAAAAGGACGAGATGAAAATTTTAGGAATCGATCCGGGATCGCGAAATTGCGGCTATGCGATCGTCGAAAAGATGCCCGTGAAAACTGTTTTGATCGAGGCGGGACTAATCAAAATAAAACCGAATTCTTTGCAGTATCAAATCACCGAACTTTGCGAGGGACTTGACCTGATTTTTAAAAATCATAAATTTGACGAGGTGGCGATCGAGGACATATTTTTCGCTTATAATCCAAAAACGGTTTTGAAGCTCGCGCAGTTTCGAGGGGCGCTTAGTCTTAAAATTTTGCAGCTTCACGGCGATTTTGCCGAGTATACGCCGCTTCAGGTCAAAAAAACCGTCACGGGCAAAGCCAAGGCCGATAAAGAGCAGGTGGCCTTTATGGTTAAGAAAATTCTCGGTATCACGAAGGAGATCAAACCGCTTGATATCACCGACGCCATCGCTATCGCGCTAACGCATGCAAATAATTTACGCTTAAAATAAGTTCAAATTTTTGATTGTTATTTATTAAAATTTGGCTTCAAATTTTGCTATTTTTAGCACAAAATTTGATGGCTTAAATTTTATCTCCGTACTCAATTGACTACCTCGATCCCCGCATCTGCGCAGGCTTTTCGCGCCTTTTTGGATATGCCGATGCCGCTAGTTTCGATTTTTTTAAGATTTTTGAATTGTGCAAGCTCGGCGGCGTCAATATTTTTAATATCGAAAAGCTCGTCCTCGCCGTCCCAATCAGGCGCGATTTGTAGATAAATTTCGTTCCCGCCGTCAAGATAGAGTTCGCTCACCTGCTCCGCCAAATCCGCAGGAACCGGATAGTCCTTAAACCACTTTTTGGCTTGCGGCAGCGCGCCAAAGTCCGCGTACGGATCAATGCCGCGCTCCTCGCAGTACTCAAACACGTCAAATTTGGGCTGTAGTAGGGATTTTTCATACATCAGCTCGTTCATTACGGCGATTTTGAAATTGAAATTTTTAAACGCTAGCGTCTCGCCCGCCGCGCGCGGAAGCTTAAATTTATCGCTCGGCCTTCGCTTTACCTTTTTCTCTTTTTGATTGATGCAGACGCGCCCTATCGGCATTTTCGCAGCTCGCACGATACCTGCGATCTCGTCGGTGTCGCGTTTAGCGAAGCGCTCGGCAAAATCCATCGCGCCTATACGCTCCTGCACGGCCTCGGCTAGAGCTAGCGAGACTTCAAACTTGCCTAGGCTAAGCTCCAAAAATATATATGCGCCGCGCAGCTCCTGCTCGGGTACGGCCTCCAGCGGCGGTCTGCCCTCAAGCGTGAACGCGCCGCCGTAGAGCTTGCGCGGAACCTCGTGCTGCACGCCCTTTGCGACCTCAAGCATCAAAACTATCTCGGAAAGCTTCGGTTCTGCGAGCTCGCCTGCGCGCACGAAGGCGAAAATCCCCGCCTCATCCCAAAAATAGCGGCTTTTGCCCTCCCCGTCATCGATCACGCGTGGCTGACCTAGGGCTTCATTAAATTTAGCCAGATCAAACCCGCAGTTTACGCCACCGATGAAAACGCCGTCCGAGCGCACATCGACGTCAAATTTTTGCTTTTTAAAAATATCAAACAGTCCCATTTTACAGCTCCTGATTTTGCCTTAAATTTTCCAAAAACACGTAAAATTTACGCGCGACATTTGCTTGTAGCTTGTAGGTATCGCAAAGCGCTCTATTATTCCTGATTTACGTGATCCTCGAATATAAATTTATGCTCCTGAGGTAGCGACTCGTAAAGCTTTAGCGAGAGATTTCTGATCTCCCAAAGCGCTGATTTTGAGCTGCGAAGCGAGAGGAAATTTTGCAAACTGCGCGCGTTTACGCTCCACGTTAGCTCGGTTTTGTAGCACTCTGGTAGGCAGTATTTGACGATGTCGAGGCTTTTTGTCGTGTTTGCGAGGATTTCGCGTAGGTTTTCCAGCGCTTTGATGCTTGCGTTATCGACCGTTTCGTCGCCCGTTAATACTATAAATCTCGCCGCTCGCTCAAAGTCGCCAAGCTCAAATTTGTCCTCTTTTTTTAGCTCTTTTAGGGTGTAGCGCGTTGATTTGACGCTGAGGCTTGCTACGCGGTGACGGGCTAGCTCTTGCAGTAGGGCGCGCGAGATGCCTTGGATGTAGAAGTTGTATGAGAGGTGCTCGAGCGTGCTGGCGTGTTTAAATTTATTACCGACGCGTTCGATGAGCTCGACGTCTTTTTCGCCGCCGTTGTCGCCTTTTTCAAAGCTTTGCCAACACGTGCGGATCGCGTGCGAGCAGATGTTTAGCGGGGTGTAGTTTAGAAGCGTTACTTGCATTTTTGACTCTTTTAGTTAAATTTAGCGGTAAATTTAGCTAAAAATCGATAAAAATTTGATTTTATAGCCGATAGTTGGGCAAATTTACCCTTGTACTATTGCGATGTCGAGTTTTCTATTCATGCAGTCGGTTAAAAAAATATTGATGAGCGTCTGGTATGGTACGCCTTTTTTATTTGCCATATTTTTAAAATATTCTATCGTATCGGCATTTATATTCATCGAAATTTGCTTTTTTAACTGCTTGTCTACATACGGATTTTTTATCGCTTTTGAGAAGTCGTATTCTTTTTTCATTTTCGCTCCTTATATTGTTTGGCTTCGCTTTTTGTTGCTTTTCTTGAAGAGATTATTCTAATCGTATCGTTTTCACGGTAACAATGTACTACGAGCAAAATTCTCTCCTTTTGACTCATGCCTAAAATTAAAAATCTTTCTTCATCGTTTGAATGATCTTCGTCAAAAAGCACTAACGCAAATTCGTCGGCAAATACGCTTTTAGCTTCTTCAAAATCGACCCCGTGCTTTGCGACATTTAGCCGTTCTTTGATCAAATTCCATTCGTAATTCATAATGTGATTATAATGATAGAATAATTATAAAAAGATAAATTCGGCTCTCAAAAAGAGAGCCGATGAGGTAAAATTATTTTAATTGAAGCAGCGTGTTTAGCATTTCGTCGCTAGTCGTGATCGTCTTTGAGTTGGCTTGGAAGCCACGCTGTACGACGATGAGCTGAGTTAGCGAGCGAGATAGGTCGACGTTACTCATCTCAAGGCTTGATGCCGAGATCTTGCCGCGTCCAGCCGTCTGAGCCGCGCCGATGATCGGATCGCCCGAGTTTGCCGTGCGGGAGAAAAGATTTCCGCCTTCGCCGGCTAAGCCTTGATTGTTTGCAAATTTAGCAACGCCCACTTGCGCTAGTCCTAGGCTTCGGCCGTTTGTAAAAGAGCCTACTAGCGTTCCGCTTTGATCTATCCTGATACCGTTTAGCTCGCCGCTAGCGTAGCCGTCTTGGCTGATGTCTGCGGTGCTTGAGTTATTGTCTGTGCTGGTTAGTCCGTCGGTGGTCTGCGTAGTACCGAATTTTAGCTCGATGTGCTGGCCGATAGCCGAGCCGTTTTGCGCGCCGAAGGTAATGCTAGCCGGACTATAGGTCGCTAGCGAGCCGTCCGGGTTAAATCTCACGTAACCTGTTACTACGTTTCTAGGTTCTACGGTATTTATAGAGTTTGGCTCGGCCACTTGGATGACCATCGTCCACTCTGTTCCTCCGTTTTCTGTGTAGCCGCGTTTTATAAAATCCATTTTTACGTTATGTTTTGTGCCTAAGCTATCGTAAAGATCGGTACTTGAACTATGGGCAGCCATATTTAAGCTATCGGTTACCCTAGTTGCTCCGCCTGCGCTTAAAGATCCTGAAATAGGCGCCATAGATGCTGTAAATTTGACGTTTTCGGTTACGTTTTTAGTAGCGTTTGTTAAACCGGTTACAGAGATATTCATATCCTTGGCGCCTGCAGCGCTAGGATTTTTAAATTGATATTGGCCGTGTTCGTTTACGATAACTTGTGCGCCGTTATTTTGATTTGCTGCCGGTAATGGGTTAGTTCCGGTTACTGCTGGATTTTGCACATGATCATAGTTGGTAAATTCTCTTGCATCTCTTTGCATAGCTTCACGTAAATCCTCAGTAGTGGTTACTTCTCTTTCTTTTGTATCGTCGTAAGCATGCGTAGCAGATACGTGTGTTTTATTATATACGTATTGATACGCAGTTATAATTTTTATATCGGTTAATCCTGTGTCATCTGCAGGAACTCCACCTGTATTTACGGTCATTTTTATATTTTTCATATTTGCCGTAGTGCCAAGATTATTTCTATTAGTTAGCACTAGTTTATTGCCGTTTACTACGCTAGCTTCTACGCCGGTTTCGCTATATTTACCGTTTATTATACCTGCTAATTGGCCGATAGTTAGTATATTTTCACCAGTTATATTTTTCCCATTTAGCGTTATATTGAGTTTTTTGCCAGGAGTAGCGAAAGACCCATCAGCTCCTACACCAGCTACGGTTAATCCATCGGTTTTGGCGTCTGCATAGCTAGCCCATATACCTTGTCCGCCGGTTCCCTGAGCGTCTCTTAGGTTATATGCATCGCCGTTTCCGTTAAATAATACTCCTAAATCGGCTCCGCGCTCCGTCATCCTTTGTTCGCCGTTTTTATTTACGTAGAATCTATTTGCACCGACGTTATTTTCGTCGTGCACTTCGCTACCGGCTATAGTTCCGTCGTTATCTAAATCTACGCCGTTATGAAACTGGTCTAGTTTGTAGATAGGTATCTTTTTATTTCCTACGTCGTTACCGCTGTCCAAGTTTCCTTTTAGCGCGATGTTTGTCGTAGCGCGCGCAGGCACGGTTAGGCCGACTGGGATCTTTATATCGCCGATAGGTCTAGTAGGATCTATCTCTCCTGTTTCCTCGTCTCTCATCCAGCCTTGTACGATGTTGCCGCCGTTATCGACGAAGTTACCTTCGCTGTCTCTTGAAAAGTCGCCGTTTCTGGTGTAGTAGGTGGTTTTGCCGCCGTCTGAGCTCACCATGAAAAATCCGTCGCCTTGAAGCGCGATATCGGTTTGTTTGTCGGTGGTTTGCAGCGAGCCTTGCTTGAAAATCCTCGTAGTGGAGTTTATCTGCGTGCCGAGGCCAACTTCCATGTTATTTACGCCGCCGTGTTGATTTTGCGGTGCGGTGGCGATACGCGAAGTTTGGTAGATAAGGTCGTCGAAATTTGCACGGTTGTATTTAAAACCGACTGTGTTGACGTTAGCGATGTTGTTACCCTCAACATCCATAGCGATCTGGTGAGCTTGTAGTCCCGTAACGCCCGACCAAAGTGATCTCATCATAGCTTTATCCTTTTTGAAAAGTGAATTTTAAGATGACTTAAGCAAAAGACGTTCCAAATTTAAATTTGATTTTAGTTTAGTCTTCGCGAAGGTAGTAGCGAAAAAGAGTATATAAGCAAAGATTAATGGTTTTTAGAAATTTTAAGATGAGGGTCTCGGCAACTCAAATTTATAAATTTGACTTCAAATTTGAACGCAAAAAGCCAAGGCACCGTATTTCTCCTTTAGACGAGGCGGAAATGAGCCGAGCGAGGGCGCATACAAGCAGTATGTAACCGAGCTTCGGCGAAATTTCTAACGAAGTATAAAGGAGAAAGACAAGCCGCCAAATTTAGAGAATCATCGCGCCTATAACGCCGCCGATTAACAGCGGTATATTAAAGAATATAAACGTCGGCACGCACGTATCGTAAATATGATTGTGCTGGCCGTCGGCGTTTAGACCGCTCGTAGGCCCTAGCGTGCTGTCGCTAGCGGGACTGCCCGCATCGCCCAGAGCCGCCGCGATACCGACTAACAAGATGATCGCCGCCGGAGAAAAACCGAGCGATAGCGAAAACGGTACGTAGATCGCCGCGATGATCGGTATCGTGCCAAAGCTCGTGCCGATACCCATAGTAACGAGCAAGCCGATAGCTAGCATCAGTATCGCACCGCCCATTTTGCCGCCGGCGACCGCGCTAGCAAAGCTCACCAGCTGCTCTATACCGCCGCTCTCGCGCAAAACCGAGCCAAAGCCCGCAGCAACGAGCATGATAAATGCGATAAAGCCCATCATCGCTAGGCCGCTGTCCATGATTTTGTCGATTTTTCGGTACTCGATACCACCGAAAACCACCATAACTAGTAGCCCTAAAAGCGCTCCAAGCGGCATACTCTCGGTATAAATTTGCACTCCAAACGCCACTACCGCGCCGCCTAGCACCGCCCACTCTTTTTTCGTCATTTTTAGGCTTGCGGCCATCTGAGCCTCTTGCTCCTCGCTTGTTTCAAATTTGGTATGCGCGTAGTCGCGTTTTTTGCGGTAAAAGACGAAAACCGCTAAAAGCAAACCCACTAGCATAGAAAGGCCGCCGATCCACATCACGCTTGAGATCTCGCTCATCTGCACTTCTACGCCGTTGTTTGCGAGTTCTTTTTTGATGATGCCGTGAAAAATAAGTCCAAAACCAACGCTAAGGCTCACGTACGGCGCCTTTAGTCCGAAAGTTAGCGCGCACGCGACGGCTCGGCGGTCGATGCCTAGGCGGTTCATCAGCGGCAAAAGCGGCGGAATGAGAATCGGGATGAAAGCGATGTGAACCGGGATCAAATTTTGCGAGAGGCACGCGATCGCGGCGATTATCAGAGCAAAATAGGTGCTGGTTTTTGCTAGAGCCTTGCTAACGGCGTTTATGAGGATCGCCGTTAGGTTCGTGTTGGCTATCGCGGCTGCGAGAGCGCCGAGCAGGATGTAGCTGAGCGAGGTTTCTAGGTTGCCTTTCATGCCCGTTATCAGCGTCGATGTGGTAGCCGTTAGCGCGTCGAAAAACGCCCCTACGCCGGCAAATCCGCCGTGATAGATGAGACCCGCGACTAGGGCGGAGACGAGGATGGAAAGCAGGATGTTAAATCGCAGCAAACAAAGCGCAGTCATCACGAGGATACTGATCACGACGGGGTTGGTTAGCATTATTTTCCTTTTTGTAAATCAAATTCGTAAATCAAATTTCGCCGCCGATCAAATTTGACGGCTGGCGTCGAACGGGCGTCAAATTTATCTAACGCGGATGCCTACTTGCGGGCGAGGCGAATAGTAATAATCATCGCGTCTGTCGCGGTATCCGTCATCATATCCGTCGTCATAGCCTCTCTCGTAGCTTCGGTCGTCCGATTTGCTCGAGCCGCCTTTTTTTATGTTATTGTTTTTTATGTACTGATCGACTAGTTTGTCGCGGTAGTCTCTGCCTCGGTCGGTTTGTTTGTAGCCGCCGTACGGAGGGTCCATATATATCACTACGTCGTCGTCGTATCTATCTCGGTGGCGGCGTTTTTTGTATTTGTAGCTGTTATCCGGGATGACTATTAAAGATTCGTTTGAATAACGGTCGTAAGCGTTTGCCAAATTTAAACAAAACGCTGAAAAAATAGCGATTAAAACAAGTTTTTTCATGTTAAATCCTTTCTGGTTATTTCTAAATCATTTTATAACATCAAATTTAAAATAAAGTAAATTTTTAGCGCAAATATATTACAATTTTGTAAATTTATCTAAGGAGTTATAAATGAAAAAATCGTTTTTTAACGCATCGAAGATTGCGACTTTGGCTTTGCCTTTTCTTTTGACGGGTTGTATGTCGTCGATGAGTATGGGATCGCCTGGGGCTAAAACGACGGCTACTGGCTCAGCTGCGGGTTCAAGCGCGCACAATACTAACTCTGGACTAACCAGATGTACCGAGTCTATGGGTACGGTTACGATTTATGAGGATAGAAATAGCGACTGGTACTCCGTCGTAACCGGGCAGTACAAACTAACATCTACTATCCCGGTTCTTAGGCTCCTAGCTCAGCAGTCAAACTGCTTCGTAGTCGTCGAGCGTAGCAAGGCATTTAACCAAATGTTAGAAGAGCGCGCGTTGATGGAGTCGGGCGAGCTTAGAAAGAACTCAAATTTCAAAAAAGGTCAGATGGTCGCCGCGGACTATACCTTAACTCCTACGATAACATTTAGCGAGAGCAATACTAGCGGACTAGGTGGCGTTGTCGGCGCATTTTTCGGCTCGGTTGCAGGTACCGTAGCCGGCGGGTTTAGCACGAGCGACGTAAGTACTGTTCTAACGCTAATCGAAAACCGATCGGGCGTACAGTTAGCGGCAGCCGAGGGAAGCGCTAGAAACACGGACTTTGCAGGACTTGGAGGCTTATTTGGTAGTAAGGTAGGCGGAGGACTTGGGGCCTACGCCAACACGCCTGAGGGCAAAGTCATAGTAGCAGCCTTCACCGACTCGATGAATAACCTAATAGAAGCCGTCAGAAACTACAAAATGCAAACCGTAAAAGGCGGTTTGGGCGCGGGCGGCGCGATGAAAGTAGCGGATTGATTTTATCTTCGTTAGGCTAGAGTGACCAGAATCGCTCTAGCCTTTTATAAGCGCAAAGCAATCTCTGCATTGAGCTTAAATTTGAGCTTTCGGGCTCAAATTTGCATATTTTTCTACGTCAAATTTCGATTTCCTATTTAAAAAGACCTGTGTTAAATTTACTTTAAATTCTAGTTCGAAAAATTATAGCGGTGAGTAAAAATTACTCAAATTTGATCTAGCCATAAACCAAAAACTCAAATTTACGCTCGCTAGTAAATATAATTTTACTTCGCGTGTAGCTCTTTTGCATATTTTGACTTTTCGAGATTTTCGATTAGCTTTTGCGTGCGCATATCTCTGGCCTCGGGTACTAGATGAAACCACGTATCGTGCAGAAATTTACGCGGGAAATAGCTATCTTTATAATCGCCGATCATCTCAAAGCCGTTATCTTCGATGAGCTTTTTTACGTCTTTTAAAAATTTTTGATTATCCGCGGCGTGCGGGTCGTTTAGATCGTAACAGTCATCGCCCGCGACGGCAGGGTAGGTAAAGATAAATTTAATACCCTTTTCGCGTTCGAGTTTTTTCATAAAATTTAAATTTTCTTTGAAAATATCGCTTATACCGATTTTGCCGCCTGAAAAATCAGTAAAAAATATGTATTTTTGGCACGCCATCTGCGTGTCTTTGGCTTCTTCTACTTTGCCGATGTATTTGTAGTCGCCGCGTTCGCCGTTTTTAAAATCCGGCGAAAAATCATGCACGGCTTGAGGTTTTTTGTTGATAAAGTTATCGAAATTTATCTCAAACGCCGCTATTTCTTTGTAGTCTCTTATCGCCGCGTTTATAAATGCTTGAAACGGGATTTGCGATATAGTTTTTAGCTTTTCAAAAAACGGCAGATAGTCGTAAAAATGGTGAATTTCAAAAAAAAGTCCGTAGTAATAAGTATCGGGCGGAACATCGTTGATGTAATACCTATACTCCAAAGGCAGGATAAAAATATCTCCTTTATGCGCTAGTTTGGCCGCTCGGTAGAGTCTGTGGCGTAGCGGATATCCGCCGTGATCGGCTAAATTTATAACTAGCTTGCCAAAGTGCTTTTCAAGCATCTGGGAGTTGATACCGTGATAGGAGTTTGAACCGCTTTCGACGATGATACGGTTTTGTTCGGTCGTGTTTGAGATGAGGTAGTTTTTATACGCGTAGTGATGAGCCGACGAAACCCTGATGAGAAACATCGCAAACGCCATATAAAACGCGATCATAACTAGCGTCAAAATAGGAAGCGTCAAAAGAAAAATTTTATATTTTTTCAAATTTAATCCTAAAAGTTAAAGTACAAGAACGGAGACTCCTGCGCGCCGGAGTTAATTGCAAAAACCAAAGCCAACAAAAACGCCGTAAAAAGTGCGGTAAGAAAGCCAAATTTTGCTCTAGCGGCCATTTCGTTCGAGTTTCGCCCAAAAATCGTAACTAAAAGCGTAATACCCATAATAGCGCAAAACGTACCCATGGCTATTTGCGGCGTTTCCATAAAATTTATTTGATTGTATCCCAGAGAGTTGCTTATGTACTCTAAGTAGTTAAAATTTATCTTAACCGAGCTAAAATCAAACATGCCTTTTAGCACTTTCATCGCGCTATCTAGGTCTCTAGCACGGAAAAATATCCAAGTGATATTTATAAAGTTAAACGTTATAAACCAAGCTAGAAATTTATTCATCGGGCGAAAATGCGCGCCGTAAAATCTGCAGATCATCATCGCAAACCCGTGTAACGCTCCCCAGATGATAAACATCCAGCCCGCTCCGTGCCAGAGTCCGCCTAGCAAAAACACCGCAAAAACGTTGGCGTAGGTACGGTATTCGCCTCTGCGGTTGCCGCCTAGCGGGATATAGATGTAGTCGCGTAAAAATCTCGAAAGCGTCATATGCCATCTGTGCCAAAAGTCTTGGATATTTAGCGCTTTGTAAGGGGAGTTGAAATTTAACGGCAGGATAATGTTAAACATATATGAAATGCCGATGGCCATATCGGTGTAACCGCTAAAGTCAAAATACAGCTGAAACGTATAACTAATGCTCGTGATCCACGCCTCACTCATACTAAGCGTAGGGTAAACGTCAAATCCGTGAAGGGCAAACCTAGCGAAAAAATCGGCCACTACGACCTTTTTGAAAAGTCCGATCGAAAATAAAAAAAGTCCGATGCTTAAATTTTTATAGTTTATGCGCTTTAAACGTAAATTTGCAAACTGCGGCATCATCTCGGCGTGGTGGATGATAGGGCCGGCTAAAAGATGCGGAAAATACGTAACGAAAAGTGCGTAGCGAAGGAAGCTGGGTTCTTTTACTTTTTCATGATAACAGTCTACTAAAAACGCTATTTGCGTAAAGGTAAAAAAGCTGATGCCAAGAGGTAAAATAACGTGGTGGAGCGGTGCGTCGGTACCGAAAATTCCGTTAAAATTTTCTATCAAAAAGTCGGTATATTTGTAGTAGGCCAGTAGGGCTAAATTTGCCGCGACGCCCGCCCATAAAATAAGCTTTTTGCGGGAGGGATGGGCGCAAAGTAGATGACCGACGTAGAAGTTAAACGTAATCGAACCTAAAATAAGCGGGATATAAATAAAATTCCAATATCCATAAAAAAATAGCGAAGCGACCGTGAGCCAAAAGATACTGAGTTGAACGAATTTGAGTTTATTTAAAACAAAATAAACTCCAAAAGTAATCGGTAAGAAAAAAACTATAAACGCAGATGAGTTAAAAAGCATTTTTACCCTTATTTTAAAAGAGTTTAAATATACTCAAATTTGATTTAAATTAAGCTTTTTAAAGCTAAATTCGATAAAATCGCCCAAATTCCACTAAAAGGATCAAATTTGAGAAGCAACATTATCAAAAAAGGCTATACGCGCGCGCCGCACAGAAGCTTGCTAAGAGCGACCGGGCTAAAGGACGAGGACTTTGAAAAGCCATTTATCGGCGTGGCAAACAGCTTCATCGAGATCATCCCGGGGCATTTTTTTCTCAACAAATACTCCGAAATTTTAAAAGACGAGATCCGCAAAAACGGCTGCGTGC
>CAURWB010000016.1:0-34007 GCA_963528245.1 uncultured Campylobacter sp. | reverse complement strand
AAGCTTCTTTAACAAAGACGCAACTCGTCTGCGCGCCGTAAAGACGCAACTAGCCGAACTACTCAAAGCGCAATCAAGACTAGATAAGCTACTAAAAATGCAAGCTAGCATCATCTCAAACGTGATTTTGGGCGAGTTTAAAATGGCGTATAAGTTTTTACTCTACTCGGTTTTTTTAGCAAAAAGTAGAGGCGATCAGCTACTTTTAGCCGAGATAATCAGCGTTTGTGATAAGATTGCGGCGATGATAGAACCGGTTTTTAGCGGTCAAAGTCTGCAAACCGGCGAGCTCGTGTATCACTATCTGATTTACGAGCTGCGAGAGTTGAAAGCGAATTTTATAAACTAATTTTCAAATTTGAAAAATAAAGATATTTAAATTTAACGCTCTGCCGTAATTTTAAATATCTTTTAAAATTTCATCCACTATTTTTCGTGCACCGCCATTATCTATTTGCCTAGAAAGCTTGCTTGAAATTCGCGATATATCCATCTCATTTATCAAATTTAGCATCTCGTCTGCATCGATATCGCCGCCTTTTTGAAAGCAAAATTTGGCCAAATTTTGATCCACTAGAAATTTAGCATTAAAGACCTGATGGTTATTTGCGGCGTGAGGGTAAGGTACGAATACGCTAGGCAGCGCGTTTGCCGTGAGCTCCCATAGCGTGCCCGCCCCTGCGCGGCTTATCGCCAGATCGGCGCGGCTCATTTTGAGCTCTATTTTAGGATCAAAGTCAAAAAGATCGAGTTCCTCGCCAGCAAGGCCTAGTTTTTTGTACTCCTCTTGCAAACTCTCAAGCGAGTTTTTGCCGCATTGATGGATGATTTTTACGCCTTTTTGTTTGAATACTGGAGCCAGCTTTAAAGCTAGCGAATTTATTGCCGCAGCACCTTGTGAACCGCCTAAAAATATCACTGTTTTTAGCTCGCTGCGAAGCCTAGTTGCGCTAAAAAATCTCTCCGCGACGGGATAGCTAAAAACAGGCTTAAAATACGAGCTAAAAAAGCCCTTTGCGAGCGGTTTTAAGAGCTTGTTTAGGTTGCCGATCACAGCATTTTGCTCGTGGATAAAAAGCGGCGTGCGCGAGATGATGGCCGCAAATGCCGCAGGCGCCGCGCTGTATCCGCCCACGCTAACGACGGCTTTTACGGCATAAGTCTTAAAAATTTTTCGGCATTTAAAGGCTAACTTTAGGATATTAAAAAGCGAAAAAAGCTTACCTAGCCCCTTTTTGTTTACGACTCCGCTGCTAGGCAGGAAAAATTTCTCGCTAAATGCGGCGTCGTTTTCAAACCACATTTTATCCTGTCCGCTGCTTGATCCTACAAATACCGTCCTACATCCGCGCGAAACTAACTCCTCGTTTAGAGCTTTTGCGACAGCCAGGTGTCCGCCAGTGCCGCCGCCACAGATAACGATAGTGCCGTTTTGCAAACTACTTTCGGTTTTGTTTTGGGCTTCGCCGTTAGTCAAATTTGACGGCAAAATTTCAGCAGCATTTCGCTCTTTGTCTTGTACATTTTCAGACGTCAAATTTTGTTCCTTGTCGTTTAGTTTCGGGCGTTTAAATTTGCGTCGCAATTCAAATTTAAACTCAATCTTTTACCTTTTTACTCACCATCAGCACCATGCCGACCCCTATGCAAAGCGCTAGGATCGAGCTGCCGCCGTAGCTTAGAAACGGTACGGCGATGCCCTTGATAGGCGTGATCGAGGTGATGCCGTATGAGTTCATGATAAACGAAAACGAGATGAGAAGCCCGACGCCGAGCGTAAAGAGGTGGTAGACCTTGTTTTCGCTCCTTGACGAGACGCGAAAGATGCGAAAAAGTAAAATCAAAAGAAGCGACGTGATGATAAGTATCCCCAGCACCCCGACCTCCTCGGCGATACCGGCAAGTACGAAGTCAGTGTGCACTTCGCTCAAAAATCCGAGCTTAAACACGCCAGCTCCCAGCCCCTCGCCGAAAAACCCGCCGTGCTTTATCGCATTTAGCGAATGCGAGATCTGATAGGGCTCCGGCACGCCCTCGACGCGAAACATATTTGCCATATTTTCGGGCATAAGCGAAAGGACCATATTTTGCACCGTGCCCCACCATGATTTTATACGTAAAATTCGGTGCTCAGACGTAAAAATAGCCACGATGGCAAGCACCGAAGCGCCCGCCATACCGATAACGAAAAGCCGCTTGCTAGTGCCGGCAAAAAGCATCATAACGATGAGCGTAAGCGCCAAAACGACGACTTGGCCGAGGTCGTTTTGAAGGATGGCGATAAGATAAACGGCTATCAAAAACAAAAACATATAAGGCAAAATGAGCTTAAATTCCTGCTTTAGGCTCTTTTTGCTGCCGTCGATCTTACGCGCAAAACTCCATGCCAAAAAGTAAACGAAACCGATCTTAAAAAACTCAACCGGCGCTAGAGAAAAGCCCGGCAAACGTATCCAGCGCTTGGCTCCGCCCGCATCGGTGACTAGCGAGCTAGGCAACGCGTGCATGGCTCCCATCGCGATAGCGCAAAAGCCAAACAGACAAAAGCCGATCCAGACCATGGATTTATCAGGGTCAAGCCGCGAAATGCCCCACATCAAAAATATCCCGATCGCCCCCACAACAAGCTGTCTGATAAAAAAATGATAAGGCTCGTAGTTGAAGAAAAGCACGGTAAAAACGGGCAAGGATAGCGAAAAAACGATACCTATAGCAATGAGCGCGACGCAAGAGTAAAATATCCACTTATCCGCCTGCATTTTTCCCTTTCCCGAGTTAAATTTAAAGGCCGATTTTACTTAACTATGACTTACAAAGATGTTAATCGGATATTTAAAAATTTTAATTTTATCTCAAAAAAAGAGTCCTGAAAAAATTAAAAATATACTAACATAAATTATATAGATATAAAATTTTAATTTGGTATTAAGTAAACAATTTGTAACATACGTACGTTATGCAAATTTAGCATAAAACTAAAAAGGAGTCTAAATGAGAGTTAAATTTTCAGTTGCCGTATGTGTGATTTTGGCGCTATTTACGGCGCAGGCGAACGCCGCAGATACGGTTAAGCTAGAAGGCGTCGAGATAAACAGCGTCGGCGACAACATCAGCGAGAGCGGTATTAGCGAAGGCATCCTAACCAAAAACGTGCAAAACGGTATCCTAGCCGGCAAAAAGGTGCTAGATACCCCGTATCAGATAAGCACGATCACAAAAGAAACGATGAATCACCAAGGCGTGACCGGCTTTGAGGAGGCGGTGAAATACTTCCCGTCCGCGCAAGTTCAGATGAGAGGCGGCACCACGGTCGGTCGTCCGCAAACTCGCGGCTTTGAGGGTAGCGTCGTGGGTAACGTTTTTTGGGACGGCTTTTACGCTATCTCGACTACGGCGATTCCTATGGCGATGTTTGAGAGCTTACAGATACAAAACGGTCTTGCCGGCTCGCTCTACGGCCCGCAAAATCCGGTCGGCGTCTTTAACTACACGAGAAAACGCCCGGTAGATAACGAGCACAGCATCTGGGCAGACTACGCTTCGCGAGAGCACTTTGGCGTGGGCGTGGATAGCTCGATGAAATTTGACAAGGTGGGCTACCGCGCGGTCGTATACGGCTCAGACGGCGCGAAACAGGTAAAAGACAGCAACTATCAGCGCCGCCTAGCCAGCATCACGCTCGAGTTTTATCCGACCGAGTCGCTTACGTTTGAGACTGCGGCTAGCTACTACGAGCATAACACTCACGGCTTTGCTGGACTTTTTGCGCTTTACGTAAAAGACGGCATGATCAGAAACGACCTAAAGCTACCAGATCCGGTCGATAACAAAACTCCCGGACTTGGTCAGCCATACGGCGGTATGAATCTAAAAACGACGACGGCTAGCGCTAAATTTAAATACGCTCCGAGCGAGGATTGGTATTTCGAGGGCGGATATCAGTTTCAGCGAGCCGATCGCCACATACATAGCGTCGTAAACAGGATCACGGATAAAAACGGCAACTATGATACCTATCACAGCGGCGGAGCGACGGCGGCGTATAGATTTGACCTGCCTAGCGGCTATTTAAAGGCGGTCACGGACTTTGATACTTGGGGGCTAAATCATAACTTTAGCGTGCAGGCAAACGGATACAGATATGTGCAGTATCGTTACTCAAATTTAAGCACGACTACAAAAGCGGGCTCGGCAAATATCAACGATCCTAAAATTTTCCCACATCCAAACTCTAAAAAAGGCTCAAATTTATATAAACTCAGCACAACCGATATGAAAAATATCTCCGTGCTAGACGATATCACGATAAACGATAACTTTAGCTTGCTATTAAGTCTCTCAAACAGCTGGATCAAAGAGCGCACTCGCCCGGCCATAACCGCTACGCAAAGACAGCTAAAACCTATCGTGACCAAATACGACGAATCAGGCCTTAGCTACGGCGCGAGCCTAGTTTATAAACCGGTTGAAAACGTGAGCACCTATATTACCTTTGCCGATAGCTTGCAACAAGGCGGCAGCGGCACGAACACCGACGGCACGACCAGCGTATTAAAACCGTACCGCTCGAAACAATACGAAATAGGCGCTAAAGCTCGCATAAACGAAATCGACTTTAGCACGGCGGTGTTTAGGATACAGCGCCCTATCGCCTATGTCGGCAGTAGCGGCAAATACGACGTACAAGGCGAGCAGGTAAATACGGGCTTTGAGTTTATGAGCGGCGGCAAAATCACGTCAAATTTAAGCATTCTAGGTGGCTTTACGCTGATAAACTCTAAATTTAAAGATCCGCTACTAAAAGGCGCAAACGGCAAAATCGTAAACGGCGTGCCTAAACTAAACTCGAATTTGCTATTTGACTACGTAGTGCCAAATACCGAAAAGCTAGCATTTAGCGCAAATTTCCACTACACGAGCAAGATGTACATCGATGATCTAAACACGCAGGCTACGCCTAGCTTTTTCGTCACCGATCTTGGCGTGAGATACGTTAGCCGCGCGATGCTGGGCAAGCAAACCACTTTGCGCTTTAACGTAAATAACGTATTTAACAAAAAATACTGGGCGGGCATGTATCCTGCTAGCGCTGATGGTGCAGGCACCAGCGCTAGCGTTCTTGGCGTAGCTAACGGGCTAAGCCTGGGCGAGAGCAGGATGTTTATGCTGTCAGCCGAAGTCAAATTTTAATTTGATTTAGAGCTTGCCTCGCGAGCGTCTTTAACGGAGCTTGAAATTTCCCTTGATGAACTACGTGTTCTATCTTCGGTAGAAAATTTTCTTCGCAACCATCAAAGCCGTCTCGCGATACTTTATCTTACCTTTATTGCGTTCAAATTTAATTCAAATTTGAACGCTTCTTGATATAAAATTATCTCGCAATACCGCTTTCAAATTTAGCGCCTTCGTATGTATTTATCTGCTCAATTTTTTACTAAAACAAAAATTTAACCTAATATGCCCATAAAGTAAACATAAATTTATTAAATTTAAAAAATATATTACATATAAATTGCGAATTAAGGTAATAAGATGTAACATCGGCTTATTTAAATATAAAAATAAATATTTTAACACACTTTACAAAGGGGTATGAATGAAAGTTAAAATTTCAGTCGCCGCATGTGCGGTTTTGGCGCTGTTTGCAGCGCAGGCAAACGCGGCCGAGACGGTCAAGCTTCAAGGCGTCGAGGTAAACAGCGTCGGCGATAATATCAGCGAGAGCGGTATTAGCGAAGGCATACTAAACAAAGGAGTCGCCAGCGGTCGCTAGCTGGCAAAAAGGTACTTGATATGCCGTATCAAGTAAACACGATGTCAATCGAGGCGATGAATCACCAAGGCGTGGCGGGTTTTGAGGATGCGGTGAAGTACTTCCCTTCGGCGCAAATCCAAACCAGAGGCGGCATCGAGGTAGGCCGTCCGCAGACTCGCGGCTTTCAGGGCTCAGTCGTCGGTAACGTACTTTGGGACGGCTTTTACTCTGTTTCTACTACGGCTATACCTATGTATATGTTTGAGGGGCTTCAGATACAAAACGGCCTTGCAGGCTCTCTTTACGGCGGACAAGATCCGGCAGGCATCTTTAACTATACCAGAAAGCGCCCGATACCGTTTTCAAATACGTTTTGGGCCGACTATACGAGCAGATCAAATTTCGGTATAGGCTGGGATACTTCGGATAGATTTCAGTACGTCGGATACCGCGGCGTATTTTATAAATCAGACGGCGCTAAACAAGCTAAAAATAGCGATTACGAAAGAAATTTAGCCAGCCTTGGCCTGGATTTTTATCTAACCGAAAATTTTACTATCGAGACGAATTTTAGCTACTACAAACACAAAATGCTAGGAAATCCGGGCGGTTTTTCGATACTCGGTAGAAACGGCGTTTTAAACTTCGCCGTTCCAAATGCAGCTAAAAACACGAAAGCGGGCCTAGAGCAAGAGTGGGCGGGAAGCGACCTGAAAACAACGACCGCTAGCGTTAAATTTAAATACGCGCCGACTGAGAGTTGGTATTTTGAGGGCGGCTATCAGTGGCAAAAAACTATCCGAGATATGTACGGCACGAGCAAAACATTTACCAACCAAGACGGCGATTTTAGCGTAGCAGCCAGCGGCGGAAACGGCGCTGCCAGCAGGTTTGACGTGCAAAGCTGGTTTGCTAAAGCTACGACAGAGTTTGAAACATTTGGCGTAGAGCACAACTTCGGCGTGCAGGCAAACGGATATATATGGACGATATACGGCGCAAAAACCGCCGGCGGAAGAGCAAATTTGGGCAACTCGAATTTATATAATCCAAAAACCTTTTCAAATCCGCACGTAACAAAAGGCGGCGGAGCTTATAAGAGTAGTGACACAATTATGAAAAACCTCACTATCGCCGACGATATTAAGCTAAACGACTACTTTAGCGTGATTTTAAGCGCGGCTAGAAGCAACTTTGAAAACAAAAACAAGCAAACTGGCGTAAAAACGTACGACGAGAGCGGCACTAGCTATGCTGCGAGCTTTATTTATCACCCGGTAGAAAACGTAAGCCTATACTTCACGTATGCAGACAGCTTGCAAGCAGGCTCAAGCTATACCTACGAAAGAACCAATCCAAGATACGGCGAAACGGTCGTCTTAAAGCCTTTTAGAAGCAAACAATACGAGATCGGCGCAAAAGCTAGGATAGAGGATATCGACCTATCGGCGGCGCTTTTTGAGATAAAACGCCCGATAGCCTATCTAGGTGACAACAACGAATATAGCATCCAAGGCGAGCAGGTAAATAGAGGCATGGAGCTTACTGCAGGAGGCAAGATCACAAACGATCTTAGCGTAATGGGCGGCGTCGCGCTAATACAGCCTAAGCTAAAAAAGGCAAAACAAGCTTACGCACAGGGCAAGATCGTAGTCGGCGAACCGAAAATTCAGTCAAATTTACTCTTTGACTACGTCGTGCCTAATACAAACAAGCTAGCCCTAAGCGCAAATTTACACTACACCGGCAAACGCTACGCCGATCAGCGCAACGTAAATGCGGTACATGCGTACTTTACGACCGATCTTGGCATCCGCTACGTGACCAAAGAGTGGTTAGGCAAGCAAACAACTTTAAGATTTAACGTAAATAACGTCTTTGATAAAAAGTACTGGGTCGGAATGTTCCCGTCAAATATCGACGGAACTACGATGGGTGCGGGCACAAGTATCTTTTTAGGACAGAGCAGGACGTTTATGCTCTCGGCTGAAGTTAAATTTTAGCGGCATGTCTTGCGAGCGCCTTTAAATTCGGTATCGACTTACCGAGTTGTCATTTTAAAAATTTTACCTTCAAATTTTGAAGTCAAATTTTAATTCGGCTTCAAAATTTAAAATTTAAATATTTTGGAGAAAAAGTGCAAGGACTACTAAACTGGCAGGCGATTAGGGAACTCAAATTTGCGCCTATGACTAGAGACGGGGCTGGTGGAAGCGCGGTTGATTGGGATAAAGTAGCCGTGATGTATAACGGCATGGCTGAGCTTGAAAAACGTAGCGCGCAAATTTTAGCGGATACTTTACCGATAACGTCCGAAGATAGCGTACTAGACGTGGGATGCGGACCGGGGCGCCTTAGCGTACCGATAGCAAGGCGAGCCAAAAGCCTAACCGCGCTTGATGCATTTGGAGAGATGCTTAAATTTTGTAAGCAAAACTCCAAAAACGCTGGTGTAAAAAATATAAAATTTATGCAAAAAAGCTGGCTAGATAGCGACGCACTAGATATAATCGGCAAGCACGACATCGTCGTCGCCTCGCGTTCGGTCGGTCTTGGCGATATAAAAAGGCTAAACGACGCGGCGAAAAAATACGTATGCATAACTAGCTTTTTAGAAGACCATCCAAGCCTTAGAGAAATTTGGATGGATTTGCTTGCGGGTATCGACGAAAGAGCTTCAAAATGTCCACCTTTTATAAGCGAAAATCCAAGGATGTTTGGTTACAACGTTACTTTCAATATGCTTTACGATCTGGGCGCAAACGTAAACGTACGGATATTTGACACCGTTTACGAAAAGAGTTTTATGAGCAAGGACGAGGCTTACGAATTTTTAAAATTCGTCGGAGAAATCCCAAAAGAAAAAGAGAAAATTTATAGAAAAAACGTCGATAAATGGCTATTAAAAGATAAAAGCGGAGTTAAATTTTACCGAACGACAAAAAGCTACGCTATGTGGTACGATGTAAGCGAGGTAAAATTTGAATAACAAAGCCCTTTTTATCGTTTTAACGGTAGTGCTGATAGTTTGCGCTTTTATCTCTCTTACTCTTGGTAGATATAGCCTTAGCGCGTCTGAAATTTTTGCTAGTTTGCACTCCTTGCTAACCGGCTCTGGCGTGCAAAACGAACAAGCAAACGCTGTCATAACACAGATCAGACTCCCTCGCATCGCCTTTGCGGTGCTTGTAGGTGCCGCCCTTTCCGCATCCGGCGCGGTCTATCAGGGGCTTTTTAAAAATCCCCTAGTCTCCCCCGATATCCTAGGCGTATCTAGCGGCGCGGCGGTCGGAGCTAGCATCGCTATCATCCTTTCATTGCCGGTATTTTACGTCTCGCTAATGGCTTTTGGCTTTGGACTGGCCGCCGTTTTTGCGGTAGTTTTTTTAAGCCAACTCATAGCTAGAGGCAAGCTAAACGTCATCATAATGGTTCTCTCAGGCGTCGTCATATCTTCGCTTTTCGGCGCTTTTAGCTCGCTTTAAAAATTTATCGCAGATAGCGAAAACAAACTACCCGAGATTACATTTTGGCTGATGGGTAGCCTAGCTCGCACCGGAGGATATCAAAACGTCCTTTATATGCTAAGCGTCACGGCATTTTGCTCGGCACCGCTGTTTTTGCTTAGATTTAGGCTAAATATCTTGGCCTTTGGCGAAGAAGAAGCTAAAGCCATGGGTGTAAACGTCAAATTTTATAGCTTTATCATCATCTGCGCTTCTACCTTGCTGACGGCTTCTAGAGTTGCTTTTTGCGGTATAGTAGGTTGGGTCGGACTCATCGTGCCTCACATCGCCCGCTCTATCGTCGGAGCGAATTTTAACGCTCTTTTGCCGGCTTCAATGCTAATTGGCGCGCTATTTTTACTAGTAGTAGATACGATAGCAAGGTGCGCGATGGCTAGCGAGATACCCCTTGGCATCATCACCTCACTCATCGGCGCGCCCGTTTTTATCTACCTGCTTTATCAGAGCAAAAAGCGCTGGCTGTGAAATTCGAGATAAAAAATTTAAGCTGCGGATACGGCAAAAAGCTAGTCGTGAAGGAATTTAGCGCCGAGCTAAAAGACGGAGAAATTTTATGCCTACTAGGACCAAACGGCGTAGGTAAGACGACCGTTTTTAAGACGATTTTGGGATTTTTAAAGCCTTTTGGCGGAGAAATTTTAGCAGATGGGCGAGATTTTTTCGCCTTAAACGATAAAGAGCGAGCAAAGATCGTTAGCTACGTGCCTCAAGCTCACACTCCGCCGTTTGCTTTTAGGGTTTTAGACGTCGTTTTGATGGGGCGCTCGCCCTATATAGGAACCTTTGAAAATCCAAGCGCAAAGGACGTAAAGATCGCCCTTCAAAAGCTTGAAATGCTAGGAATGAGCGAATTTGCGGATAAAATTTACACCGATATCAGCGGCGGAGAGAGACAAATGGTCTTAATCGCAAGAGCTCTAGCGCAGGAAGCAAACGCCGTTATGCTAGATGAGCCTGCTTCAAATTTGGACTTTGGAAACCAAGTAAAAATCCTAAAAGCCGTAAAGGAGCTAGCGGCAAACGGGCATAAAATCATCATGACCTCGCACTTTGCCGAGCATGCTTTTTATATAGACGCCAAGGTTGCGCTTTTAAAAAGAGATCAAAACATCATCTACGGCAGCGCTAGCGAAGCGATAACGGATGAAAATTTAAAACTTGCTTACGGGGCCGATATAAGAGTAGTAAAAAACGAGATCGAAGGCAGGAGCATTTATTCCTGCGTTCCGATTATTTAAGGAGAAAAAATGAGAAAAATTTTGACGGTTTTGATACTTGCGGCTTGCCTTTTGCAAGCGCGTATCATAGTAGCGACGGCGGCAAAGAGGTGCAAATACCTGATAATGTAGAGTGTGTGACGCCCATGATAGGGGCTTTTACTCAGATGAGTGCAATGCTAAGTGATGAAAGCAAGATCATTTCGGGGGCACCGAAGTTGCCAAAAATGATGGGTAAAATTTTCCCTAAAATAAGAATGACAAATAACATCAGCGGCACACTAACAAGCAGTGTTGAAACTATCATTGCCTCAAATACCCAGGTTGTTTTTGGGCCACTAGGCATGATATTTGACGAAAATCAAAAGGCACAGCTAGAAGCAGTAGGCATCGCAGTCGTAAATATCAATAAATTTAGCAACGCTAGCGAGATAAAAGGGTCAGTTAGTAAAATCGCTGAAATTTTGGGTGGTGATGCTATAAAAAGGGCTAGCGAATTTAACGCATATTTTGACGAAAATATAAAATTTGTAAGCGAGAAAGTACAAAATATCAAGGATAAAAAGTGGGTTTTGGCCTTAAATTTTAACTCTGGAAATTTCACTACCATCACCACCACGGATATCGGTGCGGAATACATAAAAATCGCTGGCGGAATAAATTTAAGCTCTCAAGACAATGAAACTGATTTTAAAATCTCAAAGATAATAAACGAGGAACAAATTATCATCCTAAATCCTGACATCATAATAACAAATTCAAGTGAAAGCAAGGAAAAAATATTAAAAAATCCTCCGTTTAGTAACGTAAAAGCCGTTAAAAATAGTGCCGTATTTGTCGTGCCTAGTGGGGTATATCTATGGTCGGTTAGAAGCGCAGAGGGTGCTTTGCAACCACTTTGGCTAGCTAAGACCTTTTATCCACAAATTTTCGAAGATGTAAATTTGGAAGAAGAGGTAAGGAAATTCTACCTTAAATTTTACCGCTACGAACTAAGCGATGAGGAAGTAAAAGAAATACTAAATCCAAAATAAAACCTCTAAATTTTCGCCTCACTCCGCAAAACGCGGGGTGAATAAATTTAGCGCCGCTTTTGCGTTTTTATAAATTTAAGCCCGTTTGGGTATAATCTGGCCTTTTAAACGCGAGGAAAATATGCCCCTTTCAAAACTAAATCAAGAACAATACGCCGCCGCGACCGCTCCTGCCGGGCACAATCTAGTCATCGCAAGTGCGGGCACCGGCAAAACCAGCACCATCGTCGCGCGCATCGCTCATCTGCTAAATTTAGGCGTAAAGCCCGAAAAAATCCTGCTGCTAACCTTCACCAACAAGGCCGCGGCCGAGATGATCGAGCGATTAAACCGACATTTTGATAAAAAAATCACCTCGCGCATCACGGCGGGCACCTTTCACTCAGTTTCTTATTCGCTGCTTAAATTTCTAGAAAAACCCGTCACGCTAAAGCAGCCAAGCGAGCTAAAAACGCTGCTAAAATCACTCGTCGAGAGGCGCAAATTTAATCACCTAAGCGATGTCAAGCCATACGGCGGCGCTTATCTTTACGACGCGTATTCGCTATTTCAAAATTTAGCCCTAAAGCAGACATTCGGCGAATGGCTAAAAGAGCGAAGCGACGAGCAAGGCGTATATGCCGAGATTTACGAGGACGTTTTGCGCGAATTTGAGGAGGAAAAGAGCAAATTCGGCTACGCGGATTTTAACGACTTGCTTATCAAAATGCGTAACGAACTAAGAAAAGGCGCGCCGCTAAAATTTGAGGAAATTTTAGTCGACGAGTATCAAGATACAAACTCGCTGCAAGGCTCGCTAATCAGCGCTTTTGAGACGAAAAGCCTTTTTTGCGTCGGGGATTTTGACCAGAGTATTTACGCATTTAACGGTGCAAACATCGAGATCATCGGCTCGTTTAAGGACCGCTTCGCAGACGCTAAAATTTACGCACTAAACATCAACTACCGCAGTAGCTCCGCGATCCTGGCTCTAGCTAACAAAGTCATCGCAAACAACCCGCGCCTTTATGAAAAAAAGCTAGTCGTCGGCCGCGAGGGCAAATTTACCTCGCCAAAGCTGCTGGTTTACAACGAGCTTTTCGACCAGTACGCCAACATCGCGCAGATCATCGCCGTCAGCAAATATAAAAAAGAAAACATCGCCATCATCTTTCGCAACAACTCAAGCGCCGACGGCCTCGAGGTCGCGCTGCGAGAGCTTGGTATCGGCTCCAAGCGAAAGGGCGGCGTGAGCTTTTTTGAGAGCCGCGAGGTGCGCGCTGCGATGGATCTGCTGGGTATCCTCATAAACCCAAAGGATATCATGGCCTTTATCCACGTGTGCGAATACGCAAAAGGCGTGGGCGCTGCACTTAGCAAGGAGATTTTTGAAGTGCTAAGCAAGGTCGGACACGGCGACGTCGTGCGAGGATTTTTGCAGCCCGACGAGAGCGTGGAAGCCTTTGCCAAAAAGACCAAAAACTACCAGCTGGGGCTTTTTGATGAGCTTGACGAGGTTGGGGAGAAGTCGCGATTTGCTAAATTTAACTTTAGCGAGAAATTTTTCGCGCACCCGATTTTAAAAATGCAAAAACTAAGCGAGAGCGGTGGGCAGTTTTTGTATGAAATTTACAACTTTTTAAGCGCCGCCAAACGCCACTCGCGCCCGACCTCGCTGATAGAGGATCTCAAAAATAGCAAAATTTACGCCCTCATCGCCGATAACCTCGCGACCAAGCGCGCCACGCAAAAAAACGGCAACATAGACGAAACGCTAAAAAAAGAGGCCCTCGAGCGCATCGCGGGCAAGCTAGAGGTGCTGGGCGAGCTAGCCAAAAACTACTCGGAGGCGGAGAAATTTTATAACTTTATCACACTGGGCAGCAGCGAAATGAGCAGCGGCGAAGGGGTAAATCTGCTAAGCGTCCACGCCTCAAAGGGGCTTGAGTTTGACCTCGTTTTCGTAGTCGATCTCGCGCAAAATCGCTTCCCGAACCTCAAACTCATGAGCATGGGCGGCTCGCTCGAGGAGGAGCGGCGGCTATTTTACGTCGCGGTCACTCGCGCGCGCGACGAGCTGATTTTAAGCTACGCCAAATACGACAAGATCAAAAAGATAAACTACCAGCCTAGCCAGTTTTTGATCGAGGCGGGGATGGCTAGCGCCGGAATTTAAATTTAGCTAAAATTTGAGGCTAAATTTGAGTCGTTTAAATTTAGCCGCCCTATTTTATCTTTCGTCTGCGGCAATCGGCGCTTGGCATAACCTGCACCTTGAAAATGCCAAATTTAACCAAACTTCAAATTTAAAGGCATTTTTTTAAATCAATCTCCGCCGATGCGAGCGTACTAAATTTTAATCAAATTTGAGTAATTAGAAGCGGCACCGCAAAATTTGACTGCGCCGTCCAAACCAAATTTACGCCTACATAAAGCTCGGAGCGTCGTTTGAAAAAAGGATCAGATCGCCGGATTTGGTGTTTTGCGCCAGGGCTTCTTGCATTTTTGATTTGTCTTTGATGACGATTACTTTAGGCCTGCTTAGGTGCTTTAGCAACGCGACGGCGTTTAGCGAGCTTGTTAGCATAACGATGTCAAAGGTCTTGTTGATGATCTTGCTTAGTTTTTCGTTCTCTTCGTCGCTGCTCTCCATGATGCCGGGCGTCACGAGCACCTTGCGCCCTTCGTAGCTGGCGACTAGCTCATAGCTCGCGCTCATACCGTTAAAGTTACCGTTAAAACCGTCGTCGATGATGATTTTACCGCCGGCATCGATGCGCTCGAGTCTATGCTCGACGTTTTTTAGACGCGCTAGAGCTGCGGCGATCCTGGCCTCGTCTAGTCCCAGATATAGCGCGGTTTTTACGCAGACGGCTAGATTTGCGGCGTTAAATTTACCAAGCAGCGGCGAAGCAAATTCCCTCTCGCCAAGCTTAAATTTGACCCCGTCTAAGCTCGCCTCAACGCCGCTTAGGTCTTTATCGTAAATTTCTATCTTTTCGCCCTCGTTTGCCTGCGTGCTACTGTGTATGAAAGCCTTTTCTAGGCGCTTTGAGCTAAGGGCCTCAAGCTTTGTGGCGCGGATATTTTCAAGCGTTTTAAAGTACTCGATATGCTGCGCGCCGATCTCGCCGACGATCGCGATCTGTGGGTTCAAAAACTCCGTGATCTGCGAGATGTCGCCTTTTAGGCGTGCTCCGGCCTCGGCGATGTATATCTGCGTACCGGCGGCAAGCTCGTTGTTTACGTCTTGGATGAGGCCTGCTAGCGTGTTTACGCTGCGAGGGGTTTTGCGGCAGACGAAATCGTTTTTAAGCAGCTCAAAGAGGAAATTTTTGATGCTGGTCTTGCCAAAACTTGCAGTTATCATGATGATTTTGAGCTCGGGCATCGAGGCTAGCTTTTTGCGCGCGCTGTTTTCGTAGGCTTTAAATTTCGCCTTTTCCAGCAAAAAGCTAATCGCAAAAGAGACCACGAGCGGCAGGACGACGCCTAGATTTACGCGGCACTGCGTTACCATATAAACGGCGTAACTAGCGATAACGGCGAGCGCTAAGATAACAAAAAATCGCTTGACTCGCGGCGTAAAAACTAGCTTTTTATCGAGTTTTTTGTGCCAAAGAGCGAGGCTCGGTACCAGCGCAAAGTAAAAATAAATCCAAAAAAATCGCTCCGCCCCATAAAAAAGCACGATCGGCACAATGAGGAAAAACACGTGCCACAGCGGCCTGGTGAAGTGAAACAGCACGCGCTCAAACTTGTAGGAAAACCACTGAAGGCAGGTGATGAGATAAAATCCGAGCGCAAACGTAAATAAAATCTGCGTCGCGGCAAGGCCGATATTTATGAGGGTTTCGTTCATTTTTTCTCCTGGGTTCGTTTGGGGGCGGGCTTTCCCTGCCGCTTTTGTCAAATTTGACATTTTGCGGTTTGTTTTTGCAGATTTGGCGTAAATTTTGATAGTTTTTTGTTAAATTTGAGAGCTAAATTTAGCCGCCCTGCTTTATCAGCGCCGCAAAACGCAAATTTATCAGCTGAGATTTTACAGATTTTGGGCTTAAATTTAGCTCGTAAATTTATGCAGGCTTGTCAAACCTGCATAAATTTAATGCCGATATCGTAATCCAAGGCGCTAGCTCAAATCAAACGTTTGCTGTACCGGCTTTTTTGGGATTTTTTGATCACCATGCTCATCTTTTGGCAAAATTTGATTTTGCTCGTCGCTGATTGAAACGCTACTTTTAGGTTCCGATTGATTTTGCACGATTTCTTGCCCGTCAAACAAATTTTCTTTAAAACCATTTTTGGTAAAAACCTGGTCGTTTTCGTCGTTCGTATCGTCAGGCTGCGAGTTTTTATCGACCAAATTACCGCTTTGCGATTGCTCGTCAAAGAGGCTACTTTGAGAGATGGTTTTTGCGCTCGTCTCCAAATCCGCACGATCGGATTCGGCCAAATTTTGCTCAGAATCATTTTTAAGATCGCCATTTTTGTCGGCGCTCTCGATTTCTACGTTCAAATTTTCACGGTTTTTCGGACTTAAAATCTTTACGCTCTCGATACCACTTTCATCGTCCAAATCCGTAAAATTTAACCCAGCATTCACGACGCCGTCGATGTAGCGCGCATGCAGCAAAAAGAAAAAATGATCGCCCTTTAGTGGGTGAAATTCGCTGTTTTTAATGAGGCGACTCACGCGCTCGCCGCTTTTTAGAGGCGTGGCCTTATCTTCCTCGCCCCAAAATATAAACGCCTTGCCGCCAAAGTCCGCAAATTTAGAGCTAAAGTCCTCATCAACGACGTTTTTTAGGGTCTCGTACATCGTTTTGCTCATACCTTTTACGTCTTTTGTGGCGAAAAATTTGTATAAAAACCCAAGCCCGAATAGCTTTAAAAACTTAAATAAAGCGATCTTAAAACGCACCCAAAGCGGCTTTTTAGCTACGATGCCGGCCGAGCTTAAAAGCGCGAGATATTCGGGATTTAGCAGGGTTGCGACCTTGCCGCCGAAGCTATGCCCGAAGATGATTTTGGGGCTTGCGCCAAGCTCGTCTAAAAAGGATTTTATGATTTTTGCGTAGTCTTTCGTTGCTAGCGCGCCGTGCATACTGCTCGCGCCAAAGCCCGGCATATCGACGTAAACGTGCCGAAAGTCCTTAAAATACATGCCGAAAGCCTTTTTCATGATCTCCTTGTTCGCGCCCCAGCCGTGCAAAAATAGCGCGACGTCCTTATTTGCGGGATTTGCGGTTTCGTAGCTGATGCGGTAAATTTTGCCGCCGTATTTTATCTCTTTGACCGCCATTATTCGCCGCTTCCGGCTCGTTTTTTAGCCTCATAAATGCTTTGCAGTACCTCCACGGCCTCGCATAGGCGCTCGTACTCGCCCATATTTAGCAGTACGGCTTCAAATTTATTATTTTTGACGATAACGGCGCGCTTCATATGTGCCTTACCGACCTTGCCTAAAACGGCGCTAAAATTTCGTACCACTTCGGTCGCCGTGTAAATTTCATCTTTGCTAAAAGTAGTCATTTCTGCTCTTTACGTAAAATTTTGTGTAAAATATAGCATATTATCTTTAAATTCAAATTAAAATATAATGGCGCATTATGTTCTTTAAAATTTATTTTAGAGCATTTTATGTTTTTAGAGTAAAATTTGCGAGTATATAAAAGGCGGGGTAGTAAAATTTGATGAAAATAGCAACCTTGTCAAGAAAGTAAGGTAAATTTGACCTAAATCGGCACTCTTTAACACTATAAAATGTTGAAAAACAAGCTGCGCTTTTACCTAGCAAGCGCAATAACCGCTAAATTTCAAAACTACCGACCAAATTTATTAGCGATACGATAAAGCGTAAAAAACTAAAAAGCTGCCCAAAACAATCCGCTTAAAGCGGCAACTAAACGTCAAATTTAAAAAATCAGACGCAATAAAAATTTTACAACTTGCCCTTTGCCGACGTTATGGAGTTGATAAATTTATAGTCGATATTTATCTCGCGTTCTTTGGGTAAGCTTGCGGCTAGGCGACCAAGCGTGCCCTCAAAGTCGTCAAATAGATAATTGGCCATACTGCCCGGATTTGGATTTATCTCGTTTAGATAGACTTCGCCGTTTACCTCGAAAAAGTCGCAGCGTATCAGCGCCCCGTCAAAGCCGCAGTTGTAGATGCGCTCAAAGCTTTGCTTTAGCTTGGCGGCTAGCTCTGCGCTGATATCGGCCTCGCGCGCCCTACTCTCGTTTGAAAAGCTCATATATTTTTGCTCGTAGTCTAGAAATTCCTTCTTTTTGGGCTCTTCGATGATGGAAAATTTGATCTCGCCGTCCGCCTTGCAGCCTGCTAGATTGTACTCCTTTACGCCCTCGATAAATGGCTCAACCAGGATCTCTTTATCAAACTCATACGCCACGTCTAGGCCGTATTCTAGCTCGCTAGCGTCTTTTATCACGCTCACGCCGATCGAGCTTCCTAGGCGAAGCGGCTTTAGGATCACGGGTAGCGGCAGGCTAGGCGCCTTTTCTCTGCTTACAACCTCGTAGTTTAGGGTTTTTACGCCCACTTTTTGCGCTAGCAGTTTGGTTAGCTCCTTGTTGTAGCTTAGCGCGCTAGCCTCCACGCGAGGACCGATGTAGCTAAGACCGTAAAACTCGAGCAGCGCCGCGATCTTGCCGTCCTCGCCGTCCATACCGTGGACTAAATTTATAAATACGTCCGCTTCGACCTTTTTCTCGCCCAGCAACCCGCCCGCGAAAAATCCACCCTGCTTAAGGGTGAGCTTTTTGGCGTTTTTATACTTGCCCGAGCTAAAGAAATTCGCCTTCATATCGGCGCCGTTTATCAAGTAAAATTCTCTAAATTTATCGCAAAATATAAATAAAGGTTCGTTTTTTAGCACCTTTTTTAGGGCTATGGCGCTCACGATACTGATCTCGTGTTCGTAGCTTTTAGCGCCGAATATCACAGCAAATTTCATATCTTTTCCTTTTTTATGCTAGTTTTTTTAGGGCTTGTTTGACGAGTTCGCCCGTATTTTGCGCGTCGCACTCGCTAAGCGCCTTGGTTATCTTTTCTCTTTTAAAGCCAAGGCTCTCAAGCGCCAAGATTGCTTCGTGCTGATAGCTAGGCAGATTTTCATCCATCGTCATCTTTGCGTCGCTAAGTTCAGCGATGATGCGTCTAGCCGTCTTTGCGCCGATGCCCGGCACCGTTTGTAGCGCCGCCGCGTCTCCGCTTTTAACCGCGTTTAAAAATGCGTTCGGATTTAGGCTCGAGCACACCGCCATCGCCGTCGCCGCGCCGATTCCGCTTAGTTTTATCAGCATCTCAAACATCTTTTGCTCGTTGCTATCTAAAAATCCGTAAAGCAAGTCCGCATCCTCGCGGATGATCTGCGTGATGTTTAGCTCCACGCTCTGGCCTCGCTCGAGCTTTGCCGAGCAAAAAAGCGAGATAGCTACGCCGTAGCTCACGCCACCGGCTGTTTTTAGGATGAGATTTGCGGGCTCTTTTTTGGTTATCACGCCCTCGATCGCTTTTATCATCGTTTTCCTTTAAAATTTGCGATTATCTCTAAAATTTGATTAATTCTTGCAAAAATTTATCCGTCACTTCGCTAAAGGCGGCATTTAGCGCCTTCATCGCGATTTCGCCCTCGTCCGCACCTGCGTCTTTTTGCGAGCTTAGCACGACGCTTTTTAGCTCTTTGCCGTCTTTAAAAAAGCTAAACATCATGGAAATTTGCGCCTTTTGATCTTTGATTTGAAGCGTGAGTAAATTTGACTTTACGCTAATGTCCGCGTTTTTAAAAGATGGCTTAAACGCGCACTGATCGCTCGCGGCTATGATCAAATTTCGCCTAGCCATCTCGCTTGGGAGCGCTAAAAATTTGATATTTTTTAGCGGACGGATCTCGCCGTTTGCGTCTATCTTTAGGACTTCGCGGCTCTCGTACGCGCCAAAAACCCGCACCTCCTCGATGAAAACCGTTTTTTCCGGCCTATTTTCGCACTCTTTAAATTTATCCTCCGCGCCGCCTAGCATAAAATAATTCGTCCTAGGCGCAGGCTTTGCTAAAACGCTACAACCGCTAAAAAACAGCGCCGCCAGAGCTAAAACCGTGCTTAAAATTTTCATTTTTCGTCCTTTTTCTGCGTGTCTTTAAAGAAAAATTCGTACGGGTCGTCCTCGAGTCTAAAAAGGGTATTTCTAAAATCAGAAATCAACTTTTGAAAACTAAGCAGCGTCCTCTCCGTCTCGTCACCAATCGTATTTAGCGCGTCTTTCACGTCGTATTCGCCGCTTTTTATTTTTTCTGCTATCGCGGTTTGTAGATTTTTTAGCGCCTGCGCGGCGTCTGTGGCCTTGGTCGTAAACGAATTTACGAACTCAAGCGTGCCCGAGGCGTTTTTTAGCGCTTTTTTTAGCTCGTTTAGCGTCAAATTTGCATTTGCCAAAACCTCGTTTGCGTTTGCGATAGTCGCGTTTATATCGAGATTTCCGGCGTTTATTTTTTTCATCGCTTCATCGGCAGAAACTAGGATAGACGAAAATTTAGCCGCGTTTTCGTCGCTTAAAAATTTATTGATATTTTTAAAAGTCGTTTCTAAATTTTGCGTTAAGTACTCGGCTCTATCGCCGATTTTGTCGAAAAAACCGGCCTCAAGCCCGATGTAGGCCTTTTCGTTTTTGCTAAAAAGCGGGCTGTTTGCGCTTCCTCTAGAGATATTTAGGTAGCCGATGCCGGTTATTCCTTGTATCTGGGCAGAAGCAGTACTGTCTTTTTTGATAGGCAGGTCTTTTCTCACGGAGAGCTCAAGCTCGATGAGCGCCTCTTTTTCGTCGGCAAAGCGGATATCCTTGACGCTGCCCGCGTCTACGCCGATAAATTTGACCGTGGAGTCCCTTTTTATGCCGCTTGGCAAGCTTGTGGTTTTGATGAAATACGATCTGTAATCATCGGCCTTTTTCCCGTATCCGCCCAGCCACCACGCCGCGATACCTAGCGCGCTCACTACTAGCACGAAAAAAAGGCCTATCAAAGTATAATTTATTTTATTTCCCACCGTTTTTCCTTGTTTTTAAAAGCTCTTCGAGCGGATTTTCTGGCATTTGCATCAGCTGCTCAAAAGTCCCCTCAAAGGCTATCTTTTTATCCTGAAGTATCAAAAATCTATCTAAAATCGTGCAAATGCTGTCTATATCGTGCGTTACCATCACGACCGTGACGCCAAGCGTATCTCGCAGCTCCACCACCAGCTCGTCAAACGCCCGAGCGCTACTTGGGTCAAGGCCGGAGTTTGGCTCATCTAAAAACAAAATTTTAGGACTTAGCACTAGAGCCCTAGCCATCGCCACGCGCTTTTTCATACCTCCGCTTAGCTCGCTTGGGTACTGCAAAGCAACGTTTTCGCTAAGGCCTACTTTTTGCAGCCAAAACATCGCTATCTCGCGCATCGATCGCTCACTCATCCCGCTATACTCTTTTAGTAGGATGTAGATGTTTTCTAGCACGTTCATCGAGGTATAAAGTGCGCCGAACTGAAACATCACGCTGCAAGCGAGCTTCATCTCCTGTCTAGCCGCTTCGTCTAGCGACCATAGATCGCGCCCCAGCATCTCGACTTTGCCGGCGCTTGGCTCTTTTAGATATATCATCGTTTTCATCAGCGTCGATTTACCCGTACCGCTACCGCCCAGTAGCCCGTAAATTTCAGCCTCGTTTACGTGAAAATTTAGCCCGTCGTGGATCACTCTGTCGCCAAATTTCGTCGTTAAATCAGTCGCTTTTATTATCATTTATATGCCTAGCTGCGTAAAAATAATCGAAAACAGCGCGTCCACCATGATCACGCCAAATATCGCGTTTACAACGCTCACGGTCGTATATGTACCCACGCTTTGAGTGTTTCCGCCGATCTGAAAGCCTCTCATGCAGCCGATAAACGCGATCACGATGCCAAAAAACGGAGCCTTAAAAAGCCCGACGTAAAGGTGTTTGATATCCACCTCTTGGCCAAACCTCGCTAGATAGCTATCAAAGCTGATGTTTAGGTAGTTTTCCATCACGACCATCTCGCCGAAAATCCCCGCCACGTCGGCTAAAAACACGATAAGCGGCATGGCTACGATGAGGGCGATCACGCGAGGCAAAACAAGAAATTTAAACGGATCAAATCCCATAGTTTTCATCGCGTCGATCTCTTCGGTGATTTTCATAACGCCGATTTGCGCGGTAAAGCTTGACGCCAGACGCCCCGCCACGATGATAGCGGCGATGAGCGGAGCTATCTCGCGCAGGGTCAAAAGCCCCATCATCTCGACGATTATTATCGTAGCGCCGAAACTCTCGAGCAAATTTGAGCCCTGATATGCTAGCACGATGCCGATGAGAAAAGAGGTAAGGCACACAATAAAAACCGACTTTATACCCGCATCCTCAAAATAAGCCAAAATTTCCTTTACGCGGATATTTTTTAGCATGAATATCTTGCTAAATTTAACCAAAAACTCGCCCATGAAATTTAAAAACGCGCAAAATCCCGCAAAAAACGCGGTCAAATTTTTACCGATTTGAGAGAGCGGATTTTCGTGAGGTTTGGCGTTTATGATTTGCTTTATTTTGGGATTTATTTCGCTATTTATCGAGGCGAAAATCTTTTGCGCATGCGGGTTTAAATTTACGAGCTCGTACTCTTTGCGAGCATTTAAAAAGGTATTTTTAAAAAACAGCGCCGCTGCGTAGTCGAGCTCTTTTGCATCTTTAAAATTTAAAACGATTTTATTAAATTTCTTTGAGCCGATAAGTGCGGCCGTTTGGGTCCAAATTTGAGCCGGCAGCTTATAATTCCAGTTGTTTTTTAGATTTATCGTTAGCTTGCCGCCGCTTTGCTCGCACTTGTAAAATTCGCTTTCAAATTTTAAAAAAAGAGGCAAATTTAGGCCTTTCTGACGTTATTGTTTTTCTTAACTACGTAGTCTATGTCGCCATCCTCGGTCTCGACCTTGGCTATCGTTATGACTCGGGCGATCTCGTTTTCGCGGGTGCTGTACGTGATGTCGCGAGCGGGATCGACTAGCCTAAATTTTATCTCGTTAAACTCGCGCCAGTTGCTGTGATTTATTACCTTTGAGTTAAATATTCCGTCTTGGATATTGGCTATCTCGCTTTTTAGCTCGGCTATCACGGCTTTTTTCTCGCGAAATTCCTTTAAAAGCGCGTTATACTCGTGCACTAGCTGCTGATACTCTTTTAGTTTTTTCATAAATGTCACCGGCGGAGTGTTGTTAGTGCTTTTTAGTTCTTCGATTTTAGCTTTTATGACGTTTATCGGACCTTTGTTTTCCTCGATGACGCATCTTTTAGACTCCAGCGTGCGCGGCATTTTTACGATCTGTTCTCTGATAGCTTTTATCTTTGCCATGCGCTTGTTAATCTGCTCGCCCGTATTTTTTATCATGCTAAAATCGACTAAAATTTTATTATTTACGCCCTTTAGTTTTTTTATCTCTAGCGTGTCGGCGATTATGATGTTTGAGTTTGATACTAGCGTGTCTATGACGACGCTTTCGGCGATTATCTCGCCGCCGATCGCTGATTTTATCACGGCTTTTTTGGCTTTTACTTTGCCGCCTTCTAGCCTATCTATCTCGACGTATTCTCCGTCAAAGCTACCGATATGCACGGCTATTTTCGCATCTTTTGCTTCAATGAGGGCTTTAGCGTGGGTTTGTCCGCCGATTACTACTTTATTTGCCTTTACTACGGCGTTTGCGGCGACGTTTCCATCGACGTTTACTTCGTTTGCTTCAACCGTCATACCAGTACCTATGGCGTCTTTCGTTAGGTCTTTTTCTTTTACGTTTAGCGTTACGTTGGTATCTAGTCCAGTATCCACCGAGCCAGTGGTTTTAAACGAAATTTCATTTACGTCAAGCTCGTCTTTGATATCAAAGACGCCTTTTTCCTCTTGGACGTAGCCAGCCTTTTTGGAGTAAAATTTTATACCCTCGTTATCTTCTTTTGCGTAGATATTTTCGGTGTGTTCGGGCATTTTCGTTATCGTAGCTTTGGCTTTTTGCGCTGGCAGGAAATTTCCCCTCACGTCGCGGCCGTTTGCGCCCTCTCTTAGTTTTACGTATTCAAATATCAATTCATTTTCGGTTACGCCTAGCAAATAGCCTCTGTTTGCGTAGTCGACCTTGTCGTTTTCATCTGTGGATTTATTTTTATTTTTATAGTAAAACACCAGCGCGTCGTCTGCCGATGGATTTACGTTTACGCCTGCAGTTACGACAAAGGAGTAGTCTTTGTCGATAAATTCTTTTACTCTTAAAACCGAATAAATTTTAGCGACCTCTTCTAGCATCGTTTTGTTTCTGATGCCCACCAGGATGCCTACTTTTATCAACTTTTTGTAGATGAAATTTATCAGCTTTTTGTCAAATTCTTTAAAATAAACCGTGTCGGCGTTTTGCGAAACGATGGCTAAAATTTTAGTTAAATTTTTATTAGCATTTATGGCGACATTAGGCAAAGGCGTTGGTTTTACCTGCCTCGTGTCGTAAAATTTAACCAGATAGTTTTGTTTTATGCTTTCTACTTTTTCTACGAAAAAATTATCGTCGTCAAAGATGTTTAGTTTTTCCGCCGGGATTTGGCGAGGCTGGCTTTCGCCCGCCACCTTACACTCGGTTTTGATTTCTATGATATCAAAATCTATAAATTTGCTATCGACGCCGAAGTGCTTTGCTAAATTTAATATCTCGCCGTACGGATTGGCGGTCTCGACCTCCGTCTCGGCAAGGAAGTTTTGTTGCGCGTTTTGGTTTTCTGGCACGTGATACTCTCGCAATTTTTTGATTTTTAGTCGATTATCTCTAAAATTTCATTAAAAACTCTTGATTTTACGTCTTTTAAAACTAAATTTGCCTATCATTGCGCTAAAAATTTACTAGGATTTTCGTGTTTATCAAGGGCTTTTTTTCAAACAGTATCGGCATCATGGTTTCGCGAGTTTTAGGGCTCGTGCGCGACCTGCTCACGGCTTCTACTTTGGGTGCGGGCATTTACAGCGATATATTTTTTATCGCGTTTAAGATACCAAATTTACTGCGCCGTATCTTTGGCGAGGGGGCATTTGCCAACGCTTTTTTGCCAAATTTTACAAAATCAAACAAAAAATCGCTCTTTAGCGCCGAGATTTTTCTTAAATTTCTAGCCTTTATCGGCGTTCTCACGCTTTTGGTAAATTTATTTGCTCCGTTTTTTACCTCCGTTATCGCCACGGGCCTAGCGCCCGGCGACATAAACGAAGCCGTCCCGCTCGTAAAAATCAACTTTTACTACCTAGCGCTCATCTTTGCCGTTACTTTTTTAGCCTCGCTTTTGCAGTATCGCGGGCACTTCGCGACGACGGCGTTTTCGACGGCGCTGTTAAATTTAGCCATGATCGGTTCTTTAATTTTGGCTCGCGGACAAGAGCCTAAAATCGTAGCTTATTATCTGAGTTTCGGCGTCGTTGTAGGCGGCATTTTGCAGCTCATCGCGCACCTTATCGCGCTCAAATTTAACGGCGTCTCAAAGCTCTTTTTCGGTGGCTTAGTTAAATTTGCTCGTGGCAAAAGAGCCGATACGAAGGGTTTTTTTAGCAACTTTTTCCACGGTCTAGTCGGATCATCCGCGATGCAGCTAAGCTCGTTTATGGATACGTGGCTGGCGTCGTTTTTGGCGGCTGGCTCGATCAGTTATCTTTTCTACGCCAACCGCATTTTTCAGCTGCCTTTAGCGATATTTGCGATCGCGCTCTCAACCGCGCTTTTTCCTAAAATTACGCGCCAGATCAAGGCCGGTAACGAAGCCGAAGCTCTAAAATGGATGCGAAAAAGCTTTGAAATTTTATATTTCCTGCTCTTTGCGGCGGCCATTGGCGGCATTATTTTGGCTCAGCCCATCATCAAGCTGCTTTTTGAGCGCGGAAGCTTCACGCAGGCCGATACGGCGGCGACCGCGAGCGTTTTGGCCGCTTATATGATCGGGCTTTTGCCGTTTGGACTTGCTAAACTTTTTTCGCTTTGGCTTTATGCGCATTTACAACAAAAGCTAGCCTCCAAAATCGCCGTTATCACGCTCGTTTTTAACCTCGTTTTGGCCGTTGTTTTGATGCAAATTTACGGCGCTTTCGGACTGGCTCTAGCTAGCTCGCTGGGCGGTTTTTTGACGCTAGCTTTAAACGTCAAATTTTTTGGGATAAGGAAATTTTTAGCTATAATTGAGCCTAAAAAACTAACGCTTTTAAGCGCGGTTCTGGCTTTAGAGGCGGTGATTTTGATATTTTTAAGGAAATTTTTAGATGCAAATTTTTGATAGCGTAAAGAGAAAAAAAGTAGAATTCGAGCCCGTAAAAAGCGACTTCGTACGCATTTACGTTTGCGGGCCGACGGTTTATGACGATGCACACTTAGGACACGCCAAAAGCGCGATTAGCTTTGATTTGCTTAGACGCACGCTAAGCGAGCTTGGCTACAAGGTTAAATTTGTGCGAAACTACACCGATATCGACGATAAAATTTTAAAGAAAATGGCTGAGAGCGGCGAGAGTTTAGAAGCGATCACGGATAGATACATCGCAAGCTACGAGCGCGATATGGGAGCGCTTAACGTGCTTGAGCCAGACGTCAAGCCAAAAGCGACGCAGACACTAAAAGAGATGATAGAGTACATCGAAATTTTGCTAAAAAACGGCTTTGCTTACGAGATAAAAGGCGACGGCATATACTTTGACACCGCAAAAGACGCGGAGTATCTAAGCCTGAGCGGTAAATTTGACACCGAGGCAAACGTCGCTCGCGTCGAGTCAAATTTACAAAAAGAGGACAAAAAAGACTTTGTGCTGTGGAAATTTGACGAGAAATGGTACGAAAGTCCGTTTGGCCGCGGAAGGCCCGGCTGGCACACCGAGTGCGTCGCGATGATAAAAAAGCACCTAAGCAGCGGCGAAAAATTTGAGATCGATATCCACGCTGGCGGGCTTGATCTGCTATTTCCTCACCACGAAAACGAGGCTGCGCAGTGTCGCTGCGCCGAGCGCAAGAGCCTGGCTAAATATTGGCTACACAACGGTTTTATCCAAGTAAATAACGAAAAAATGAGCAAGAGCCTGGGAAATAGCTTTTTCGTTAAAGACGCGCTGGAGCGAAATTTGGGCGAAGCGGTGAGATTTTATCTGATTTCTAGCCACTACAGAGCGAATTTTAACTTTAGCGAAGACGATCTAAACGCCGCAAAAAAGCGCCTGGATAAAATTTACCGTCTAAAAAAACGGGTTCTGGGTACGGCGGCAAATTTGAGCGCGAACGAGAAATTTAAGAGCGAATTTATGTCCGCGATGGGGGACGATCTAAACACCTCAAAAGCCCTTGCGAGCATAGATGAGTTCGTCCGCAGCGCAAACGACGAGCTAGACGCAAACCCGAAAGATAAAGCCAAAAAAAGCGAAATCGCGGCAAATTTGGAGCTAATAGCGCGGGTGCTCGGCATCTTGCAAGTAGACGTGTTTGAGTATTTTCAGTTTGGCGTGAGCGACGAAAAACGAGCCTACATCGAGGATCTGATAAACCAAAGAAACGAAGCTAAAAAAGCCAAAAACTACGAGCTATCGGATAAAATCCGCGATATGCTAGCCGCAAACGGCATCAGCCTCATGGACACGCCAAACGGCTGCATGTGGGAAAAGATATGAAGCAGATGAGCCTAAAAGAGGTTTTGCGGCGGTTTGCGCCCTATTTTAGGGATTATATTTCGTATTTTATCATCGCGATCGCCGGCATGCTGATGGCTAGCGGCGGTACGGCCGCGTCGGCGTGGGTGATCGAGCCCGTGCTAAATAAAATTTTCATCGAAAAAAACAAAGACCTGCTTTATCTTTTGCCTTACGCTATCATCGCGATTTACTTTTTAAAGGGGCTTGGGACGTTTTTGCAGGCCTATTTTACGGCATATATCGGGCAGGATATCGTGAGGAGATTTCGCGAAAAGCTACTAAAAAACCTGCTAAATTTGGATATGAAGTTTTTTAACGATTACCGCACGGGCGAGCTAATCAGCCGAAATATCAACGACATCGACCGCATCAGAAGTATCGTTAGCTCCATGATTCCAGAGCTCATCCGCGAGGCTATCACGATCGTCGGGCTACTTTGCGTCGTGCTTTATCAGAGCTTGCAGCTTGCGTTTTTTGCGCTAGTTATCATGCCTGCAGCCGTCTATCCGCTCTCAAAACTAGCAAAAAAGATGAAAAAAATCTCCCGCGCCTCGCAAGAAAAAACCTCAGACATCAGCTCGAAGCTGAGCGAAATTTTTACCAATATCGAGATCATCAAAGCAAACAACGCTCAGGAATTTGAGCACGCTAAATTTACCGACGAAAACGCTAAATTTTTCAAGCTAAATTTAAAAAGCGTAAAAGTAAACGAGATGGTAAGTCCGATGATGGAAATTTTCGGCTCCGTGGGCGTCGCAGCCGTCGTTATCATCGGCGGCAAAGAGGTCATAGACGGAAATTTGACAATGGGAAGCTTCTTTTCGTTTCTAACCGCGCTTTTCATGCTTTATACGCCTATTAAACGCATTTCAGGCCTTTATAACAAGATGCAAGACGCCGTGGTCGCAGCCGAGCGAACCTTTGAGCTACTTGATAAAGAGCCTCAAATTTTAAGCGGCGACAAGCCTGTGCCGGCTGAAATAAATTTGATAAATTTTAAAGACGTCAGGCTAAACTACGACGACAAAGAGGTGCTAAAAGGCATAAATCTAAGCGCGAGCAAGTCCCAAACCGTAGCGCTCGTAGGCAGTAGCGGCGGCGGAAAAAGCTCGATCGTAAATTTGCTAATGAGATTTTACGACGAAAACGACGGAGCGATCGAGATAAACGGCGAAAATATCAAAAATTTCGATCTGGGTTCGCTTAGACAAAATATCGGCCTCGTGACCCAGCGCGTCTATATCTTTAACGACACAGTCGCAAACAACGTCGCCTACGGCCGCGAATACGACGAAGCAAAGGTCGAGCTCGCGCTAAAAATGGCAAACGCGTATGATTTTGTTGCAAATTTACCCCAGGGCGCGCAGACGGTGCTAAATGAATTTGGCACCAATCTATCGGGCGGCCAACGTCAGCGTATCGCCATCGCCCGAGCGCTCTACGACGACCCGCAGATTTTGATATTTGACGAAGCCACGAGTGCCCTAGATAACGAAAGCGAACAGCAGATAACCAAAGCCATCGCGAATTTACAAAAAGAAAAGATAATATTTATCATCGCGCACCGCCTCAGCACGGTGCAAAACGCAGATAAAATCGCCGTTATCAGCGGCGGAAAAGTGGTAGGATTTGACACCGACGAGACGCTTAGCAAGAGCTGCGAAATTTACGCGAAACTAAAAGGCGAAGCCCTTGTTTAAGCCTAAATTTGATAAAATCGCTCAAAATTTAAGGATAAAATTTGAATTACGAAACGCTAAAATCCATATTTTTTAAATTTGACCCCGAAACCGCTCACAAAATCGTCGAAAAAACGCTAAGTATCTCAGACTGCGTATTTCCGGGGCTTTATAGCATCGTCGCCAAAAACTGCGTCGTCACGGACGCGGATCTTTCGCAAAATTTGCTGGGAACTAGCTTTTTAAACCCGGTAGGAATCGCTGGTGGCTTTGATAAAAACGCCACCATGCTGCGTCCGCTAGCCGCGCTCGGATTTGGGCACGTGGAGTTTGGCACCGTGACGCCAAAGGCCCAAGAGGGCAACGCAAAACCGCGCCTTTTTCGCCTCATCGAAGAAGAGAGTATCCAAAATGCGATGGGCTTTAACAACGAGGGCGCAGACGCCCTTGGCGCGCGCGTCGGCAAACTATATCCGTTTGCGATACCGCTTTTTGCCAACATCGGTAAAAACAAAATCACTCCCAATGAAGAAGCCATAAAAGACTATGAAATTTTAGTCGCTAAATTTAACGAAATTTGCGACTGCTTCGTCATCAACGTCTCATCGCCAAATACTCCGAATTTACGCGAACTACAAGAAGATAGCTTTATAAAAGACCTATTTGCGCGCCTTACGCCGATCGCAAAAAAACCGATAATCTTTAAAATCGCGCCCGATATGGACGACGGCAAAGCCGTGCAGATCTGCAAAACGGCCGTAGAAAGCGGTGCAAAAGGCGTCATCGTAAATAATACGAGCATTGATTATTCGCTATCAAAATCCCCGAATTTGCAAAATTTCGGCGGACTAAGCGGCAAGGTCATCGCCAAACGCTCGCGCGAGCTTTTTAGCGCAGTTGCTAGCGAGCTTTACGGTAAGACGGTTTTGATCGCAAGCGGCGGCATAGACAGCGCCGAGGAGGCATACGCTCGAATAAAATCTGGCGCAAATTTGGTTCAAATTTACACTTCCTTTATATTTAAGGGCCCAAACATCGCAAAACAGATCAACGAAGGTATTTTAAAGCTTTTAAAAGAGGATAATTTCGCCTCGATTAGCGAAGCGGTGGGCTGCGATATAAAAAACAAAATTTAAGGAAATTTATGCTTATAAAATACTCCAAAACAAAGCTCAAAAACGGCTTTGAGATCTATCATATCCCCGCTAGCAAGGGCTCTAGCGTCATCAGCGTGGACGTGTTTTACCGTGTAGGCTCGCGAAACGAAACCATGGGTAAAAGCGGCATCGCGCACATGCTAGAGCATCTAAATTTTAAATCCACAATAAATATGAAAGCTGGCGAATTTGACGAGATCGTAAAGGGTTTTGGCGGCGTAAATAACGCTAGCACGGGCTTTGATTATACGCATTATTTCGTCAAATGCTCAAAGGGCAACCTTGACGAGGCTCTTAGGCTTTACGCCGATATAATGGAAAATTTGAGCCTAAAAGATAAAGAATTCCAGCCTGAACGCGACGTGGTGACCGAGGAGCGCAGATGGCGCACGGACAACTCTCCGATCGGCTTTTTGTACTTTATGCTATTTAACGTCGCTTTTAGCTATCACCCGTATCACTGGACTCCGATCGGCTTTATCGGCGATATCAGAAACTGGACGATAGATGATATAAAAGAATTTCACGAGACGTACTATCAGCCGCAAAACGCAATGCTTCTAATCAGCGGTGACATAGATAAAAAAAGCGCGTTTGAGCTGGGCAAAAAGCACTTTGAAAATATAAAAAACAAAAAACCGCTACCAAAACTCCACTGCATCGAGCCAGAGCAAAACGGCGCAAAAAGGGCTGAAATTTACAAGGATAGCGAAGTAGAGATGCTAGCGCTTGCCTTTAAGATCCCGCCGTTTAATCACGAGGATCAACCTGCGTTAGGCGCGCTAGCCGAGTATCTAGGCAGTGGGCAAAGCTCAGTTTTACAGCGCGTTTTGATAGATGAAAAGTGCCTCGTAAACAGCGTGGATGTCTATAATATGAGCAATATCGACGAGAGCTTGCTCATCGTGCTTGCCGTTTGTAATCCCGGCGTCAAGGCAGAGGCCGTAGAGGACGAGATCTGGCGAGTGCTAGAAAACGCCAAAACGCAAAAAATAGACGAGGATGAGATAACTAAGATAAAAAATAGCTTAAAAAGCGATCTCATTTACTCGCTAGATAGTGCGTCGAAGGTGGCGAATTTATACGGCGGATATCTCGTTAGAGGCGATATAAAGCCGCTTTTTGAGCTGCCTGAAAAAACAGCCGCGCTAAAACCGGCCGATCTAAACGAAATCTGCAAAAAATACGCGAGAAAAGAAAAATCCACGACGATCATCCTAAGAAAGGAAAAAAAGTGAATAAAAAAGCAATAACGGGCGCTATGACGGCGCTGATTACGCCATTTAAAGACGGTAAACTAGACGAAATCGGTTATGAAAAATTAATCAAAAGACAAATAGCAAACGGCATCGACGCGGTCGTACCAGTCGGCACCACCGGCGAGAGCGCGACGCTAACGCACGACGAGCATAGAATTTGCATAGAAATCGCCGTAAATACCTGCAAAAACACGGGCGTAAAAGTACTCGCGGGCGCCGGCAGTAACGCCACGCACGAGGCGGTAGGTTTAGCAAAATTTGCTCAAGATCACGGCGCAGACGGTATCCTCTCTGTTGCGCCCTACTACAACAAACCGACGCAAGAAGGCCTCTATCGCCACTACAAAGCGATCGCCTCAAGCGTCGAAATCCCGGTGCTACTCTATAACGTCCCGGGCCGCGTAGGCGTGGATATCCAGCCGTGCACGGTTTTTAGGCTATTTAAAGAGTGCGACAACGTCTACGGCGTAAAAGAAGCCACCGGCAGCATCGAGCGCTGCGTCGATCTACTCGCGCATGAGCCCGGCCTGTCCGTCATCAGCGGCGAGGACGCGATAAACTATCCGATCCTCTCAAACGGTGGCAAGGGCGTGATCTCGGTCACGGCAAATTTGCTCCCCGACGAGATCTCAAATTTGACCCACTTTGCGCTAAAAGGCGAATTTGCGCGCGCAAAAGCCATAAACGACGATCTTTATGCGGTAAATAAAATAATGTTTTGCGAGAGCAATCCGATCCCGGTCAAGGCCGCGATGTACATCGCAGGGCTCATATCAAGCCTCGAGTACCGCCTGCCGCTTTGCGAGCCGAGCGCCGAAAATCTCAAAAAAATCGAACAGACTATAAAACAATATAACATAAAAGGATTTTAATGAACTGCGAAAACGAATTTAAAGGCAAAACTCTAGTAATCAGCGGCGGAACGCGCGGTATCGGACGCGCCATCGTGGAGGAATTCGCCGCAAAGGGCGTAAACATCGCCTTTACATACAACTCAAACGAAGAGCTAGCCAAGACCCAAGCCGCCGAGCTCGAGGCGACGTACGGCATAAAAGCCAGAGCCTATGCGCTAAATATACTTGAGCCCGAGACCTACAAAGATCTATTTTTAGAGATCGACGCAGACTTTGACCGCATAGATTTTTTCATCTCAAACGCTATCATCTCGGGTCGTCCGGTCGCAGGCGGATATACGAAATTTATGAAACTTCGCCCCCGCGGTATCAATAACATTTTCACAGCAACCGTAAACGCATTCGTAGTCGGTGCGCAAGAGGCCGCAAAACGCATGGAAAAAACGGGCGGCGGCAGTATCATCTCGCTTTCATCGACGGGTAATCTCGTCTATATCGAAAACTACGCTGGCCACGGCACTGCAAAAGCTGCGGTAGAAGCTATGGCGCGCTACGCGGCGACCGAGCTTGGCGAAAAAAATATCCGCGTAAACGTTGTTAGCGGCGGTCCGATCGAGACGGACGCACTTAGGGCTTTTACGAACTACGAAGAAGTACGCGACAAAACGGCCGAGCTAAGCCCGCTAAATCGCATGGGGCAGCCGACCGACATAGCAGGCGCGTGTTTGTTTCTGTGCAGCTCAAAAGCTAGCTGGGTGACGGGCCACACCTTCATCATCGACGGCGGTACTACGTTTAAATGAAAAAAGCAAATTTAGCCTGCGCGCCTTTGCCGGTTGTTAGTGTTCTGGGCAAATTTGGTAGTATAAATTTAACGCGCTTGCAGGCTAAATTTGATAAAAACTTAAAATTTGAAAGCAAATTTTGCGGCGCGGACGGTTTTCTTAAATTTAATCCAAATTTGCTCAAATTTAACGAAGCGCCGAGTAAATTTGACAAAAGTGTAAATATGCAACAGGTAAAACCGAGCCAAAACAAGGCTAGCGATTTTTATACCGACTCCCGCGCCGAGCCGTCAAATTTTAAACTCCGAAATCAAAAAGAAAGAACAAATAAATGAGCCTAAATTTACCAAACGCCCTAGCCTTCCTGCGCGTATTTCTCGCGCCTCTGATGTTTTGGCTGCTACTTAGCGTAAATTCCTTCTCAGGCGTGCACGTTAGCTGGATGAACTACTTTGCCGCGCTTGTATTCGTGATCGCTAGCGTCACTGACTTTTTCGACGGATTTATCGCGCGCGCGTGGGATCAAAAGACCAAGCTAGGAGCCGTGATCGACCCGCTTGCGGATAAAATGCTAACGCTGGGCGCGTTTTTAGGACTCATGATGATAGACCGCGCGAGCCCGTGGGCCGTGTATCTCATCCTAGTTCGCGAGTTTTTTATCACGGGATTTCGCGTAGTGATGGCGGGCGAAGGCGTAGAGGTCGCCGCGTCGATGGCGGGCAAGGTCAAAACCGTCTGCCAGATGGTTGCGATCGGCTTTTTAACCATGCAGTGGCCTTTTGGCGAGTTTTTGCTCTGGCTTAGCGTCGCGCTGACGCTGTATTCGGGCTTTGAGTACGTAAACGCCTATGTAAGGCACGTTAAAAATCAAGCCAAAAAGGCGTAAATTTGAGAACAGGAAACGCCATAATCTATCTAGCAAGCTTCGTCGTGGTAGCAGCCGGACTAAAGGCCGCTAGCGTCGTCGTGCTACCGTTTTTGATGGCGGTTTTTATCG
>CAURWB010000015.1:0-34398 GCA_963528245.1 uncultured Campylobacter sp. | reverse complement strand
ATCAAATTTATATTATTTTTTGCATTCTGGTGCTAAATTTGAACTCAAATTTGCCGCAAATTCGGCGTATAAATTTAAAAAGGCAAAAAATGATAACCGCAAAAGCTCTTTACGCATCCGCTCGCCTTAGATCGCTGCCGCTTAGCGTCTCGGGCGTGTTGCTAGGTAGCGGCGCGGCATACGGCGCAGGTGTATTTAGAGCGGATATTTTCGCGCTGGCGCTGCTTACGACGCTGCTGTTTCAGGTGCTAAGCGACTACGCCAACGACTACGGCGACGCGGTAAAGGGCACCGACGACGAGGGCAGACTGGGGCCGCGCCGCGCAATCCAAACGGGACAGATGAGTGCGGCCGAGATGAAGCGCGTCATCGTCGCTACGGCGCTACTTGCGGCATTTTCTAGCCTCGCGCTAAGCGTTTTGGCATTCGGCGAGCGATTTTATCTCGTGCTTCTATTTTTAGCGCTGGGCGGCGCGTCGATATATGCCGCGATCCGCTACACCGTGGGAGCCGGTGCATACGGTTACAAGGGACTCGGCGACATTTTCGTATTTTTGTTTTTTGGACTACTAAGCGTGCTGGGCTCGTACTTTTTATACGCGCGTTCACTTAATGCGGTACTGCTGCTGCCTGCGTGCGCATGCGGGTTACTGAGCACCGCCGTACTAAATCTAAACAACATGCGCGATATCCAAAACGACGCGCTAAAGGGTAAGCGCACGGTCCCCGTTCGTATCGGACTGCGCGCGGCTAAGCGCTACCACTGCGCGCTGATTGCGGGAGGAGCGGGTCTGATGCTTTGCTACTCGTTTTTACGCGGCGAGCCGGGCGTAAAACTACTCTACGTAATTAGCTTTGCGCCGCTTATTTGGCATCTCTTTTTCGTCTTAAAAGTGCAGGAGTGCCGCGACTTCGACGGGCAGCTAAAGGTCGTCGCGCTCAGCACGTTTGCGATGTCGGTGCTGTTTTTTATCGGGGAAATTTTGGGCTAAATTTAGCCTGATTATTTTTCCACACGATTAGCAGGCGGCGAATAAGTAATTCAAATTTTTCTCAAAATGTTGCGAAAAAGTTATATATTTACCTTTTTAAAATACACTTTCAAACCAAAATCACGAGGAGAAAAAATGAAAAAACTAATCAAATTTTCGCTAGTCGCAGCGCTAGCAGCAAGCTTCGCAAACGCCGCAGTCTATGAGATCGACCCGGCGCACAGCAGCGTCGGCTTTAAAATCAAGCATCTAAGCATCTCAAAAGTGAACGGAAATTTCGGTAAATTTGACGCCGTGATCGACTACGACAAAAACGCCAAGGAGCTAAAAGCGCTCGAGGCCACCATCGAGACCGCCTCTGTAAATACGCAAAACGAGAAGCGCGACGAGCACCTGCGAAGCGCGGATTTTTTCAATGCGGCAAAATTTGACAAAATCACCTACAAAATGGTCAAATTTGAGAAAGAAAGCGACACCGAAGGCAAGGTCGTGGGCACGCTCACGATGCACGGCGTAACTAAGCCCGTGGTGCTAAAATTTGAGCTTGGCGGCTTTACTGCGGATAAAAACGGCAAGGAAAAAATCGGCTTTAGCTTAGAGGGCGAGACGAAACGCAAGCTCTTTGAGATCGGGCTGGATACCTCAGAGATCACGCTATCTGACAAAGTCGAGCTAGAGATCGAAGTCGAAGCGAAAGAAAAATAATCCCAAAATAAGCCTAAAGCCTACTTTCGGGCTTTAGGTTGCTAATTTTTGTGTTTTTAGCTTAGATTTTTGTAAATTTAAGTTCGCGCTACGACTCGGCGCGAAACCGCCGCGCTAAAAACTCAAATCCAAAATTTGATTTTACTAGATAAATTTACGGACTTGCAACAACAAAGCATGATGTCAAATTTGAAAAATCCGCGAAACTGCCGTGCCGAGCGGTAAAATGCAAAGCGACGCGCTAAATTTTAAAATCCGTAAAACCTCCGCGCAAAAGGCAAATTTACTATAAAACCCTCACTCAGGCTCGCTAATCATACCGAGCAAGCAAAAGCTCAAGCCGGCAAATAGATAAATTCGCCAGCCCCGTCGCCATATCAAAGCGCAAATTACCCCTTACGCCCTAACAAATATAGTCTCAAAGCCTGCTGGGCCGTCATTTTGAGATTGCGCGTTGCTGTTTGCTTATCCATCGCCTCTTCTAGGCTCACAGGCTCGTTTAATACGCTAAAAAACGCATCGATGCCGTTTTCGTTACAGCCACCGGCGCACGGCGATACGCTACCGGCTAGCGCGATGACGGGTTTGCCGTATTTTTTGGCGATTTTCGCCACTCCGGTCGGGGTCTTGCCCATCGAGCTTTGAAAGTCAAGTCGTCCCTCGCCGGTGATGACTAGATCGGCGTTTTTCACGTCTTCTTCGAGGCGGATTTCCTCCATGATGATGTCGATGCCGGGCTTTAGTTTGGCGTTTAGGTAGCTCACAAACCCGTACCCTAGCCCGCCTGCCGCGCCCGCGCCCTTAAAGTTCCAAAATTCGCTCGAAAAGTGCTCGCTCGTCGCGCTCGCAAAGCTAATGAGCCCAGCGTCTAGATCCTTTACCATCTGCTCGTCCGCACCCTTTTGCGGTCCGTAAACGTAGGCTGCGCCGTTTTTGCCAAAAAGAGGATTATCCACGTCGCAAGCCACGAGGAATTCGCACTCTTGCAGCTCGGGCACTACGTTTTTGTTTGAGATTTTTGTGATTTTTATGAGGTTTTCGCCTTTGCCCTCGAGCAGCTCGCCGTTTTCGTCAAAAAACTCGTATCCAAGCGCGCTTAGCATGCCCGTGCCGGCGTCGTTCGTGGCGCTGCCGCCGATACCAACGATAAATTTACGCGCACCCTTGCTAATGGCATGCAAAATCATCTGTCCAAAGCCGTAAGTGCTCGTTTTCATCGGGTTTCGGCGCTCTTTTTCCACTAGCATGAGCCCGCTAGAAGACGCCATCTCGAGGATGCCCAGTTCGCCTGCTAGCGCGTATCTGGCGGGGATCTTTTCGCCGAGAGGATTTTGCACGATGACGTCGATAAACTCGCCATCTAGCGCGTCCGCTAGCGCCACCACGCTACCCTCGCCGCCGTCTGCGATGGGCTTAACCGTCACCTCGTCTATCTCGCAGGCTAAGGCTTCAATGCCCTCTTTTACGGCGTTGCCGGCCTCGAGGGAGCTGAGGGAGCCTTTGAAAGAGTCGATTGCTATTAATACTTTCATCTGTTTTCCTTTTTGGCAAGGCTTGTTTTTTGAGTGCTTTTTGCGGAGCTGGCTAAAATTTAGCTCGGCGGACTGTTTTTGCTTCGTTACACTCGCAACTGCAAGCAGAAGTCCAGTCTACACTAAATTTTATCTGCGCAACCCCAAAAATCATCTCAAAATACTTCGCCTTAAATTTTACGGTCTGATTTTATCAAATTTAGTTTTAAATCGCGACGCTTACAAGCACCAAATTCGGCAAATTTAGCTCCATTGCAAAATTAAAAACGTGCGGCGCATTAGCGCTATCGCACCCCTTGAACGTGCAGTGGGGATGGTGGGGGTTTGGGGGCGGAAGGGGCGACGCTTCGTAAGTAGAATCCCCTTCCGCCGCCTAAGAAAAAAGAAAAGCTTAAAGCTAAAATTTACCATTCTATCGCACTACAAGAGCAAATTTAACCCAAATCTACCGTCAAATTTACAGTAAAATCAGCGACGCTACCCAAACCGTCGCCATACCCACGATACCCATTATAAAGGTAAGCATCGTCTGAGTCTTGTAGCCCTGCTCCGGCGACATCTTACTAAAGTTCGTAACGACCCAGAAGTAGCTATCGTTAGCGTGCGAAACCGTCATCGCACCCGCAGCGATCGCCATCACCGTTAGCACCGCGCCCATCTCGCTAGTTAGCCCCAGCGCGCTCATCATCGAGCCGCTATCGGTGAAAAGCCCCATGATAGAGGCCGTCGTCGTAAGCGCCACGGTCGAGCTGCCCTGAGCTGTCTTGATGATAGTCGAGATAACAAATGGGAAAAATATACCCACGGTGCCGATGAGATGGGCATTTGCCTTCATAAACTCGACAAATCCGGCCTTAGCGATGACGTTACCTAGCACGCCGCCCGCAGCCGTGATGAAAAGGATCGGTCCGACGATCTTTAGCGTTTCGTTAGTCATGAGGTTAAATTCGCCAAGCTTGCCCGTTTTAGCCAGCAAGATAACGGCAAATAGCACGCCAACGCCGAGCGCGATGATTGGATTGCCCAAAAATAAAACGAAATTCGCAAACGAGCCTTTTAGCTTTAGTATCGAGACGACCGAACCCAGCGCCATCAGCAAAATCGGCATAAAAATCGGCGCCAAGCTCAAAAACGCGCAAGGCAGCTTGCCGTGCTCTTTGATGATCTCGTCGTAGCTCTTGCCGACGTCTGCGAGATCCTCTTTTAGGCTCACTTTTGCGCCGATGGTTTTAGCAAAAAGATAGCCCGCGATGAGAACCGGTATCGAAACGACCGCGCCCACGGCGATGACTAGTAGCAGGTTGTGGCCCACGCCCACGAGTCCGGCAGCCGCTATCGGGCCCGGCGTCGGCGGTATAAACACGTGCGAGGTGTATAGGCCGCACGAGAGCGCGACGGCCATAGCTACGGGGTTGGCGCCGATTTTTTCCTTTATAGCGCGGCGGATCGGATCTAGCACCACAAAGCCGCTATCGCAAAAGACCGGGATACCGACAATCCAGCCCATGATGAGCATGGCTAGCTCGGGGCGCTTGTCGCCTACGCAGCGCACGACCATGTCGGCTAGCTTTAGCGCCGCGCCCGTCTTTTCCAGCGCCATACCGATGAGCGCGCCCAGGATGATGACGATGCCTATGCTTTTAAATATCCCGCTAAATCCCTCTCCGATGATCGCGGGAACCTTGACCAGGTCGATGCCCGCGACGACAGCTAAAGCTAGCGAAACGAGCATGATCGCTATAAAGGGGTGAACCCCGAACTTAGAAATCAGCACGATCATAACGACGACCGCGATGACGAAGCAGACAATGAGAGCAATACCGCTCATAACAGCTCCTTTCGGATAAAATTTTTGCCTAACGCAATATTACCGAAATTTGTTTTTAAAATATCTAAATTAGATTTGAAATTTTAGTTTCATTTTATAAAATGAGTGAATTTGACGGCCGATTATTTTGCGGTAAATGCGCGGGCAACTTTGGCGCGGTTAAATTTTGTTTTGAATTTAGGTTCGAATTTGGAGCAAATTTATCACAAAAAATGACTTGCGAGGTTAAATTTACGATATTATAATTCGTAAAACAAGCGTCATATTTGACGGCTAGCACTTCCCGAAGCTCAAATTTAACTCCGCCTTAAGCCTTACGACATTATTATTTTATCGATGATTTGCAAAAGACGCTAAGCGGTCAAATTTAAAACGATTGCGGGCTTTATTGACCCGCAAATTTTAGGCACGAGACAAAACGTATCGTCTCTGTTTTAGCGACAACTAAAAAGGATACGCTATGGGCATGATAATCTTACTTTTTTACGTTATTCCTTATATGGCGGTTAGCGCCATAGTGATGGCTATTACCCTAAAGCAGACTAATAAAATTTGGATCAGAGGCATAGTAGCGGCCGCGCTATTTTTAATCCCCACTTACGACATCATCATCACAAATATTCTTGGAGTGTATTACTGCGCTACCACTCCAAAGGCTTTTATAAAGGAGACAGTAGAGTATCCGCAGAGTATATACTTTGAGGATAACGTATTTGGCGGCTTTAACGAGCAAGATATAGAAAATATGATGAATAACTACCTTGACGGCATCCATCTAAAGACGTTAGCCTTAAATTTACCAGATGGAAACGTAGCTATATATCATTACGAAAAAAATCAAGACGAATACGACAAAATAGTAAAAGAGGTAAAGCAAGAGCTAGGAAAAAAGACTTTGCGTTATGATGATATCAGGGCTAGAATAATAAAAATAATCGACTCGAATAAAATCATAACCACGAAAGACAAGATGCCCAAGATGAACTATGCCGTATTATATGACAAGGTAAATTTAAATCGGTTCGCCTCTAAATACTTTCACTCCGATACAATGAGAATCATAGACAATAAAACAAATGAAACCATTGCTTTTCAGCAGAGATACTTTATGTTTAAGAGGTTAACCGATTATAGTGCTGGCGGCTATAGCGGAAAGTATATATGTGATGATAAAAGAATTTCTTTAGTTATGAACACTTTTCCAAAAATGGATTTAAATATAGGATACGTGTTACTAAATTTTGATGCGAGATTTAAAAATTACTTTAAAGGAGAGTAAAATGAGCGCAGAAGAGAAAATATTACGCTCGCCACAAAAGACTCAAGAAACGCCACAAACAGACGATTAAATTTAACATCCGACTCTCAACTCGAAATTTATTTGGCAAAGCCGAGTCGATAAATTTAATTGACAAATTTAGCAAACAGTCCGTACTTATCCGCCAAAAGATAAAGTCCTAAAAACAGCGCGGCGTATAAAACGGTTTTAAATATTTTTAGCAAGGCGTGCAAATTTGATCCTTTTTGCTTCGTTAAATTTGCAAAATATTAGCCAAAGGTCGGTTAAATTTGAGTGAAATTTGGGATGGAAAGTTGAAAAACGAGAGTAAATTCGAGTGGGTTACCTCAGCCGTTTTAAGCGCGTTTTTGAAATTTTATAGATTTTCGAGCTTGCGTTTTGGCTGAAATTTTGATCCACGATCTCGTCCGCCGCCGCCCTCGCCCAGACTTCGTCGAAATTTTGTCCGTTTAAATTTGCGCTGCTAGAGTAGAGCCAGTCAAATTTGCGCAGAAATTCCTCGTGAGCGCACTCTTTCACGACGCGCACAGCCTTGGCGTTCGGATATAAAAACGTCGTTTTTCTCGCGCGGCGCACTAAGTTTTTAAATTTAGTGGGCACGCGAGCGAGATTTTTTAGCTCGCTAAGTTTCGCCGTCGTTATGAGGCAGGGTTTGTCCACCGCTCGGCGTTTGAGCGCGTTTATCTCGCGAAAATCCTTGCTCAAAAATCCAGCCGTCGTATCGGTCTGCGCCAAATAGATCATCTCTCCTCCAAATTTACGCCTTTTTCCTATCTTTAGCCAGCAAAAATATGCACGAGATAATGAGCGTAAAGCCCGCAAAATCAAGAAACACAAACTCCGTCCCCAGCCAAAAATAGGCAAACGCCGCCGCGCTTACGGGCTCGATGCACGCGATCATGCTCGCCCTGCTTGCGCCTATTATCTTTAGCCCCGTCATGTAAAAGCTAAACGCGCATATCGTGCCCAAAATCACCACCGCCGCAAGCGCCGCAAAGCCCTGCGCGTCGCTCACGCCGCCCAGCTGCCAAACCCGCGTGTAAAGCGCGAGCGCGCCGCCGCCGATGACCATGCCCCAGCCTAAATTTAGCGCGACGGGGTATTTTTGATTTAGCTTCGTTGGGATGAGACTATAAATCACGACGCCAAGCGCGCTAATGAGGCACCAAACCAGCGCCCCCGCGCTGATAACCAGCGAGCCAAGATCGCCGTGGGTGGCGAGCAGCACGACGCCCAGCACCGCGAAAATGAGCGCGATGAGCTCGACCTTTTTAGGCGCGCGCCGCTGTGAAAAACAGACGACGGCAAGGATGAGCGCGGGCGCGGAGTACTGGATCACGGTCGCGACGGCGGCGTTTGAGAGCTCGACACCGCAAAAGTACGAATACTGCGTCATCATAAGCCCAAAAAACGCGTAGATGAGCAGCTGCGGCAATAGCGCGCGATCTTTTAGCGGCGCGAGGGCTAGACGCGGCGAGCGAGCGACATAATACGCCACCATCGCAAGCCCGGCAAGGCTCAGGCGGTAGGGCACGAGCCAGTCGGCGCTGACGCCTTTTTGCGTGAACAGATACTGCCCGCAAACGCTGCTAAAGCCCCATAATACGCCGCCAAGAAGCGTGATGAAAACGCCGAAAAATTCGCTTTGAGATCTCATTTGCCGCCTTAAATTTAAAGCCAAAGTATACAAGCTTATGCTTAAGCTGGGGTTAAATTTGGGGTTTGGGTGCGGCTGCGGGCTAATTAAATTTGAGCAGGAGTTAATACCGCGAAGCTGGTTTTATTAAGCCCAATTAAATGACAAAAACTCTAAAATTTAAAAACAGAAGGGATCAAATTTGGGCGAAACGACTTTTATGATTATATTTTACTGCGCTTGCGCACTGTTTTTGGCGGCGGTAGGATACTTCGCTTTGGGCGTTTTGGCGAAATTTTACGCTTTTATTAAATTTGCCACGCGCCTTTGCTTACAAGACCCCAAATTTGGTCTCGCCATGTTCGCGCCCGCGTGCATTTTATCGCTTTATATCGCGCTGGTTTCGACGAAAATTTTTAGCATTTATCTCGCCTGCGCAGAGATTTTACTCGCATTTTGCATATATTTTGATTTTTTGTGCCTGAGTGTGGCGAAAGCAAACGCAAAACTGCTAGAAGGGCTAAGCGCGAAAAAGGATTTAAGAGAATCCGAAAAACTCGCCAAAGAGGCGCTAGAGTGGCTCACAAACTCGCCGAATAAAGAAGAAGTGCTACTACAAGCAAATTTTATCAGAATAAAACTAAAGCAAATACGCCGCGCGGCTTAAATTTATGGTTTTAGCCGTTTAAATTTAGCGTTTCACGCGTCAAATTTGAGCTAAATTTGCGCTCATTTATCGACGAGTACGGTCAAATTTAAACAAGCTTTAACGAGTCGGCTAGCGTTGCCTAAATATCCGTCCGAAAAACGCAGCCGTTTGGTGAGCCCTAAGCAAAATGAACGCCCGCAGCTGCCTACAAATCTGTATAATAAGATACGCCGACATCATCACGCAAAAATTCGCAATGCCAAAGCCGATCATTTCATAGTATAAAAATAATTCTAGCCTCACCTGTGCTATGAACTCTCGCGTCGGACGATAAGAGTGCCATATCCTATAGCCGGAGAAAAAATCATCAAGTCCGCCGAATACCAAAAAGCATACGATAAGCGCAAATAAAATAATGCCTTGCGAAAGCGCCTGGGCGTTGTTTTTGTTTTCCTCAAGCCTACTGGTAGCTCCTTTTGCCACGCCGTAAAGTCCCGCAAACAGCAAACAAACTGGCATAAAAAAGCATAAATAGCTAAGATGAAACGCCGCTACATCGCCAAAGGTTGTTTTGGTTCGCGCTACGTCTATAGCCGGGTAAAAGCCCGCCATAAACGCCGTAAAGTCTCTAAAAACTGCGTGAGCGGACAAGATATCTTCGGGCACGGCAAATAAGCTCAAAGCAGCCAAAACATAAGCGATCAGGCTAACAAAAAAGGCGGTTTCAAGCTTCCTTGCGGCTAGTCTTAATCTTACTTTTAGTCTTATCATTTTCTTGCTTTATATTTTGATCGCAAACGGCGCAAGCGGGAATCTAAAGAGTTTTTAATCACGTGCGCCATGCGGTAGGATTTTAAAATTTCAGAGTCTATGGTAGCGCTCAGCCAAATTTAGAATGCGAATTTAACCTCTAAATTTGGCTGAATTTACGTACGTCAAATTTGCGGGCTAAATTTGATGTCCGAATTTACGGTTTTAGTTTCTTGATCTCACTCGCCGCTCAGATACTCCTGTAGACTCTTAACCTCCAGCGCGCTGCCGTCCTGCACGCTTTTTAGTGATTTAGCCGCCGCTAGAGCCGCCGACATCGTCGTGAAATACGGGATCTTAAATCGCATGATGTTTTGCCTGATTTTCTTGCCGTCCTCGCTGTTTGACTTGCTGTCGCTAGTGTTGATAACAAGCGCGATGTCGCCGTTTTTGAGCCTATCCTCAACGTTTGGGCGACCTTCGCTGATCTTATAGACGAACTCGCTCTCTACGCCCGCATCATTTAAAATTTTATACGTTCCACCTGTGGCGATGATTTTAAAGCCTAGATTTATTAACTCGCGCGCCAAATTTGCGGCGTATTTTTTGTCTGCGTCGGCAAGAGTTAAAAAGACTAGGCCGCTAGTAGGAAGCGAGTTGTTCGCGGCAATCTGGCTTTTGGCAAAGCTCTTTGCAAAATCGCTTGATATGCCCATCACCTCGCCCGTGCTTTTCATCTCAGGACCTAGGATTAGATCCGCGCCAGAGAGCTTGTTAAACGGAAATACGGCTTCTTTTACGCAGACATGGTTTTTCACGCGAGGCTTGAGTATACCGCGCTCCTCGTAAACCGCGCCGTAGTTGTCGTAAAATTTAAGCGCCTCGCGCAAATCGCCCTGCCACATCACGCGCGTGGCGACCTTTGCCATCGGTACGCCCGTCGCCTTGCTAACAAACGGCACGGTGCGGCTGGCGCGCGGGTTTACCTCTATTATAAACAGCTCGTCCTCGTAGATGGCAAACTGGATATTCATTAGCCCTACGACGCCCAAATTTAGCGCGATGTCGCGGGTTTGGTTTTCTACTTTTTCGATCGTCTGCGCGGTCAAATTTAGCGGAGGCAGTATGCATGCGCTGTCGCCGCTGTGGATGCCAGCCTCCTCGATGTGCTGCATCACGGCGCCGATATAGACGTCCTTGCCGTCGCTGATCGCGTCTACGTCAAGCTCCACGGCGTCTTGTAAAAATTTATCGATTAGCACCGGCGAGTGGTTGCTGACCTTGACCGCCTCACTCATATATAGGCGCAGCTCCTCGTCGCTATGCACACGTCTCATCGCGCGGCCGCCTAACACGTAGCTAGGGCGCACTAGCACAGGATAGCCGATAGCTGCGGCCTTTTCTAACGCCTCTTTTTCGCTTGTCGCAGTGTCGTTTTTCGGCTGTTTGACGCCTATTTTAGAGATAAACTCGCTAAATTTCTTCCTATCCTCGGCGACGTCGATCGTGCGCGCACTGGTGCCGATGATTTTCGCGCCCGCTATGCTTAGGCGTTTGGCAAATTTTAGCGGAGTCTGGCCGCCAAAATGCACGATCACGCCGTCCGGGTTTTCGTGCTCGATCACGGCTCTAACGTGCTCGAAATCAATCGGCTCAAAATACAAAATATCGCTCGTGTCGTAGTCGGTGCTGACGGTTTCGGGGTTACAGTTGTACATTATGGTTTTGATGCCCATATCGCGTAGCGCGTAGCTAGCGTGCACGCAGCAGTAATCAAACTCTATGCCCTGACCTATGCGGTTTGGGCCGCCGCCGATGATCATCACTTTTTTCTCTTTTTGCGCCGAATTTGCGTTTAAATTTGGCTCGGCGAAATTTGATAGTTGCGGTAGTTTCGTGATATTCGTCGTCGAGTAGAGATACGGCGTGAGCGCCTTAAACTCGCCCGCGCAGGTATCAACCTCGTTATACTCGAGGTTTATGCCCATTTTCTCACGCGCAAAATATATGTCGTTTTGACCCAGATCGAGGTTGTCTTTTAAATTTATCAGATGCGCGATCATCTTGTCCGAAAAGCCCATCGTTTTAGCTTCGCGAAGTAGCGGCTCGTCGTTTAGGATGTCCATGTCGATACGCTCTTCAAATTTAACTATCTGCCAAATTTGATCCAAAAACCACGGATCGATCTTGCTCATCTCGTGCACCTCAGCCACGCTAAACCTGTCTCTAAACGCCTGCGCGACATATAAAATGCGGCTTTCGTTCGCGTTTCTAAGACCGTAAATAAGCGCGTTTTTCTCTAAATTTACGAAGTTAAATCCGTAATAGTCCTTTTCCATCGAGCAAAGCGCCTTTTGTACGCTTTCCTTAAACGTCCTTCCGATCGCCATCACCTCGCCCACACTCTTCATCGCGGTGCCTAGATACGGGTTTGCGCCCGGGAATTTCTCAAACGTAAAGCGCGGGATCTTAGTCACGATGTAGTCGATGACGGGCTCAAAGCTAGCAGGCGTGCCCGTGATGTCGTTTTTGATCTCATCCAGACTAAAGCCCACGGCTAGTAGCGTCGCAACCTTTGCGATCGGGTAGCCCGTGGCCTTTGACGCGAGCGCAGAGCTACGGCTCACGCGCGGGTTCATCTCGATCACGATCATGCGGCCGGTTTTTGGATTTATAGCAAACTGCACGTTGCTACCGCCCGTATCCACGCCGATCTCGCGTAAAATTTTAAAACTCGCGTCGCGCATAGCCTGATACTCTTTATCGGTGAGCGTAAGAGCGGGCGCAACCGTGATAGAGTCGCCCGTATGCACGCCCATCGGATCAAAATTTTCGATAGAGCAGACGATGATACAGTTGTCGTTGCGGTCGCGGATGACCTCCATCTCGTACTCTTTCCAGCCTAGCAAGCTCTCCTCAACCAAAATTTCTCGTATCGGGCTGGCGTCTAGGCCGGTTTGGGCTAGTTCTTTAAATTCGTCGATATTATACGCTACGCCGCTGCCTGCGCCGCCTAGGGTATAGCTAGCACGGATGATGAGCGGAAAGCCTATGTTTGCGGCTGCGGCTAGCGCCTCGTCCATGTCGTAGGCGTACTGGCTTTGCGGCAAGTCCATGCCGATCTTTTGCATCGCCTTTTTAAACTCCTGCCTATCCTCGCCCTTTTTGATCGCTTGCGGGTTCGCGCCTAGAAATTTGACGCCGCCTAGCATGTCCGCTTCGTATAGCTGCATAGCGACGTTTAGCGCTACCTGGCCACCCATCGTAGGCAGTATGGCATCGACTTTTTCTTTATCTATGATGCGCTTGATGCTCTCTTTGGTTATCGGCTCGACGTAGGTCGCGTCAGCGAAATCGGGATCGGTCATGATGGTGGCCGGGTTTGAGTTAATGAGTACGACGCGGTAGCCAAGCTGCTTTAGCGTTTTTGCGGCTTGCGTGCCGCTGTAGTCGAATTCGCACGCCTGCCCGATGACGATAGGGCCGCTGCCGATGAGTAAAATAGTATTGATGTCGGTTCTTTTTGGCATTATTTTTCCTTTGTTACGACGTATAGATACGAGGGGATGGTTATGTTTACGTAGGGCTTTACGGCCGCGCTTTTATATAGGCTCTCTTGGATCACGCCCGTGACCTTGCCCACTGAAATCCCGCTGAAAAATATCCCGTCAAGCCCGCTTGTGACGACCTCGTCGCCCTCTTTGGGACTCAGCCACTGGGGGATAAATTTCACCGTTATTCCGTCTTTGCTCCCGTGCGCTATGCCCGGGATTTTTTCCTCGCCGATTGATACGGCGAATATACTTTTTGGATCGTTTTGTAGCAAGGCCATAGGGTTGCCGTCCTTGCTCACGACGATACCAGCGCTCTTACCTTGGTAAATCAGCCCGTAAATTTTAGACTCGTCGTAGCCGCTAAATTTATCCAGCCAGACCTTGTCGTAGTCGCTGATATTTACATAGCTAAGCGCCCGTACGAGCTGGACTCTAGGCTCGTAAGCGGTCGAGTTTTTATCGACCAAAATTTCATTTAGTTCCTTTGCGAAGCTTGAAAGCAAAGCCGCCGATTTTTCCAGTTCGGCGTTTTGAGCGCGAAGCTGCTTTATCTCTTCGCGCTGCCTAAAGTGCTCGTTTACGCCGTCTTTTACAAATTTGACCGCGTCGTCGTAGGAGGCCACTACGCGGCTATTTAAATTTACTACATAGCCGGAGATCAGCGCGCCTCTATCAAGCGAAAAAAATACCAGCGCGCCGATAAGAGCGACGAATAAAATTTTACTCTTCATTTACGAGTTGTTGTAAAAATTTAATCTCCTCAAGAGCCTTGCCGGTGCCTCTGGCTACGGCTAGCAACGGATCGTCAGCGACGAAAACCGGAAGTTTTACGATATCGCTTAAGTACTTATCAAGTCCGCGGATCAGCGCTCCGCCTCCCGTCAGTACGATACCGTTTTCTACGATATCGCCGGCAAGATCGGGCGGCATCATCTCAAGCACGGTTTTTAGGGCGTCTGCAATCTCTTTTAGCGGTTCGCGCATGGCCTCGCGCACGTCTTCGCTAGTTAGCTCCACGCGGCTTAGCAGGCCGCTGATTTGGTCGCGGCCTTTTACCACGATACTAAGCTCCTCAGGTAGCTGTATCGCCGAACCGACGGAGATTTTGATATCCTCGCCCGCGCGCTCGCCGATTAGGAGGTTGTACTTTTCCTTTATATAGTTTACGATGCTCATGTCGATCTTATCGCCCGCGGTGCGGATAGACTTGCTGATGACTAAACCGCCTAGAGACACTACCCCGATCTCGGTCGTACCGCCGCCGATATCGACAACTAGATTACCCTGCGGTTCACGCACGGGTAAATTTGCCCCGATGGCCGCAGCCATAGGCTCCTCTATCAAAAACACCTCTCTAGCCCCGGCGCTTAGCGCACTCTCGCGCACGGCTTTTCGCTCGACTTGAGTTAGGCCGTAAGGCACGGAGATAATGATACGAGGGCGCAGGAAGCTCTTTCTGCGGTGAGTCTTTTCGATGAAATAGCGGATCATCTTTTCCGTCATATCAAAATCCGCGATAACGCCGTCTCTCATCGGACGGATAGCCTCGATATCGCCGGGAGTTTTACCCACCATCTCTTTTGCTTCGTGGCCGACGGCTAATATTTTTTGCTTGCCGTATTTTTCGCGTTGTACCGCGACGACTGAGGGCTCGTTTATGATGATGCCTTTATCTTTTACTAGAACTAGCGTATTTGCCGTGCCTAGATCGATACCCATATCGCTTGAAAAAAATCCTATTAGTTGGTCTAAAATCATCTGTATCCTTATGCGCTTATTTTATTGTTTTTTACGAAAATCGGTTTTTCTTTACCGTTTACGACCTCTTTGGTGATCACCACGTCGTAGCCCGCAAGCTCCGGCAGTTCGTACATTATATCAGTCATCACCTCTTCCATTATGCTTCGTAGCCCTCTGGCTCCCGTTTTTCGCTCGATGGCTAGTTTTGCGACCTCTTTTAGAGCTTCGTCGTCAAATTTTAAATTCGCCCTATCTATCGCGAAAAGCTTTTGATATTGTTTTAAGATCGCGTTTTTAGGCTCAGTTAAAATTCGCACCATATCGTCTTCGGTGATTTTATTTAGCGTGGCGACCACGTGAAGCCTGCCGATTAGCTCCGGGATTAGTCCAAAATGCACCAAATCGTCGCTCTCAAGCGCGTCTAGCAAATTTTCCCTATCGTCTTTAGAGCGTTTATCTTGACCAAAACCCAGCACGTTTTTACCGATCCTGCGCTCGATGATGTCGGCCAGGCCGTCAAACGCGCCGCCGCAGACAAAGAGGATATTTGAGGTGTCTATCTGGATAAATTCCTGATTAGGATGCTTTCTGCCGCCTTTTGGAGGGATATTTACGAGACTGCCCTCGATGATTTTTAAAAGCGCCTGCTGCACGCCTTCGCCACTCACGTCGCGAGTGATTGAGCGGTTTTCGCTCATCCTAGCGATCTTATCGATCTCATCGACGAAAACTATGCCCTGCTCGGCGCGCTTTACGTCGCCGTCTGCGGCCTGTAAAAGGCGAGTTAGGATATTTTCCACATCTTCGCCGACATAGCCGGCCTCCGTTAGACTCGTAGCGTCGCAGATAGCGATAGGCACGTCTAGAAATTTAGCCAGTGTCTGCGCCATCAGCGTCTTGCCGCTACCCGTAGGGCCCACAAGCAAGATATTTGATTTTGAGATCTCTGTGTCGTCCTCGATCTCGCCTTTTCTAAAAATTCTTTTGTAGTGGTTATAGACGCCGACGCTAAAGACCTTTTTGGCTTTATCTTGACCGATTACGTAGTTATCCAGCACCGCTTTTAGCTCTTTTGGCGTCAAATTTTGATAGTCTCTAGTTTGCTCTTCTTTTTCTTGCTCGCGGCTATCCTCGCCGTAAAGCACCTTGTAAGCGGCGGTGATGCAGTGCTCGCATATAAACGCAGTCCCGTCTATATCGGCCAGCAGTCTCCTCTCGGCAGACTCTACCTCGCCGCAAAAATTACATTTTCTCGCCATTATTCTCTTCCTTTTGCCAATGGGATACCGCGCTTGGTGCTTAGGATAAATTCGCACATTTTTCGCACCTGTTCTATCTGTGCGCCCGCTAAAAGCTCGCTAGCTGCAGCCTTTAGATCCCCGCTTTTTCTAAATAAAAATTTATATGCCTTGTTTATCTCTTCGACCGTGTCTTTATCGAACCTGCGCCTGATACCGACCAAATTTAAGCTTCTGATATAGGCTCGGTTGCCTTCAGCCAGGCAAAACGGCACGACGTCCTGAGATAGCGCGCTAGCACCCGCGATCATACAGCTCTCGCCGACTCTCACGAACTGATGTATCGGTGTCATACCGCCCACGACGCTGTAATCTCCAAGTTCCACGTGACCGGCTAGAGTTGCGTTGTTTGCTAGGATGACGCTATTTCCTATAACGCAATCGTGCGCTACGTGGCAGTAGGCCATGATAAATGCGTTATCGCCGATACGCGTGATCCCGTCGCCTTTGTGCGTGCCCGAGTTTATCGTGCAAAACTCGCGGATCGTCGCGTTTTTGCCGATACGAACGCCGGTGTTTTCCTCGGCGCGGTAGCTCACGTCTTGCGGGATGTCGCCCACGATGGCGTAGCTGTAAATTTTACCGCCCTCGCCGATATGCGTGTCGCCCACGATCCTAGCGCCTTGTTTTACGAGTACGCCGTCGCCTAACACTGCGTCTTTGCTAACGTAGGCGTAGGCCTCGATCGTTACGTCCTCGCCGATCTTCGCGCCGTCCTCGACGACGGCTTGCGGATGGATATTTCTCATTTTGGCTCGCTTATTTATCTACGATCATAGCTTTTAGCTCGGCTTCGCACGATAGCGTGCCGTCCACGTAGGCTTCACCTTTTAGTACCCAGATATTGCCTTTGTGTTTTAGCACTTCTAGGCGGTACTCGAGCTTATCGCCCGGGCGTATCGGGTGGCGAAATTTCGCTCCGTCGATGCTCATAAAATAAACGACTTTATTTTCGATACCCGCTTGATGCTCGTCGCTCATGCTCTTAAAAGCGAGTACGCCGCCGGCCTGCGCCATGCCCTCGATGATCATCACGCCCGGATATATCGGGTGGCCCGGGAAGTGCCCCTGAAACACGGGCTCGCCGATCGTTACGTTTTTATACGCGACGATGTGTTTGGCGGGCTCGAGCTCGGTCACTCGGTCGATGAGCAGAAAAGGATATCTGTGCGGGAGTATTTTTTGGATTTCAACGATGTCGATCACTTTAAACCTTGTGAGTAAAATTTAAAGCCGATTTTAGCCAAATTTTGCTAAGAAAAAGATTATTGATTTAGTCGGGGCAAAATTTAACGGCTAAATTTTCGCGCCCGCTTTTTATCTCGAGCGCGCTAAATTTAGCTCAAATTTGCGTTACCAAAACCTCGCGGCTATCGTTATAAAGCTCGTCTTTAGCGTAGATTTCGTATCTGCCTGCGCGAATTTCATCCAGCACGATTATAGGATTTTGGCTAAATTCTCCGCACAGCTCGCGGCGGATTTCCAGCTCGCGAGGTACCGCGATAGGGCGGCGGCAAAGCTCGTTTGCGCTAGCGAATTTTTCGCCAGAAAGCTCGTTAAATTTGGCTAAATTTAGCAGCGTCACGCCGTCTCGCAGCTCGTCACAAATTTGCGCCGCCTCGCTCACGCTAAATTTGACGTTTTCGCGCTTAAAATGCGAGTAAAGTAGAAAATATGACGGCAGGGCGGCTTTATCAAATTTGACGTAGGCGCGCAGCAGGCGGTAGTTTAGAAAATATTTGCGCGACAGATGAAATTTCACGCCCAAAGCCTCGCACTTTCGAACCTTTTCATAAAGCTCCAGACGCTCCTCGATGCCTCCAGGCATCACGCGACCGCCCACCTCGCTCATTAGCTCGCTAAGTGGCAGTTTTTGCGCCTCGCGCTGCTTGCTAAGCCCAAAAATACAGCCACAATAGTTTTGATGATAGAGTTTATCTTTTTTAGCGAGCTCAAACTGTGCGTTCGTGCCGCCGCCAGCGCGGTAGTCCACAGCAAATGTTTCGAGGCCGTATTCGCTAGCGGCCTTATTTAGCGCGGTTTCTAGCTGCGAGAAGTCCTTTTTCGGACTCATCAGCAGCGTCGTAGTGATCGATTTTTCGCCTAGTTCGCGCGCTTTTTGGGCCGAATTTCCCACGCGAAAATCAAAGCAATACGCACAGCGCTTGCCCTTTTCAGGCTCGTTTTCAAGCCCCTTTGCGCCATCTAGCCACGCCTCGTATTCATATTCGCCGCAGATGAGTTCGACGCCTAGCTTTTCGCAGCTCCTTTTTACGTCGCGAAACCTCATCAAAAACTCGCTGTACGGATGGATGTTGGGATCGTAGAAATAGCCGACTAGACGCTCGTGCGGGCGGTCGGCGCGCAGGCGTTGCAGAAAATAGTGGCTGTCGACGGAGCAGCAGATATGAACTAACATTATAATTCCCCATAAACGACGGATTTTAGAATAAATTTTTCTATACCCACCGCGATCACGGACGACCAGTCCGCTCCTTTGCGGGCAAGAAAAATTTATTTAAACTACGCCTATTTTGTCTTGAATAGTTTTTGCCGATTTTACTAAATTTAACTGCAAATTTCATTAAAGCTAGCGGCTTAAATTCAAAGTCCAGTCAAATTTAAAACGTGTGGCGTGCTAGTTTCGAGCAATGTATAAAATTTGAAAACCAAATTTAGCACTTTCAAGGTGCGGGTATCGGCAGGCAAAATTTAAGACCGAAATTTGTAAATTTGACTTCAAATTTGAACGTAAAACGATAAGGCGAAGTATTTTGAGATGGATTTGAATGTTGTGCAGAAATTTTAAGTCAAGGCTAGACAAGTAGTCTGCCGCAGACTTAAAATTTCAAACTCATTCAAAGACGCTCAAAAGACGAGCCGCTATTAAATTTTAGTTCTTTAAAAATTCTGTGATTTTCTCCTCACACTCCTCGACGCTGCCGCTAAATTTACCCTCAAACTGCGATCTATTAAACGTCCGCTGACGCTTAGCCAGCTGCGCAGTGTGCGTGCAGATGAGCTCCTCCAGCTCGGCCTCGGTCTTGATCTCGCCTCGCAAAAACTCGCCGCACTCTTTTAGACCGACCGAGTTTAGCGGCTTTGGTCGCTGCGGATACCGCGCAAACAGCTCCCGCGCTTCGTCTAGCAAACCCTGCTCAAACATCGCTCTCGTGCGCTCTTTGATACGACCTCTTAGCTCGTCCCTATCCCAGCTAAGCTCGAAAATCGCCAAATTTGAAGCGACGGGAGCTAGGGTATTTTCGCGCAGATACGCGCTCACGGCATCATCTCGCCCGCTAGAGCACAAAAACGAGTAGATATCAAACCACTTTTGCAGGCGGTAGGTGTCGTTTGTGCTAAATTTGACGGCAAATTCGGGATCGAGGCTTGAAACGAGCTCGTAAATTTGAGCGTTGCTTAGGCCGCTTTCTACGCGCTCAAATTTAGGCGTGAGACCCGACAGCAAGGCCTTTAGATAAAATCCGCTGCCGCCGGTTATAAATAAGTTTTTACCGTTTTTTCGCGCAAATTCGCGAGCCGTTTTATAAACCTCAAAAAACATCCCGACGTCAAAATATTCATCGGGCATGAGCAAATTTACCCCAAAATGCGGCACTGAGGCTAGCTCGGCTGCGCTGGGCTTGGCGCTTGCGACGTCGATAAATTTATAAACGCAAAGCGAATCAAGACTCAAAATCGCTCCGTTAAATTCGCTTGCGAGTTTTAGAGCGAGCGCCGTTTTTCCGCTAGCGGTGGTGCCGATGATGGCGAGTTCTTTCATAAAAATGCCTTAAAATTCGTGAATCTGCTCAAATTTTATCACAATTTACGCTTTTATAAGATAAAATAAAGCAAAAATTTCAGGAAGATTATGCAAAAATTTATAAATATTTTAAAAGATATTAACGAACTGATCGTCTTTAAGCACTCTATTTTCGCGCTGCCTTTTATATTTACCGCGATGATAACGGCGAGCGCGCAGGTAAACGGCACGGCTTGGTTTGGCTGGAAGTTGCTTATTTTGGGCATTCTTTGCGCGGTTTCGGCGCGAAATTTCGCGATGGCTTTTAACCGCTACAAGGACGAAGACATCGACAAACTAAACCCGCGCACGGCAAATCGCCCAAGCGTGGACGGACGTATCGGCAAGACGAATTTGCAAATTTTTATCGCCGCAAACGCCACCATCTTTGTGCTAGTCGCCTACCTAGTAAACGAGCTTGCTTTTTGGCTGAGTTTTCCGATCCTAGCCGTGCTTGGCGGATATTCGCTTTTTAAGCGTTTTAGCGAGCTAGCGCACTTAGTCCTCGGTCTTTCGCTAGGCCTTGCGCCGATAGCCGGAGCCGTCGCCGTTGCGGGCGAGATACCGCTTTTTAGCGTGCTACTCTGCCTTGGCGTGATGTTTTGGGTGGCGGGATTTGATCTGCTTTATTCGCTTCAAGATATCGAATTTGACCGCGAGCACGGGCTTTTTAGCATACCTAGCGTTTACGGCGAAAAGGCTACGATGTTTATCTCGGCGATCTTTCACGCCACGGCCGTGATCTTTTGGCTACTTTTTGCGTGGGCGGGAGGGCTTGGCGCGGCGGCATATGTGGGCATTTTGCTCTGCGGGGGTATCTTAGTGGCCGAACACCGCATCGTTAGGCGAGATTTTAGTAAAATCGACCGTGCGTTTTTCACGCTAAACGGCTATCTGGGCATACTTTTTTTCGTTTTCGTTTGGGCTAGCTTATGAGACTGGTTCCAGCAAATTTAGACATAGTTTTTGAGGAAATCGGCGAGCGAGAGAGTGAGTTTTTGCGCGAATTCGACAAACTAAGCGGCAACGAGGACGATCCGCTGGGAGCATGGATGAAGCGCGCCAAAGCAAAGGGCGACACGAAAGAAAGCGATCAGGTGATACTAACGCTACTTGTCGAGCTTCACCGCAAATTTGACGAGCTAAACGCCTATATAAAAAATGAAAAATTTATAAAACTAGAGCTTGCTCAATCTAGCGCGCTTGACGGGATAAATTTTGAAAATTTTAGGATAAAAGAGGCTAAATTTAAAGAAGGTGTGGGCTACTATGGACGCATTTTTATGCCTATTTTTCCAAAGCGAGACGTGGCGATATTTTTTGAAGCGCTAGATGAAAAAACCGCCAAAATCACGCGCATAAACGAGAGCGACGAGAGCGACTACAACGGCTACGTGACAGCCAGAGAGCGCGCCATGATAAGAGAACTAAAGGAGATGAACGATGAGTAACGATTTGATAATATTTGTCATTTTCGGGCTGATTTTGACAGTGCTTTTCGTGCTGGTTTTTATAAAAGATTTAGAGGCGGCAAGGAAATTTTCAAGATACGAAAAAGCGATCGAAAGCCTAATGCAAGAGCTTCACGCCGTAAAAAAACAGGTTGCAAATTTTAGCCAAAGCGAGCCGGCCGAATTTGACGTAGTGCAACTAGAAAACAACCTCGAACAGCGTCTAAATGAAAAAATAAATCAAAAAATAACTCCGATAATAAACACCCTCCAAGGCATCGAAAGCTCGATAGATAACTTCCAAAGCCAGCAGCAAGATAGGCTATTTACGCTTGAAGAGCGCACCAAAAGCATCAGCAAGATCTCGGCTCCAAACGGCGAGGACGACGAAAAGCGCATCGTGCAGATGTATAGCGAAGGCAAAAGCGTCGAAAGCATCGCAAAAGAGCTGTGCGTTGGCGTCGGCAAGGTCGAGCTGACGCTAAAACTGCGGGAGCTGATTTAGTGTTAAAACCAAGGCGCGAAATATAAAAAAATAACATTATTTTCATACACGAATTTTAAAAAAATTTAAAGCTTAACTTCCTATAATGCCTTCTAACCAAATCAAAATTAAATGGTTTTGATAAAATTTAGGGGCGAAAAATGTTAATAGACGGGCACGGACGGACGGTTGATTATCTGCGTATTTCGGTCACGCAAAGATGCAACTTTAGATGCAAATACTGCATGCCTAAAACTCCGTTTAGCTGGGAACCGAGGGAAAATTTACTGAGCTTTGAGGAGCTGTTTTTATTTGTCAAAGTCTGCTTAGACGAAGGCGTAAAAAAGATCCGTATCACGGGCGGCGAACCGCTACTGCGCAAGGACTTGGACAAATTTATCGCGATGATAAACGAGCACAATCCCGATGTCGATCTAGCCATCACGACAAACGGCTTTATGCTCAAACACTACGCAAAAGCCCTAAAAAACGCGGGTTTAAAGCGCATAAATATGTCGCTTGATAGCCTAAAAACAGAAAAAGCTAAATTTCTCGCGCAAAAAAGCGTCTTGCACGAGGTTTTAGCGGGCCTTGACGCGGCGCTTGAAGCCGGGCTAAAAGTCAAGCTAAACACCGTCGCGCTAAAAGGCGTAAACGACGACGAGATCGTATCTTTGCTAGAGTTTGCGCGCTCTATGGGTTGTCAAATTCGCTATATCGAATATATGGAAAACGTCCACGCAAATGACGAGCTAAAAGGCATGAAATCGGCTGAAATTTTAGACGTCATCGCGCAAAAATATCGCTTTGAAGCCGCCGAAAAGATCCCGACCAGCCCAGCCAGCATCTACCGATTAGAGGATGGCTATACATTTGGCGTCATCGACCCACACAAACACGACTTTTGTGAGAGCTGTAACCGCATACGCCTCACGGCCGAGGGACATCTCATTCCGTGCCTGTATTTCGAGGATGCGATGAGTATAAAAGATGCCGTAAGAAAGGGCGATATCGCGGGCGCTAGCGAGATATTGCGCCAGGTGTTACAAAACAAGCCCAAAGAAAACAAGTGGGCGATCGGCGCTCAAAACGAGACCTCAAGCCGCGCCTTTTACCAAACGGGCGGCTGAAAACAGGGCTAAATTTACGCTAGATTTGACGTACATTTAGCCTGCTTTTTAAATTTGAATCAAATTTAGCTACGTCCAAATTTTATATTTTTACCCATAAATTTACCGCCGTTTTTCTAACAAAACCCGCTCAAATTTGATGCGAAATCGGCTTAACTCCATAAAACTACCCTTCAAATTTTGATATAATCGCCCAAAATTTAAAAGGCGAAATTTGAGTTTAAACCTAGTCGAGAGTTTTCTAAGCATCCAAGGCGAAGGCGCGAGCAGCGGCCGTTTGGCGATTTTCTTGCGCTTTGCGGGTTGCAATCTAAACTGCGCCGGCTTTGGAGTGCGAGCCGTTTCGCCCAAAACCGGCGAGACGCTAACTGGCTGCGACACGATCCGCGCGGTTTTTACGGGACATTTTTCGCATCAAAAAATCTTTCATGCCGACGAACTCATAAAAATCACTCAAAATTTGAGCGCAAATTTACGCCAAAAGCCCATCATCGTCATCACAGGCGGCGAACCGCTACTGCATCACAAAAACCAAATTTTGCTAGATTTTTTAAATTTTGCGATCAGCGAGTGCTACGAGCCGCATTTTGAGACGAACGGCACGATTGAGGTGGATTTTGCCAAATTTGAAATTTATAAAAAGTGCCGTTTTGCCGTCAGCGTCAAGCTCGAAAATAGCGGCGAAAGCGAAGCTAAGCGCATAAATCCCGTCGCGCTAAAAGCCATAAAACACAACTCCGCAGGTAGTTTTTATAAATTCGTCCTTGATAAAAAAAGCGTAGAAAACGGGTCGGCGATAGCGCAAATTTCGCGTATTTTAGAGCTTTGCGACGCGGAAGTCTTTTGTATGCCGCAAGGTTATGATAAAATAAGCCTTGAGCAAAACGCCCTATCCGTCGCGCAGTTTGCGATCACGCACGGCTTTAACTACTCCGATCGCCTGCATATCAGGCTTTGGGGTGCGAAAGAAGGGGTTTAGGGCGTAAATTTAATAAACGGAGCTAAGATGATAATAAGAAAAATGTTTAAATTTGAAAACGCTCACATCGTTAGATTTTGTAGCTCGAAACGCTGCAAAACCAGTATCCACGGGCACTCTTATAGGGCTGAAATTTTACTTGAGTCAAATTTTCTCGATAACGCAGGGATGGTGTATGATTTTGGCCTGATGAAGCAGGGTATCGGCTGCATTATCGACAGCTTCGATCACTGCACGACGATATTTAGCGGAGATAGTGCCGAGTATAAAAACGACCTCAAAAAGCACTCCGCGCGCTGGATTGAGATCCCGCTAAATCCCTCTGCAGAGCAGTTTTGCAGGATATTTTTCGTGATGATCGATAGGCTTTTGAAAACCACGCAGATGCAAAACGGCGAGCGCGAAGTGAAGCTTCACAGCGTCATCGTACATGAGACAGACACGGGCTATGCTCAGTGCTTTAGAGAGGATGCGTATAACGCCAAAATGGGCGAGGTAAATTTAAACGAGATCGTCTTTTCCGAGGGTGTGAGAGCCGAGTGGGAGGACGCGGAGCTGTTTGAGAAGATCAAGCTAGGCAAAAAAATAGTAAATCCAAAGGAGGTCTAGCGCAAATGAGGAAAGTTTTTGCGATTTTGACGCTAGCGACGCTGTTTTTTAGCGGTTGCGAGGAGAAAAAAGAGTCCGCATCGCTGGATCTTGGCGGCACGGTACCTAGCGACGTACCTATCGCGCAGAGCGATGCGAACGTAAGTATCGACGAAAATATGCCGCCAGAGCCGGTGCCGGAAAAATGAAATTTAACGAACACCTATCAGAGCTCTACGAGCTAGCGCGCTCCATCCACATCGGACTTGCCTTTGCGCTTTTAGCGCTCGTTGCGGCTCATTTTTGTTTGATAAATTTCGGCGTAAATTCGCCTGCCTACGCTAAACGCATCAGGCTGTTTTTGCCTACCTATTACGCGTTTTTGGCTGCGATGATGCTTACGGGGCTACTTTTGATGAGCGTTTTTTACTTTTATCCGAGTTTCAAAGCTCTCGTGATGATCGCGGTTTGGGCGCTGCTTATCGGGCTTGGCGCAATGGAGTTTAGGCGACTAAAAACGGCGATAAAAACGAAAAATTTTGCCGATTTTAGAGCCAAAATGCGCCTAAAAATCGCGGCTGATTTTGTTTTGATACTTATCGCAAGCGGGGTGAGATGAAATTTTTATATTCAAAAGAGGCCAAAAACGAACAGATCAGGCTTGAGGGCGAGGCGTTTTTACACCTAAAGGCGAGGCGCGCTAAGATAGGCGAGCGCATCGACGTGCGAAATTTGACCGACGGGCAAAACCACATCTATGAAATCGTAAATTTGGACAAAAGGGGCGCGGAGCTAAATTTAATATTTTCACACGACGTGGAGGCACGAAACAGCGATCTAACGCTAGCCTGGGCTGTCGTCGATCCAAAAACGATCGAAAAAACGCTACCTAGCCTAAATGAAATGGACGTAGCTAAAATCATATTTTTTTACGGCGAGTTTTCACAAAAAAACTTTAAGCTCGATTTTTCGCGCCTAGAGCGCATTTTGATAAACTCGTGCGAGCAGTGCGGACGAAACGATTTGATGAAATTTGAAATTTACAAAAGCCTGGACGAGCTAGTCAAATTTTATCCAAACGTCGCTCTTATCGACTTTGAAGGCGAAAATCTAGACGGCTATGCGAGCAAGGAAATTTTAGCAATCGGGCCCGAGGGTGGATTTAGCCAGAGCGAGCGAGAAGCCGTCGTGAAAAAATACGGGCTGAGAGCAAAAAATATTTTGCGCTCGCAAACGGCAATTTTAGGCATAGCGGCTAAAATTTTAATTTAAATTTGATTTTTTACGAAGTTTTTTGTATAATCTCGCCTTACTTTAAATGAAAATTAAAAAATCAGACGATAAAAGGACAAAAAATGAAAAAAGAAATTCATCCGGAATTTGTTGAGTGCAAAGTAACTTGCGCTTGCGGCAACACCTTCACTACGAAGTCAAACAAAAACGAGATCAGAGTGGATATCTGCTCAGAGTGCCATCCGTTTTTCACGGGCAGCGAAAAGATCGTAGATAGCGCAGGCCGCGTTGATAAATTTAAGAAAAAATATAACTTAAAATAATCCTTTGCTATATTTCGTTCCTACGCCGATAGGAAATTTAAGCGATATCTCGCTTCGCGCTTTGAACGTTTTGCGCGAATGCGAGGTACTCTTTTGCGAAGATACCAGAGTCGCAAAATCCCTCACAAACCTGCTAAATACGCGTTTTGATGCAAATATAAATATCCAAAAATTTATCCCGCTACACACGCACAACGAAGATGAAATTTTATCCAAAATCGAGCTTGAAATTTTTGATAAAAACGTCGCGTTTTTAAGCGATGCGGGCATGCCGGGCATCAGCGACCCTGGAGCTGCGCTCGTAAATTTCGCGATAAAAAACAACATCACATACGAAGTGCTAAGCGGATCAAACGCCGCACTTTTGGCCGTCGTCGCAAGCGGTCTTTGCGAGAAAGAATTTTGCTTTCTAGGATTTTTGCCAAACAATGGCAAAGAGCGAGCCGCAGCGCTACAAAATGCGCTAAATTCGCCGTTTCCTGCAGTCATCTACGAAAGCCCAAAACGCATACTTTCACTTATTTTAGACTTTGCCAAGCTTGAACCAGATAGAGAAATCTTTGCCATAAAAGAGGCTACGAAAAAATTTGAAACCAAATTTAGAGCCACGGCAAGCGAACTCGTGCAAAAGCTACAAGAGGCAAATTTAAGCGGCGAGTGGTGCGTCGTCGTGCAGAAAAATCCAAATTTTACCTCAGAAAAAATCACTCAAAAAGATATTTTAGAGCTTGAAATTTCGCCCAAAGCCAAGGCCAAACTCCTAGCCAAAATCACCGGCAGAAACGCCAAAGAAATTTACTCAGAGCTCACTCGCTAAAACCCAATTGCGCGCTTAAACAAGCGACGAATTTATCCGAAATTTAGCTAAATTTTACCGATTTTTAGCTATCATCAGACGATGATAATATACGGAAAACAGCTATTTTTGCACATCATAAAAAACTACAAAAAAAGCGTCAAAACGGTCTATCTCGCCAAAGAGTGCGACAAGGCGCTATTTTCACAGATCGTAGGCGTCGGCGCGCCGATAAAGCGCGTGGATAATCAAAAAGCCCAAGCTCTCGCACACGGCGGCAATCACCAAGGCTTTTTAGCCGAAGTTGAGGAGTTTGAGTTTAAAAGTATCGACGAGATAAAAAAACAAAATTTTATAGCAGTTTTATACGGACTTAGCGACGTGGGAAACATCGGAGCCATCGTCCGAACAGCACATGCGCTGGGCTGCGGAGGCATCGTAGTCGTTGCTAAAAATTTGGCGATGGAAGGCGTACTGCGAGCTAGTAGTGGAGCGGCCTACGAGGCAAATATCGCTCTTGTCGAAGACGGTCTTAGCTTGCTAAACGAACTAAAACAGGTCGGTTTTAAAATTTGCGCCACGGCAAGCGGCGGCAAAAACGCCCACGAGGTCAAATTTAACCAAAAAGTCGCGCTCGTGATGGGCAGCGAAGGCGAAGGTTTGCACAAAAAAGTCCTTGCCAAAAGCGACGAAATAGTAGGAATAAAAATGAAAAACGACTGGGACAGCCTAAACGTCTCGGCTGCGTTTGCCATACTTTGCGATAGGATTATAAATGAATGACATAAGTTTGCTAAAAGAATTAGGGCTTAGCGAGGTCGCCAGAAGAACGCACATCGAGGCAGAATATCTAGGCTACATCGCCGATAAAAATTTTGAAAAGTTGGCACGTTTTAACGTCAAGGGTTTTGTTAAAATTCTGGAGCGCGAGCTTGATATCGACTTTACGTCGTGGATGCGAGAATACGAGACGTTCATGGCCGAGCACGAGAGCGAGTTAAAGCACAAAACCATAACCATATCGCCTAAAATTCCGGCCTATACCGCAAATGATAAATCGTCTTACGGCGGTATGCTGGGCGGCATCATCGCTATTTGCGCGATCGGCGCTTTGATTTACTTTTTCGAGCCCCAAAAATACATCGGCGACCTCTCGAGTTTCTTTGAGGACAAAAACAAAAGCGTGACTTACTCCGATACAAACGTAGTGCAACAGGCGACTAAAAATTTAGACTCCATCAAAGACGCAAATATCACGATAAGTGTCTCCTCTGCCCCTAAACAAGAGGACGAGATAAATAAAATCGAAGAGAACGCTTCAAATTTTGCCGTTACCCAAGTAGAGCAACCCCTGCCAGAGTTTGACGTGACGGTTTCTACAGGCACGCAATCAAAATCCGCAGAGCAAAACGTCAGTAAAAATTTACAAAATGAACAGGTTTCAAATTTGACCGACGAAAATGCATCTGTCGCAATCCAAGTAACGCCTAAAAGCGGTGACGTCTACCAGCTAAACGGCCTAAGCGAGATAAAAGTAGTCCCGCGCAGAAAAGTTTGGCTCGGCGTGATAAATTTGGACGACAATAAAAAGCGATCGCAAAATGCCTCAAATGCCGTTTCTATCGAAATAGGCAAAAAACAACTCATCGTCACAGGACACGGAGAGATAAATTTAGAAATCGGCGATCAAAATATCAAATTTAGCGGCGATAATCCAAAGCGCTTTTTGGTCGAAAAAGATAAAGTTACGCCGCTCACATACGACGAATTTGTAGCTCTAAATAAGGGCAAATCGTGGTAAAAAAGCTTTTACTTTTGACTGCTAGCGCGGCTTTTTGCCTTGCGGCTAGCGTGGTGGATATAGCGGGCGGCCTGCTGGGTCAAAATAGCGCAAAAACGACTCAGCTCTTTGGCGACGACTCTGCATATCTAAACGCAAACGGTAAGCCCGACATTGCTAAAATTTCAAACGTTTTAAAGTCAAATTCGCTCCTGCGCCTATCCTACAAGCAAAACGTCAAGGTAAATATCAAATTTGTCTCGCGCCAAAACAACCCGCTACTAATCATGAAAATCGCCAAAGACGCCCTAAACGGACTAGGCTACAACAATATCCTAACGAGCGAATTTTCTAACGCCGGCGGCGCGCTCTGGGGCGTGACGATCGATACCAAATTTATCCCAGATCCCGGCTCGCTCTACGCCGCGCTTAAAGAAAGCGGCACCGAGATAACGGACATAAATAGACCCGGCGAGCTATCCTACGAGTACGTCATCGATGCGTCAAATTCCTCTATAAACCAAACTCCGGTGCAGTTTTCGCAAGAAGTTCAGCTCTCGAAGCCGCTCGAACCCTATCTCATCGACATTAGCGGCGCAAAGAATGCGACGATAAGCGCTAGCGCAGAAGATCGCTGGTCTGCCGTCGTGAGAATTTTGGATAAAAATCTAAATTTGATCGACGAAAAGCAAAGCAACAAGGCCGTAAATAGCCTAAAAGTCTCGCTTCCTCAAAATGCAAAATACATAATGATCGACGACGCGGTCAGTCTAGAAAATATCAAACGGGGACTCAAAATCTACCTAGAATAAGGAGAAATTCATGTTTGACGAGATTAGATTTAATACAATTGAAAGGCTTCCAAACTACGTATTTGCCGAGGTAAACGCCATAAAAATGGCCGCGCGCCGAGCGGGCGAGGATATCATCGACTTTTCGATGGGAAACCCGGAGGGTCGCACGCCTCAGCACATCGTCGATAAACTCTGCGAAAGCGCGCAAAAAGACAAAACTCACGGCTACTCGGCGAGCGCGGGCATATATAAACTGCGCCTAGCCATCTGCAACTGGTACAAGCGTAAATACGGCGTAAATTTAGATCCCGACACCGAGGCCGTCGCCGTTATGGGTAGTAAAGAGGGTTTCGTCCACCTAGCCCAGGCCGTAATAAACCCGGGAGACGTCGCCGTGGTGCCAGATCCTGCATATCCGATCCACACGCAGGCGTTTTTGTTTGCGGGCGGTAGCGTGGCGAAGATGCCGCTAAAGTACAACGACAAATTTGAACTTGACGAAAATAAATTTTTCGAAGACCTGCTTCATACGATCCGCTCAAGCTCGCCAAAGCCTAAATACGTCGTTGTAAATTTCCCGCACAACCCGACAACCGTAACCGTGCAAAAGAGCTTCTACGAGCGGCTAGTGGCGATGAGTAAACAAGAGCGCTTTTACGTGATCTCCGACATCGCCTACGCAGACCTTACTTTTGACGGATACAAGACGCCGAGCATCTTTGAGGTTGAAGGCGCAAAAGACGTCGCCGTCGAGTGCTACACGCTATCAAAAAGCTACAATATGGCCGGTTGGCGCGTCGGATTTTTATGCGGAAACAAGCGCCTTTGCGCTGCCCTTAAAAAGATAAAATCATGGGTCGACTACGGCATGTTCACCCCGATCCAAGTCTCAGCAACCGTCGCGCTAGACGGCGATCAAAGCTGCGTCGAGGATATCCGTCAAATTTACGAAAAACGCCGCGACGTGATGCTAGAAGCCTTTGCAAGTGCCGGCTGGGAGATGCATAAGCCAAGCTCGAGTATGTTTATCTGGGCAAAAATCCCGTCGCAAGTCGGAAACATCGGCAGTCTCGAGTTTTCCAAGCAGCTGCTTACTAAAGCAAGCGTTGCGGTGAGTCCGGGTATCGGCTTTGGCGAGGGCGGCAACGACTATGTGCGCCTCGCTCTTATCGAGAACGAAAATCGTATCCGTCAAGCAGCGAGAAACGTCAAAAAATATCTGAAAGAATTTGCATGAATATAGCCATTTTAGGCGTTGGCACGGTCGGAGAAGCCGTAGCTAAAATTTTACTCCAAAACAAAAAACTAATCACAGCGAGATGCGGCGAGGAGATAGTTCCGGTTATCGGCGTCGTTAGAAATTTAAACAAAAAAAGAGACGTCGCCATCCCGCTCACGGACGATATGGGTAGCGTCCTAGAGCGCGACGATATCGACGTTTTCGTCGAGCTTATGGGCGGCGTCGAGGAGCCTTTTGGGGTCGTTAGCAAAATTTTAGAGCGTAAAAAAGCCGTCGTAACCGCAAACAAGGCGCTACTAGCCTACCACCGCTATGCCTTGCAAAATTTAGCGCAAAATACGCCGTTTGGCTTCGAGGCTAGCGTCGCGGGCGGCATACCTATCATCAGAGCCCTTCGCGAGGGCCTTAGCGCAAACCACATCCTAAGCATCAACGGGATCTTAAACGGCACGAGCAACTACATCTTAACCTCGATGATGAGCAAAGGCTCAAATTTCGCGGACGCGCTAAAAAAAGCCCAGGAGCTAGGCTACGCCGAGGCCAATCCGACCTTTGACGTCGGGGGCTTTGACGCGGCGCACAAGCTACTGATACTAGCTAGCATCGCATACGGCGTGCATGGCAACCCCGAAGACATCCTGATAGAAGGTATCGAAGGCATCACGCCCGAGGATATTTTTTTCGCTAACGACTTCGAGTACGTTATCAAGCTGCTAGCCATCGCCAAAAAAACTGGCGATAAGGTCGAGCTGCGCGTACATCCGGCGCTAGTGCCCAAAGATAAAATGATAGCCAAAACAGACGGCGTAACAAATGCCGTGAGCGTAGTGGGCGACGCGGTCGGAGAGACGATGTTTTACGGTCCGGGCGCTGGCGGTCCGGCGACGGCAAGCTCAGTCATCAGCGATCTGATCGACATCGCCAGGGATGGCAAATCTCCGATGCTAGGCTACAAGGCGCCGTTTGAGCTAAACGCGCTTGAGCTTTTAGATCCGAACGAAATTCGCACGAAGTATTATTTTAGACTCAGAGTCGAGGACAAAGTCGGCGTGCTGGCTAAAATTACGAATTTAATGAGCGAAAACAACCTCTCTATCGATAGCCTGCTGCAAAAACCAAAGGACGAAAGTCCGTATGCGACGCTATTTTTCACGACGCACACGAGCGTGGAAAAGGACGTGAGGCGCACTATGGAAATTTTGCAAGAGCAAGAGTTTGTAAAAGAAAAGCCTTTTATGATGAGGATAGAAGAGTAAAATTTGGGACTTAGGGCGTATCTTTTCGGCAAGAGCTCGGAGGATCTGGCTTGCGAGTTTTTGCTAAAAAACGGCTGCAAGATACTCGCTAGAAATTTTAGCTCTAAATTCGGCGAGATCGACGTCATCGCTAAAAAAGACGGCGTTTTGCGCTTCGTCGAAATCAAAGCTACGCAGGGCGACTACGAGGCAGAGTATCGCCTCACGCCAGCTAAATTTAATAAAATTTTAAAAACTATCGATTTTTATCTGCTACAAAACGGCGCTAACGCCGATTTTCAGGTCGATTTGATCGCGATAAAAAAGAGCGAGATAAAGTGGATAGAAAATATTAGTTTGTAAAAATTATTATTTAGCTAAAATTTAAATACTTTCGTGTATAATTACGACTATCTTTAAAAAGGAGAATAAAATGGGAAAATACATAGAACTAACGACTGCGAATTTCGACGTCGTCAAAGAGGGCGTTGCGCTAGTAGATTTTTGGGCGCCTTGGTGCGGACCTTGCCGTATGCTTGCTCCGGTCATCGACGAGCTAGCTGAGGAGTTTGAGGGCAAAGCTAAAATTTGCAAAGTAAACACCGACGAGGTGCAAGACCTAGCCGTAGAATTCGGCATCCGCTCGATCCCTACGATTTTGTTTTTCAAAAACGGAGAGCTAGTCGATCAGCTAGTAGGCGCGCAATCCAAGCAAGTCCTATCCGATAAGCTAAATTCGCTGCTTTAATGGCGCTAAAAAATCGGGGAAGCTTGCTTCCCCTAACGTACGTTTTCGCTTCGTTTATCGGTGCAGCGCTGGTAGCAGGCGTATTTGCTTACAATAATTACAGATTTTCGCGGTATAAATTCGTAAATTTTAACGAGCTGGTTTTTTACGAGCAGGCTCAAATTTTTGCGCCGCAAGACGATAAATTTTTACTCGTGGTTTTTAGCTCCAACCAATCAAACTGGAGAGAAATTTTAAAAACTTCGACTAAGGATTTAAAAATCGTCGCCGTGGACTTGCTCCAAAAACGCGCGCCAAGCGAGGGAAATATAAATTTCGTCGCGTCGGATATAAATACGATTTTAAAGCTGATGCACGTCCTAAATATCACGTCTTTGCCCGCTAGCGTGGAGCTAAAGGCGCAAAAGGGTGGCATTTATAAACAAGATTCAAAAATAAATAAAATTTAAAGGAAAAAATATGTTAGATTTAGCGATCATCGGAGGCGGTCCTGCCGGACTTAGCGCGGGACTTTACGCCACTAGAGGCGGACTAAAAAACGTCGTAATGTTTGAAAAAGGAATGCCCGGCGGCCAGATTACGAGCAGCTCCGAGATAGAAAACTATCCGGGCCAAAAAGCGCCGGGCGAGAGCGGTATCGACTTCATGAGTACGTGGGTCGCGCAGTGCACGCATTTTGGCCTAAAGCACGAGATGGCGGGCGTTGAGCGCGTGATAAAAAATTCAGACGGCAGCTTCACGGTCAAGCTCGAAGGCGGCAAAGAAGAACTCGCCAAAGCAGTCATCGTAGCCACCGGCTCTACTCCGCGCCGCGCGGGCTTTGCGGGCGAGGACGAGTTTTTCGGCAGAGGCGTGAGCACCTGCGCGACCTGCGACGGATTTTTCTATAAAAACAAAGAAGTCGCGGTTCTAGGCGGCGGCGACACGGCGATCGAGGAGGCCTTATATCTAGCCAAAATCTGCTCGCGCGTTTACGTCATCCACCGCAGAGACGAGTTTCGCGCAGCTCCCGTCACGCTAGAAAAGGCTCGCGCTAACGCCAAGATCGAGTTCATCACAAGCGCCACGATCAAGCAAGCTTACGGCGACAAAGCAGGTCTTGCAGGCCTCATCATAAACACGAAAGATGGCGAGCGCGACCTAAAAGTGCCGGGCATTTTCGTATTTGTCGGACTTAACGTAAACAACGACGTCCTTCGCCAAGAAAACGGCGAATTCGTATGCCAGACCGAGGACGGCGGCCATGTTAGCGTCGATCTAAAGATGCAAACTAGCGTGCCTGGACTATTTGCCGCGGGCGACATCAGAAAAGACGCGCCAAAACAAGTCATCGTAGCCGCAGGAGACGGCGCAGTAGCGGCCCTTAGCGCGCTTAGCTATATCGAGAGCTTACACTAAGATTTATCAAATTTAGCCGAGCTTTTCGGCTAAATTTCCTCTTTTTACTTCAAATTTTCCCAATTTTACCGAGTTTTGCTTCGTCCTTTTAAATTTAGTCAAATTTGCCTTGATTTAAATTTCACCGCATTTTTCAAATTTACCACCCCCAAATTCACTCAAATTTAACCGCCATTTGGCTAAGATTTCGTAAATTTAAGAAAAGCAAAAGGATCGAATTTGCATGACTTGCTAAAAATATTTAAAACTATTTTATACGCCGCACTGTTTTTAGGACTTTATCTTTTGGCGGATAAGTACGGACTGTTTTCTAAATTTAGCTCGCCTACCCGCTTCGTAGTCACCGCCGATACTAAGATAATCCCCGGTTCGGAGCTAAGCAAATACGTAACGCAAGAGGAGATAGACGATTTTGCTTTTAGATACTGGG
>CAURWB010000014.1:0-37604 GCA_963528245.1 uncultured Campylobacter sp. | reverse complement strand
GTACTTTAAAGTGTACTCAAGCTATAATTAAACTCTATTCAAGTATTTTTAGGGGGAAGGGGAAAAATAGTGAGATTAAAATGTGTTTTGCCCACACTGCGTTTTTTGTGGCCCTTAGTTACACTAATATTAAGTTTTTTTTGATTTTCATTTAAAAGTTGATTTGCTTAAATACATTTGCAACACTGGTTTATATTAATAATATTTTTTAATAATCTTATAATTATTTTTTGGTAGAATGCGTAATTAAATTTTTAAAAAAAAAGGAAAAACAATGAACAAATTTGTGTTATCAATGTTGGCATGCGCTTCGATGGTATTTGCCGCTATAAATTTAAATACTGCCACAAAAGAGGAGCTTATGAGCTTAAACGGCATTGGTGCAGCAAAGGCTGATGCTATTATTGAATACAGAAAAACAAACAAATTTGAAAGCATAGAGGATATTAAAAACGTAAACGGTATCGGCGATAAGACTTTTGAAAATTTAAAAGGCGACATATCTACAAGCGGCACGAGCGTAATGCCTACAAGCGATAAAGTATCTAAAAAGGCAAAAGAAGTCAATGATGTGACCGACAAAGTAAAACAGGGCAAAAAAGAAGTCGCTAAAAAAACAAAAGATGTAGAAGATAAAATAGCTGCGCCTGTAAAAGATATGGATAAATCTAAAACTGACATAGAGGAAAAGGCTTCTAAAAGCATCAAAAGTAAAGTAAAATCCGGCGAAGATAAAATAGAAAAAGATATTGATGAGGCTAAGACTAAGACAAAAGTTTCAAAGAAGAAGGTTGAAGAAAGCGTAGGCAAGGAAGTTGAAGCTAAAAAACCTACAAAGAAAAAATCAGAATAATTATATGCCATCACGGTTCAAATTTGAGCCCATAATTTAAACTGCGTAAATCCTTTTTGACAAATAATCTGAAAGGATTTATTCGAGATATCTCCTGCTGATTCTATAACACCTTGCAATTAATCAAATCGACTAAAGCTACGCTATGTATACTCAGGCAAATGCAAAATTTAAGTTCTACGTCAGATATAATTCTAGATATTAATAGCTAATTGCTATTGGTAAATGCTAGTAAGCGATAATGAACAAAATTTTATCACGCGTTATTTACCTGTCGATAGCTGCAAAAGTCATATATTTAAAATACCAATATGGCGTCATTACTGGCAATGCAAATCAACGCTTTGCGCATGAATTTATGTGTTTAACCTAAATATCTAAATTTCTAAAATATCGCCATCAAATTTAGATTTCCGCTTTTTTAACCAAAATCTCGTTGCTAAAATTTTTTATCAAAGTCGACAAATTATTAAAAAATATCTTGAGGGGCCAAATTTTGCACCCTGCGTTGTTTTTAAAGGTTAAAAAGATATAATCTGTGCATTATTCTAAAACAAACAAAATTTAATAAGGCGACCAAAGGGTGCAGTTTAAAAAGGTTTTAAATTTTATATCTATTTTTGCGGTGTCATTTGTGCTTGGCGGATGTGCAGCGAAGGCTAAATTTGATGTTCCTCAGATCGTAAATTTCGATAAACGCGAGTTTGAAGTGATTTCCAAAAGCGGCTCAAATTTGCTCTATATTTCTCACGAAAAAGAGGATTTTTATTTTACGATGATAAACTCCATGGGTACTCCGCTGGCTAGAAGAGTTTTAAGGCCGAGCGGCGAGTTTGAAGCTATCGGCTTTTTACCGCCAAATAGCGCCTACAACGAGCTTTTTGTAAAGATTCTGAGCGCCATAAAATCAAATCAAAAAGAGGCTGCCATAACGGCAAATAACGAAAATTTTAAGGTAAGAGCTCTTGATATACGTTAGCAAGCCCGCCATCACCAGCGCAGCCGGAGCCGACGCAGAGGAAAATTTTGCAAATTTATGCGGCGAAAAGAGATTTTTGAGTGTCTGCGAAGGCTTTAGGGCTGATAAAAGCTTTATCCTCGGCAAGGTTGGCGTGCAGCTGGCTAAATTTAGCCAAAACACTCCAAAACACCTGCAAACACGCACGAACGCTCTAGTTTTAAGCGCGCTTTTGCAGATAGATAAAGATGTGCGAGACGCTATCAAAAAGTACGGCAAAAATCGCGTCGGCGTAGTCGTAGGTACGACTACTAGCGGTGTGGAGGAAAACTACGAAACATTTAAGGATTTCGCAGCGACGGGTCTTTTTGACGCCTCCAAATTCGGCATAAACCGCAACTCTCTAGCTAATCCGTCTGAATTTATCGCCGATTTTTACGGGCTTAGTTCTGTGGCGTTTTCCGTCTCGACCGCCTGTACCTCGGGCGTCAAGGCTATCATAACGGCAAAAAGGCTACTGGAGTCGGGCGTCTGCGACGCCGTTATCTGCGGCGGCGTGGACAGCTTAAACACGCTAACGATAAACGGCTTTGATAGCCTAGGTATCCTAAGCGCGCGCGAGACCAATCCGTTTTCCAAAAATCGCGACGGTATAAATATTGGCGAAGGCGCGGCGTTTTTCGTAGCGAGCAGGGATAAAATCTCAAACGTCGTTATCGCGGGCGAGCACTCAAACTGCGATGCGTTTCATATGACGCAGCCCGATTTTAGCGCTCAGATGCAAACAAAGTGCGTGCAAAAGGCGCTTGGGGCTGCAAATTTAGGCAGCGTGGATTATATAAATTTACACGGCACGGGTACGCAGGCAAACGATAAAATCGAGGCAAAGATCGTGCATTCGCTTTTGCCGCTTGTACCAGCAAGCTCCGTTAAGCCTCTAATCGGCCACACGTTAGGAGCCGCAGGAGCCATCGAGAGCGCGCTTTGCGCCATGCTTTGCGCTAGTGGAGAAACTGCACTGCCGCCGCACGTTTACGACGGCGTTTACGACGATGAGATAAAGGAGATAAATTTGGTAAAATTCGGCCAAAGAGCGGTCGTAAATTCGGCCATGTCGCTGTCGTTTGCATTTGGCGGCGATAATGCGGCGATCGTGTTTGGGAGGGCGAAATGAGCCTTGGGGATTATCTCCCGCACGGCACGGCGATCGTTTTTATCGACGAGGTGCTTAAATTTGAAGAGGGTCGCATAAAAACCAAAAGCTTGATAAAAGAGGATAATAAGTTTCTTTCAAACGGCAAATTCGCCATGCACAAAACCGTCGAGATGATGGCGCAGTCGCTGGGTATCTACGACTCAAAGATGCGTGAGCTAAAAGGTATGAAATTTGGCCTGGGTTTTTTGCTAGGCAGTAGAAAATTTGAGATATTTAAGCCGTTTTTAGCGGCTGGAGACGAGGTCGTCATAGATGCAGCCTGCTCGATACAAGACGCAAGCGGTTTTGGCGTTTACGACTGCGAGCTTTACGTAAACGGCGAGCTTGGAGCGCGCGCGACGCTAAACGTGCTAAGCCCGGACGAGGAATACGTAAAAAGGATACTAGATGAGTAAAAGAGTGCTGATAACGGGCTCGAGTCGCGGCATCGGCGAAGCGGTGGCTAGGCGGCTGGCGGCGGCGGGATACGAGGTCGTGCTGCACGGCAAAAGCGCGAGCGAGCAATTATTAAATTTACAAAACGAGTTAAATTTGAGCGCATTAAAATTTGACGTAGCAGATACGCAGGCGGCAAGGGCGGCTATCGAAGCCGATATAGAGGCTAACGGCGCTTACTACGCCGTCGTGCTAAACGCCGGCATCACGCGCGATAATACGTTCGTAGCGATCGAGGACGAGGATTGGTTTGGCGTCGTGGATACGAATTTAAACGGCTTTTATAACGTCCTAAAGCCCGCTCTCATGCCTATGATCCGCGCTAAAAAGCCCGCTCGTATCGTCGTGATGAGCTCGGTTTCAGGCGTCATAGGAAACCGCGGTCAGAGTAACTACGCGGCTAGCAAGGCAGGTCTCATCGGCGCGGCAAAATCCCTAGCCGCCGAGCTAGCCTCGCGAAATATCACCGTAAACTGCATCGCGCCGGGACTCATCGAGACTGATATGACGGACGGCGGCTTGCCGATGGAGGAGATCTTAAAGGCAATCCCCGCTAAAAGAGCGGGCAAAGCAGACGAGATCGCGCCTTTAGTGGAGTTTTTGCTAAGCGAGGGCGCAGCCTACATAACGAGGCAGGTTATCGGCGTAAACGGAGGGCTTTGCTGATGCGAGTTTTTATAACGGGTATGGGCATGGTGAGCGCGTTTGGCAAGAGTTGGGACGAGATAAGGGCTAAATTTGAGCTCGGCAAAAACGCCGTGAGATATATGCGGCAGTGGGATAGATATGAGGATCTAAATACCCGCCTGGCTGTACCCATAGAGGGCTACGAGTGTCCTAGCTCGTGGGACCGCAAGCAGCTAAGAAGCCTAGGCATAGTCTCGATGTATAGCGTCGAGGCGGCGGGGCTGGCGCTAAGAGACGCGGGGCTCATGCGAGGCGAAAATTTAGACGCCGCGAGCCTAGATCCTAGCGTGCAGGACGGCAGACTAGGCGTCGCGTGCGGTTCGTCCACGGGCAGCACCGAGTCGATACTAGCGATGGCAAAACTGCTAGAGCGCGGCGAAAACGAGTGCAACGCCAACACCTACATCAAGATGATGCCTCACACCACGGCGGCGAATATCGCGCTTTTTTACTCGCTAAAAGGGCGCATCATCCCGACGTCATCGGCCTGCACGAGCGGTTCGCATGCGATCGGATACGCTTATGAAAGCATCAAAAGCGGTAAGATCGACATGATGCTAGCAGGCGGCGCGGAGGAGCTGTGTCCGAGCGAGGCATACGTGTTTGACATGCTCTACGCCACTAGCGTGAAAAACGGCTCGCCTGAAATTTCGCCGGCTCCCTTTGACGAGGGGCGCGACGGGCTGGTGCTTGGCGAAGGTGCGGGGATACTTTTGCTAGAGAGCGAAGAGAGCGCCGTAAAGCGCGGGGCTAAAATTTACGCCGAGGTCGTGGGTTTTGGCTCAAACTGCGACGGCTCGCACGTCACTCGCCCGCAAAGCGCGACGATGAAAGGCGCGATGGCTTTGGCGCTAAAAGACGCAAATTTAACGCCTGAAAAGATCGGCTACGTAAACGCTCACGCCACGGCAACTAAGCAGGGCGACATCGCCGAAAGTATCGCTACAAACGAGCTTTTCGGAGATAAAATCGCTATCAGCTCGCTAAAAAGCTACCTCGGCCATACGCTGGGAGCTTGCGGCGGCTTGGAGGCGATATTTAGCGTGATGATGATGCGGGAGAAGAGATTTTTCCCGACGATAAATTTAACCAGCGTCGATCCGGAGTGCGCGCGGCTTTTTTACCTGACCGAGCAAACGGCGATAGATACGGACTTTGTTATGAGTAACAACTTTGCTTTCGGCGGAGTAAATACCTCGCTAATTTTTAAAAAAATTTAAAACCAAGCGGCAAAGCGAGTCTAAACATCGACGAAAAAACCAAAGCATAAAGCGGCGCTTTGCTAGGCAAACGCCTTTTAAAGATAAAGCAAAGCAAGATCGCGAGCGTCGTTTGCCTTTGCGGGGTAAAATTTGGACTAAAACCGAGCTTTTATGTTTATACTAACGAAATTTACGGTAATATTACGCGCTAATACGGCAAAATAAAGGAGAAAAAATGAAAAAATCATTAGTTTTAGCAGGCGTTTGCGCCTTGGCTTTAAATTTGAGCGCGCGCGACGACGTGCAGCACTTTTCGATCGAGGAGGCGTTAAACTCGCCAAAGGCTAAAGAGGTACTAAATCCAAACATCAAGCTAAGCTTCGGCTCTGGTACGAAAGGCGGTATCATCAAGAGCGGCCTAATGGCAAACAAAAAAACCAACGCCTTTAACAAAAGCGACAAAGAGGCGTGCCAGTGGGCGTTTTTGTCGGCGATAAAGACTTTCCAAGAGCGCGCGGTGCAAGAGGGCGGCGCGAAGGTGGTAAATTTAACTGGCTACTACAAAAAACAGCCTTTTGACTCCAAAACGCAGTTTCAGTGCGGAGCTGGTGCTCTGATGGCCGGCGTAACGCTAAAAGGCGATATCGCGAAATAGCGGCGAGAGGGGCGAATGAGGCTAAATTTTAAACTCGATTTTTTTGATGCGGTAGTTTTTAACGGCGCGCAGGACGCGAAGCTGGCGGCATACGAGAGAGAGCTTGACGTCTCGCACGTGCCCCCGCTTGAGCGGCGCAGGCTTAGCCGCGCGGCAAAATGCGCCTTTGATCTAACTAAAAACATCGCGCCGCTTGATATGCCTATCGTGTTTAGCTCTTATGAGGGCGAGATAAATCGCTGTTTTGAGCTGCAAAACACGCTAGCTCACGGCGAACTCATCTCGCCGACCTCGTTTTCGCTCTCGGTTCACAACGCACTTTCCTCGCTTTTAGCGATAAATTTTAAAAATCGCAGCGAAATCTCGGCCGTTTCGGCATACGCGCCGCTAGAGTACGCTTTACTGCAGGCGCATCTGATGCTAAAAAGCGGAGCCAAAAACGCTCTGGTTTTAGCCTATCACGAGAGCATTTCGCAGGAGTACTTTGACGAGTCTGCGCCCTCTTGTATGGTTTGTTTGCTAGTTAGCGAGGGCGAAAATTTGAGCCTATCGCAAAGCGAAATTAGCAGCAAAACGGATGAAAATTTACTCGTTAAATTCCTGCAAAATTTTGATCCGAAGCAAAAATGCTCCTGGCAAAGCGCGGATAAAAACTCCGCTTGGCGGTGGGATTATGAGCCCTCGTCACTGGTTTAAAATTTTTATTGTAGGGGCGAATTTCGCGCTATTTGGACTCATTTGCGCGCTTGGAAATTTGATCTTTGTTCCGGTTGCGATTCTTGGGCTTTATAAATTTAAATTTATCCGTTATTTTTGCCGCGATCTGGTGCGTTTGGCTTGGAGATTTTTTATATTTTCTACGCAAATTTCCGGCTATCAGCACACCAAATTTGACCTTCCTTTGGGGCTTGGCTCCGCCTCGCAGATAATCATCGCAAATCACCCTTCGCTTTTAGACGTCGTCTTTTTGATAGCGCTCATTCGCCGCGCAAACTGCGTGGTAAAAGCAAGCCTTGGTAAAAATATTTTCTTAGCTCCCGCGATAAAATCCTGCGGCTACATCCTAAACACGGCAAACGAGGAGCTTTTGCAAAAAAGCGCGGATGCTCTAAAAAGCGGCGAGAGTTTGATAATATTTCCAGAAGGCACTCGCACGGCGGGCGAGATAGTCTTTCACAAAGCCGCCGCCTATATCGCGGTAAATGCGGCAAAACAACTGGTCGCCGTCGCTATCAAAATGGATCCGCCCAGCCTCAAAAAAAACGAGCCTTGGTACAAAACCCCGAGCGTTATGATAAAATACGAGTTCAAAGAGCTTTTTAGGCTAAATTTGGACGGGTTTTGCGCGGATAGACCAAACCCGATCAGGGCTAGAGAGCTACACGCTTTTATCAGCGAAAATTATACAAAGGAGTTTAAACAATGAACGAACTAATAGACGAGATAAAAGAGCTCATCATAAAGAGCTTAAATTTAGAGGATATGAAACCAAGCGATATCGACGAGAACGCGCCGCTTTTTAACGAAGGGCTAGGGCTAGATAGCGTCGATGCGCTCGAGCTTGGCCTTGCGGTGCAAAAAAGCTACGGCCTAGTTTTGGACTCTAAAACCGCAAATTTAAAAGAGATTTTTTACAGCGTAAAAAGCCTCGCGCAATACATCTTTGAAAATAGGAAATAACGATGAAGCAGGAAGAAATTTTTGAGATTTTAAAGTCAGCGCTCGTGCAGCTTTTTGAGATCGACGAGGCCAAAATCACGCCGCAAACGCGCATTTACGAGGATCTTCAGATAGATAGCATCGACGCGATCGATCTAATAGACCACATCAAGCGCAAAACTGGACACCGATTGATGCCTGAAGATTTTAAAAACGTAAAAACGCTCGAAGACATCGTAAACGCGGTGGCTAAGAAATTTGACGGGCAAGCTTAAAATCGCCCTAAGCGTAGTTAGCGTCATCTACCCGTTCGCGCTATTTTTCGCGGACGATTTTGCATTTTGGGTCGTTTGGGTGCTGGCTGCGCTGTGGATAGCGCGCGGAGCGTATTCAAGCGGTTTTGAGAGGAGGCTTAGCGTCCTTGCTGCCGTTTTTTTCATAGTATGTATGATTTTTAGGGGCGGATTTTTAGCGTATCTTTATCCCGTTTTGGTGAGTTTGGCGTTTTTGGCGTTTTTTGCTTTTAGTCTAAAAAACGAAGCCGTCATCACCAAAATAGCAAGGCTAAAAGAGCCTGATTTAGACGAAAAAGGCGTGGTTTATACGCGAAATTTGACCAAAATTTGGTGCGCTTTTTTTGTTTTTAACGCCGCCATATCGCTCGCGCTAGCATTGATGGAGGATAAGCTTTACTGGAGCGTTTATAGCGGCGCGGTATCTTACGCGCTGGTGGGGGCGCTGTTTTTCGGGGAAATTTTGTTTAGAAAGAGATTTATAAAAAATAATGAGCTTTGAGGAAAATTTAAAAAATTTTAGATTTACGGACGACTCTCGCGACGTCTTTGATGCGTGCCTTAGATTTGCCGCGTTTCTAGAAAAAAACGATATAAAAGAGCTGCAAATTTATATCGATGACGCGTTTAAATTTTACGTCGCATTTTTCGGCTCACTTTTGGCGGGTGCCGCGCCTTGCGTACTAGCAAAGCCGATCTATGAGCCAAATTTGACCGCCGTAAACGATGAAAATTTTTTAAATTTTCTTGCAAACGAGCCCGCGAAAGGGCTTAAATTTGATCCGCAGGCTAAATTTTACCTGCAAACTTCGGGCTCTAGCGGCAAAAGCAAGATGATAGAAAAAACGCTCGCGCAGATGATAAAAGAGAGCGAGTATTTAGCCGCCGAGCTAAGTTTTAGCGAGCGAAATACCTTTTTTTCGAGCGTTTCGCATAGGCACATGTTTGGGCTAACGTTTAAGGTCTTTTTGCCTCTGGTGCTGGGTGCGCGCGTCATCGCGGACGAGCTAAACTATCCAGAGGCGATTTTGGGTTTAGACCTTGCAAATCACGTATTTATCGCTAGTCCGGTGCTACTTAGAACTCTGGCTCAAAGTCCCGCCGCAAGCGCGCTAAAAGGCTTAAGCGGGATCGTAAGTGCGGGTTCGCCGCTAAAAAAGGAGCTAAGAGGCGAGCTAGGCCGAATCTGCGACGCGCGTATCATCGAAATCTACGGCAGCACGGAAACTGGCATAGTGGCAAAAGACTGCGGCGACGGGCTTGGGCTATTTGGCGCGGTGAATGCGGGGCTGGACGATAGAGGTGCGCTAAACGTGAGCTCGCCTTGGTGCGAGTTTTTTCAGACTAACGACGCGGCCAGCATCGACGAGGGCCGCCTCGCGCTACAAGGTAGGATAGACCGCATCGTGAAGCTAAACGACAAGCGCGTGAGCCTGGAGAGTATCGAAGCAAAGCTACTAGAAAGCGGCCTGCTCGCGGACTGCTACTGCGCGCCGCATCCGAAATTTAAGCGCATCGCCGCGCTTTTGCAGCTTAACGGCGAAGGGCTAAAAAAATTTAGAAAAATAGGCAAAAAAGGCGCAGTAGCCGAGCTAAAAGAGCTTTTGAAGCTTGAGTTTAAAAACAGCGTCCGATACTTTAAAATAGTAGAAAAAATGCCGCGAAACCAGCAGGGTAAATTTGAAAAAAGCGAATTTGAAAACACGCTATTTGCTAGTCCCAAACCCGTCTGGAGCGGCGGGCGCGTAAATGAAGCGGGCGAAATTTGCGGCGGTCAAATTTATGGAAGCGGCCAAAATTTGGAGAGTGGTTTAAGCTGCGGCACAAACGATAACAGCGTCAAATTTGACGAAAACGGCGATCGGCTCGAAAAGCACGCGCAAAAATACGAATTTAGCGCTATCATGCACGCAGGTCTCGAGATTTTCGAGAGCCATTTTCCAAATTTACCGCTACTGCCGGGATTTATGCAGCTTGATTACGTCTTTGAGCTAGCTAGCGGCGTAGGTATCGACGTTAGTGGTCTTAATACGGTGGAAAATCTAAAATTTATGAAATTTGTAAGACCTGGCGACGCACTTCGCGTTTGTTTTGAAAAACGCGGCGGCAAGCTTTATTTTGAGCTGTTTTGCAACGGCGAAAAATGCTCGACGGGAAGGGCTGCGCTTTGAATAAATTTGCGTTTTTGGTGCCGTTTTACAATCATCCGCAAAATATCAAAGCCTTAATCGCCGCGCTAAAAACCTACGACCTGCCCGTTATCGTCGTGGACGACGGCTCGGACGAGGCTAGTAAGCAAATTTTGGCGGAGCTTGAGCGGACAGAGTGGATCTTGCTGCTCACGCGCGCGCAAAACGGCGGCAAGGGTATCGCGATGAAGGACGGGTTTAAATTTGCATCCAAGCGCGGTTTTAGCCACGTTTTGCAAATCGACGCCGATTTTCAGCACGACGCTGCGCTCATCGGCGAGTTTTTGAGGCAGAGCCAGGCGTACCCGCAAAGTATCGTCTGCGCAAATCCCATCTACGGCGAGGACGCGCCAAAATCACGCGTTTACGGCAGAAAGATCACGAATTTTTGGGTCGCGATAAATACGCTAAGCCTTGGCGTCAAAGACGCTATGTGCGGCTTTCGCGTCTATCCTTTAGAGCAGCTTAAAAAAGCGGCGGCAAAAAGCAAAACAAATAGGATGGAATTTGACATCGAGATCCTCGTAAGTGCCGTCAGACAGGGCATCGACGTGCGCTGGATCGATACGTGCGTACGCTACGAAAAGGGCGGCGTTTCGCACTTTAAGATGGTGCGTGATAACGCGCTAATCAGCCTCATGCACGCAAAATGCTTCTTTTCTCTGCCCAAATTTATGCTTAGTAAAATTTGGCGAGCTTGCGGAGTAAATTTGAGCGAAAAAAACGCGGCAAGCGCTCAAAATTCCGTAGAACCTCAGGAAAACGCCGAGCAAAATCTCTGGTGGAAAAAGCAGGAAAGAGGCGGCGCGTTTTTTTTGAGGCTTAGCCTATTTTTGGCGCAAATTTTGCCTGAGTTTGCGCTAAAGTTTATCGTTAAAATCGTGGTTTGGTTTTATTATATTTTTTCAAAAAACGAGCGCGAGAACATCGCCGCATTTAGACGAAATTTAAGCGAATTTGCAGGCGCACAGACGCTAAAAGGAACGAGCGTTTTTAGCCATTTTGAGGCGTTTGGCGGCGCTATTTGCGATAAATTTAGAGTATGGAAAGGCAAGATCAAAGATAGCGAGCTAGAAATCATTGATCTAGAGCGTATAAAAAGCGAACTAATCGGCGCGCAAAAAGGGCAAATTTTGCTCACGGCGCACCTTGGAAACGTCGAAATTTGCAAGGCTTTGGCTGCGCGGGTCAAGGGCTTTAGGATGGTGATTTTGACCTATGACGAGAACTCGCGCAAATTTAACGAAGTGCTGCGCGAAATCAGCAAAAATGACGGCAGCGTGCGCATGATGGCGGTAAATAAGCTAGACGTTGCCGCGATGCTGGAGCTAAAAAATATCGTCGAAAGCGGCGAGCATATCGGCATAATGGGCGACAGGACGCCTCTTGGCGGAGATAAGGCCGCGCGCGTTAAATTTCTAGGCAAGGAGGCGAGCTTTAACTACGGTCCGTACTTGATCGCGGGGATCTTGGGCGTAAAGATAAGCTCGCTGTGGTGCCAAAAGATCGGCGGTAAATTTAGGATCGAGCTCGTACCGCTGGCAAGCGCCGTAAAGCTGGGGCGAGATAAAGCCACCGCAGCGCGCGAATATCTGCAAATTTACGTCCGCGAGCTGGAAAATCGCTGCAAGCAAACGCCCGCGCAGTGGTTTAATTTTTTTGATTTTTGGAGATGAGATGATATCAAAATCAGTCGCGCTAAAGGCGCAGTTTTACGACGTGGACAGTATGAACGTCGTGTGGCACGGCAACTACGTGAAGTATTTCGAGACGGCTAGGTGCGCGCTGCTAGAGGAGATAGGATACGACTACGAGGCGATGAGGGCGGACGGCTACGCCTACCCGATCGTAAAAATCGAGGCCAAATACGTAAAGCCCGTATTTTTCGGCGATGAGATCGAGGTGGAGGCGACGCTAAAGGAGTGCGAATGCTTTCTAAAGATCGGCTACGTCGTCAGAAATGCAAAAACAGGCGAGACGCTGTGCACGGGCGCGAGCTCGCAGGCGGCTGTGGATATGCGCGCGATGCAGACGTGTTTCGAGATCCCGCAAGAGCTACAAAATGCAGTAAAAAGGTATGTAAATGAAAAAAATAGCGATAATTTTTAGTTTGGCTGCGAGCCTAATGGGGCTTGATTTTAATGAGATAAAATCTCAAATCAAAACGCAAAATATCAGCGGCGATTTCGCGCAGACGAAGTTTTTGAGCGGTTTTAACATGGAGTTTAAAAGCTACGGCAAATTTGAACTCAGTCAAAGCGAGCTGCTCTACGACACGCTAAGCCCCATCGCGGTTAGCATCGTCATAAACGAGCGCGGGATCTTTCAAAAAAGCGGCAATCAGCTCATAAAAATCGATCAAAATTTTGATAAAAAGCTCTTTTTATCTATCATAAAGCTTGATAAAGACGAGCTTGAGAAGGAATTTGTCTTTAAAATTTCAGGCGATAAAAACAACTGGAAGATAGAGCTGACGCCCAAAAACGTGCTGCTAAAGCAAATCTTTACGCGAATCTTAGTAGGAGGCGATAAATTCGTCCGCAAGATCGTGCTAAACGAGGTTAGCGGCGATAAAACGGTAAATGATTTTTACAACGTAAAATGAAAAAATCCGCGCGTTTTTTTATCTTTTTAGCGGCGTTTTTAGCCGCGCTCGCCGTTTGTATTTTGAGCGCAAAAAAGATAAACGCGGATATTTTTTCTCTCGTAAATTTTGAAAACTCTACCGAGCGAACCGCGCTAAAATCGATGCTAGATAGCGCTTCAAACGAGTTTTTGCTAGCTTCAAATTCGCCTGAGTTTTTAGAAAAAAGCGAAATTTTAGCCGAGCAAAGCGGGGTTTTTGAGGAGTACCGCGCAAAGCAGGACGTAAATTTAACCTCGTATCTAACTCAGCTAAACGCCCTAAAAATAGCACTTCTAAACGAGCAAACCTACGAGCTTTTAGTAAAAGACAAAAACGAGTTTTTTAAACAAAGCGCGCAAAATTTATTTAATCAATTCGCTTTTAAGCCGCTTAACACGAAGGACGATTTTTTCGCCTTAAGCTCGCACATGAGCCTGGATGGCTCAAAAATCAGCCTAAATTTGTCAAATTTGATGCTAGAAGCCGCGCACGAGGATGGGAAATTTTACCTCGTAAAAGCGCGCCTTAAGCCCGGCTACGAACCGCGAAATTTGATCAAATTTTATGAAAACGTACGCGAGATGGCGGCGAAAGACGGAGCGCAGGCTTACGCTAGCTGCGGCGCGCTATACGGAGCCTACGGAAAAAGGAGCGGCGATAAGGAAAGCGCTGTTATGAGCGCGGTTTCGCTTAGTCTTTGCGCGATTTTTTTGCTGCTCGCGTTTAAAAATTTGCGCATTTTTTGCGTCGTTTTCGTCGCGATTTTCGGCTTTGCGTGCGGGCTTGCGGCTTCGCTTTTGATCTACGAGAGCCTTAGTGTCATGGTCGTGGTTATCGGCACGAGCCTGGTCGGACTGATGTTTGATTTTGCGCTGCACTGGCTGGGTAAAAATCAAAACGCGCCCGTAGCGGCTGCAAGCGTGCGTCCGATGCTTAAAATTTTCTTGCTCGGGCTTTGTATCACGATGAGCGGATACGGAGCTTTTGCCTTTTCGTCGCTTGAGCTGCTGCGCCAAACCGCGATATTTTCGCTATTTACGCTGCTTGGGGCGTTTTTATTTACATATTTTTGCTTGCCTTTTATCTTTGAGGGCGCGACGTTTTCGCAAAGCGCCGCGTTTTCAAGGTTTTTTGATAAATTTGCGGGATTTTGCGAGCGCGCGGCGGGAGCGGTAAATTTAAAAATTTTACTCGCCGCATTTGCGCTTTGCGCGGGAATTTTGGCGCTAAATTTTAAAAGCCTAAGCGCGCCCGAGCAGATCAAAGACTACGCAAACTCGCCCGCGCAGCTACTGGAGCAGTCTAAAAAGATCAGCGAGATAACGGGCGCCGCGCCGCAAAACTCCGTCATCGTGCTAAAGGGCGGAGACGATCTAGTCGGCGATGAGAAGTGGCTAATGCGCGAGCTAAAGCAGGCAAATCTCGTCAAAGATTACGCTTCTGTTTCTAAATTTATCCTAAGTCTGGCCGAGCAGGAAAATGTAAAAAGTATCTTTAAAGAAGCTGCGCAGGACGAGGAAATATTTAAAATTTACGCTCAGTTTAGCTTGCCCCGCGAGCTAGTAAAACCCGAGCTTGAAAAGATCGCAAATGCCAAAACTATCGGCGCTAGCGAGATTTTAGAATTTGACGCGGCGAAAAATTTGACGCGATTTTTACCGAGCAAAAACAGCAGCGCGGTGTATACCGAGGAGCTTGAAAGCGGCGCAAAAACGGATGAGATTTTAAAGGCAAACGGCGCATTTAGCGTGGATTTCGTCGGTGCGCTAAATCAAAATTTGACCGAGGCAAAGGCCTGGGCCGCGGTGCTAAAGGGCGGCGCGTTTTTGGTTGCGTTTGCGCTTTTATGGGCGTTTTTCGGGGCGGCGCGCTCACTTTTGGTTATGAGCATCATCGCGCTTGGCGTGCTAGCCGTGCTTTGCGGCTTTGCGGCGCTTGGCGTTCACGTAAATATTTTTGCGATTTTCGGGCTTATCTTGGCAAGCGCGGTCGGGATCGATTATCTCATCTTCGCGCTAAACGAGGACCTGTCGCGACGGGAGCGCGTATTTGGGATATTTGCCGCGTTTATCACGAGCTTTATATCGTTTTTTGCGCTTAGTTTTAGCCAGACGCCGGCAGTTAGCGTTTTTGGGCTAGCAGTTAGCCTTTGCGTCGCATTTTACGGGCTTGCCGCCTGCGCGCTAGCTATGAAAAATTTGGCTTAAATTTAGCAAAAAGAGGTATAATCGGCGACTCTAGGGCGCGAAATTTAACCCGCACGGGCGCGCTAAATTGAATAAAACGGAAGAAAAATGCTAAAAATAAACGGCAAAGACGAGAGCGAGTTTATCGGCAAAACCGTAGCCCAGCTGCTCGCTGCAAAAGGGCTAAATCCGGGGCGTATCGCGGTCGAGCTAAACGGCGAAATCTTGCCAAAAGATAAATTTGATACGGCGCTAAGAGACGGCGACTCGGCCGAGATAGTGCATTTTGTAGGCGGAGGTTGAGATGAAATTTGACGAAAATAACGATATTTTAGAGCTTGGCGGGCATAAATTTAGCTCGCGCTTTATCCTTGGATCGGGTAAATTTTCGCTACCTCTTTTGGAGGCTGCGGTGCACGAGGCGGGCGCACAGATCGTTACGCTGGCGCTTCGACGCGTAAACGAGGGCGGGGTAGAGAATATCCTAGATTTTATCCCAAAGGGCGTGACGCTGCTGCCAAACACCTCAGGCGCCAGGGACGCCGATGAGTGCGTGCGTATCGCAAAGCTCGCGCGCGAGGCCGGCTGCGGCGACCTCGTGAAGGTCGAGGTTATCAGAGATAGCAAATACCTGCTGCCCGATAACTACGAGACGATAAAAGCGACCGAAAAGCTCGCAAGCATGGGCTTTGTCGTGATGCCCTATATGTACCCCGACTTAAACGTCGCGCGCGATCTAGCGTCGGCGGGGGCTGCGTGCGTGATGCCGCTTGGCGCTCCGATCGGGACGAACAAGGGCCTTTGTACGCGCGAATTTATCAAAATTTTACTCGCCGAGATAGACCTGCCCGTGATCGTGGATGCTGGTATCGGCACTCCGGCGCAAGCGTGCGAAGCGATGCAGATGGGCTGTGCGGCCGTGATGGCAAACACCGCTATCGCTACCGCCGGCGACGTGAAAACGATGGCGCGAGCATTTGCGCTAGCGATACGGGCAGGCAGGCTGGCGTACCTATCGGGGCTTGGCGGCGTGAGCGAGAGTGCTAGGGCGTCGAGTCCGCTGACGGGATTTTTGGAGTGAATTCGGCTTTAAATTTGATGATATAAAAACGGCGTCAAATTTGAGGCGCGCGAGGATGAAAATTGTCTCATTAAATCCTGCTAATTTTAAATTTGACGATTTCGTGAGGTTTTTAAATTTAGCGCCAAAAAGGCGCGGGTTTGGGTGCGTAAAATTTACCGCCTCGTAACCCAAAACCGTCAAATTTACCGCCCGAAATTTAGATAAAAAACGGAGAAATATTTGAAAAATCTAGACGTGATGGAGTATGCCGACGGCGCGCAGCGCATAGATGAAACGCTGATGCGGCGGGTACTAGCGGCGCGCGAAGACTACAAGTACGCAAAATTTGACGCCGGCGACGTTAGGCGCGCTCTAAACGAAGAAAATCTAAGCATAGAGGGGTTAAAAGCGCTTCTAAGCCCCGCTGCCGGCGCATTTTTGGACGAGATGGCGGAGGCGGCGCAAGATAGGACGCGCAGGCAGTTTGGCAACTCGGTGCAGTTTTTTACGCCGCTTTATATTTCAAATTTTTGCGATAGCGACTGCGTCTACTGCGGCTTTAGCTCGAAAAACAAGATCTCGCGCGTGCGGCTAAAGGCGGACGAGGCGGCGACGGAGCTAGCAAATATCGCAAAAAGCGGGCTAAAAGACGTGCTGATCCTAACCGGCGAAAGCGCGAAAAAAAGCGACCTGGGCTACATCGGCGAGGTTTGCAAAGAGGCGTCTAGGCTTTTTAGCAACGTCGGCATCGAGATCTATCCGCTAAATGCCGACGAATACGCGTTTTTGCACGGTTGCGGCGCGGACTACGTCGTGGTTTTTCAGGAGACTTATGACCCGGCGGCCTACGCGAAATTTCACCTCGGCGGCGTCAAGCGCTCGTTTGCCTACCGCTTCCACGCCCAGGAGCGCGCTCTCATGGGCGGTATGCGCAGCGTCGGATTTGCCGCGCTTTTGGGGCTTGACGACTTTAGAAAGGACGCTCTAGCCACTGCGCTGCACGCGCATCTCATCCAGCAAAAGTACCCGCACGCCGAGATCGCGCTATCTTGCCCACGCCTGCGCCCCGCGATAAACAAGGCTCACGTCGGCCCGAGGGACGTCGATGAGAGGGCGCTGTTTCAGGTTATCTGCGCGTACCGCCTCTTTTTGCCCTACGCAAATATCACGATCTCCACGCGCGAGTCGGCGCGCTTTCGAGACGGCGTCATCGCAGTCGCCGCAAATAAAATCTCGGCCGGCGTTAGCACGGGCGTGGGGACGCACTCGGATAAGGCCAAAAAAGGCGACGAGCAGTTTGAGATCAGCGATGCGCGCTCGGTTGATGAGATACTAGGCGCCGTGCGAGAACTAAATTTGCAGCCCGTGATGAGCGAGCATATTTACGTTTGAGGTCGGCCGGCTATCGGTCGCGCGTTTTGCGGACGTAAAATTTGGCTTTTGGAGTAGGAGCGATGGAATTTGACAAATTTGAGCTCGTTTGGGTGACGAACCGCCGCTTGAGCGAGGATTTTTTCGCGGACGTTAGGCGAGTAGCGCAAAGCGGCAAGGCGGATAAAATTTTGCTCAGAGAGAGCGATCTGCCAGAGTGCGAATACGAAAATTTAGCCCGCAAAACGCTTGAGATCATCGCTGAGTGCGGCTCTAGCGCGCAGCTTATTTTACATACTTATGCAAACGTCGCAAGCGGGCTTGGCGTGAGTGAGCTACATCTGCCTTTTGCTAAATTTATGGCGTCAGGCGGCGAGTCTGCTATAAATTTGAGAGATTTGGTTAAATTTGATGGTGTTCGCCCAGATAAAGAGGGAGGCGGCGGCATTTGCGCGTCAAATTTGACGCAAAATCTCAAAATCGGCGTTTCGGTACACTCTTTAGACCAGGCTCTAGCGGCGCAGGAGCTAGGCGCTGATTACGTCGTGGCTGGGCATATTTTTGATACGCCTTCTCACGCGCTAGAGCGAGGCAGGGGGCTTTGGTTTTTACGGGAAATTTGTGAGAGTTTGTACATAAAAACCTCCGCTATCGGCGGGATAAATTTTGAAAATCTAAGTGAGATCAAGCATGCGGGCGCGGCCGGTGCATACATGATGCGGGGACTTTTGAGTTAAATTTTTAATTTTGATTAATACTACTTTAATAACAAATTTTATACTATAGTCATTATCTAAAATAACTGATAATAGGAATAAAAATGAATACTTTAAAAATCGTTATTTTTCTTATCTTTGCTCTATTTTTGGTTGGGTGTAGCGGCAAATATGAAGTCGCTCCACAAAAGCTAGATAATATCAAGGCTACAGCTAAAATCGTCAATCTAAGCACAAATAAAACGATGGATTTTGACGGCTTTATTGTCGAGGTGTTAGATGCTGATATTTTACTGGTAGGCGAGCTACACGATGACTTTGACCACCATTTGGCAGAAATTTTACTCATCAAAGCGCTTTCAAAAAATAAAAACATAGACGTCTCTTTTGAGATGCTTGGAGGCGATAAGCAAAAATATGCGGATGGCCTGGATAAAAAAACTCGTCCGGGCGAATTGATAAAAGCTATAAAATGGAATGATAAAATGTGGGAGTTAAGGCATTACAAAGGAGTGTTAGAAACAGCATTTTATAGCGCTAACATCAAGTGCGCAAATTTAAGCGAAGACGAAATAAAGCTGATATTTACCGGTGCCCAGCCTATATCGGGTAAATTTTCCGCATCCAAAAGCGTTCAAGAAGCTATCGTGAAAATCGTCGGTAGAGTGCACGGAGGCGTAAATAAGCAAGATATACAGAAGCTTGTCCAGGCTCAGCAGTACAAAGATCGTAGGATGGCTGACGTCGTAAATAAATCTGCAAATTTCGCTTTGCTTATAGCTGGGAGGTATCACGTCCAAAAGGACATAGGGGTGCCGCTTCATCTTATGGATTTTAAAACGAAAAAGAAATTTAAAACTTTGTTTTTAGGCTTTGATGGCGACGATACGAGTGCTAAAGAGGCTGATTATCTATGGAAATTTAAATAAAGGTACGAGATGGCTAAAATTTTAGTGATTATTTTTTCTTTTTGTTTGTTGTTTGGTGAAAATAACGTAACCGAATTTGAAAAATCAAGCGATAGCCAAGTAGCGTTTGATGTAAATTCATCTCAAACTGGCTTGAAATTTGGCGCGGAGCAAAATTTGACCGACATCGCCTCAAATTCTCAGGCGCCAAGCATAGATTTGTCATTTATTTCGCTTTTTAAAAACGCGCATATAGTCGTAAAGATTGTTATATGCGTTTTGATTTTATTTTCCGTCATTACTTGGACGATTTTTATCGTCAAATTTATCCAGTTTAAGCTGGCATTTCGCAGACTCAAATTTGACGAAAACACTGTAAAAGACGCCTCTGATTGGCGGGTTTTAAAGTTAAAGAAAAAGAGCTTTGCAGTGGATTTTATAAGAGAACTTGAGGATGAGAGCAAAAAAAGCGTCAAATTTGACGAAAATATGAAATCGCGGGTAAAACAAAGACTTGATCTTAAAAAATCGTCGCTTGCGAACGTGATGAGAGGGTGGGTTGGAGTGCTCGCTAGCATCGGCTCGTCCGCACCTTTTGTCGGGCTTTTTGGGACGGTTTGGGGCATAATGAACAGCTTTGTGGGTATAGCAAACAGCAACAACGCCAGCCTAAGCGTGGTGGCTCCTGGTATTGCAGAGGCGCTTTTTGCCACAGCTCTTGGGCTCGTAGCCGCTATACCAGCAGTTTTGGTTTATAACTATCTGGTGCGGTGTAGCGTTAAATTTAATGCTCATTTAGGGCTGCTTAGTTCTCAAATTTATTTGATATTTGATAGACTGGCTGCGGAAAATGAATAGCGAAGAAGAGCTAAGCGAGATAAACGTAACGCCTTTTATCGACGTTATGCTAGTACTTTTGATTATATTTATGGTAGTTACGCCCATAGTAACCAGCTCTGTGAAAGTCGAGCTGCCAAAATCTGTTGCCAAACAAAAAGAGGACGTAAATAAGCCGATAATCTTAAGTATAAACGATAAATTCGAAATTTATTTGGGTAGCCAAGCCGTTTTAGCGGAGAATATCGCGCAGACGCTAGATATAAAAAGCGGACGCAACTATGAGGCGATAGTGTATTTTCACGTCGATAAAAGCGTGCCTTATGAGATTTTGATCAATGCTGTCGAGCGAGTGAAGATAGCCGGATATACCAAAATAGCTTTTTCGACAAAGGTTGTAAACTGATGAAAATTCCGCGTCTTGCTTGGGTATTTGCTTTTATTCTTGCTTCAGCGTTGCATGCGGCGCTTTTTGTTTTTATTGCAAATGGTGGCAAGGCTATAAATTTGGAGCAGAATTTCGGTGGCTTTGATTATCCGATAAAAAATGACCAAATCGAGTCAATTATGATAATTTCAGATCTATCGATAGGCGATTTCAAAGAGGTTGCCGTAAATTCTCAAAAATCCTCCGCACCGCAACTTGAAGAAGAAGCAGAGGCCAAAGAAGAGGAAAAGCCAGAGATAGCCTCGTTAGAGGAGGCAAAATCTCAAATCGAAGTCGTAAAAAAACAGGAAACGCCAAAAAAATAAAACCTAAAATAAAACCGAAGAAAATAGTAAAAAAACCAGTAAAAATCGCCGAAGAAACAAATAAAAAAAGCAATGAAGACACACAAAAAGTTTCAAATTTGGACTCGGATATAAACTCCGTAGTCAAGGATAACGTAGCTTCGGCCCCCATTAGCGGTAGTGGAACTAGGATAGTCGGCAGTTTCGCAGGTTCCGGTGCAGATAAAAAAAGTTGGCAAGGTATGGTTGTGTCGCACTTAAACAAGCACAAAAAATACCCGAGCGATGCTCTTCTAAGTGGATTTGAAGGTGTCGTTTACGTAAAAGTAAAAATAGCCGCTAACGGCGAAGTGCTAAGCGTTTTATTGACTAAAGGGAGCAAATTTGAGATTTTAAACAACGAAGCGACGGAGCTTTTTAACCGCGCTTCACCCCTGCCGTCACCTCCTAGTGAAATGATGGGCTCAGATCACGATCTGACGTTAAATTTTCCAATCGAATTTAATATAAAAAAATATAAAGCCTCAAAAAAATAAATTTATCTATCGTGCCATAGTTTAAAAAGAGTTAATTAAAGATAACTGGTATAAGTAAAAATTTATATATGCGGTGATACAATCCTTAAATGATAAGATAATGATTTTGATACGGCTTACCATATAGTTATAGAAGTTATTGACGCCTTCAAATTTAAGCCGCCTGACATCCGCTTATAAAAAATAATCTAGAAGGAAGCATCATGAATAGTTTTAAATTTAACATAGCTTGCATATTGGCTATTTGTTTAGCGAGCGCCGACGCAAAAGACGTCGAATTTAGTACCTTGGAAGTCTCGGCTACTGAGGTCAAAAATAGCGAAAAGGCATTTTCGACGCCTGGAGCCGTTAGTTCGCGAGAGGATATTAGAAGCGAAAATCAAAGTATAGACTCCGTAGTTAGAAGCTTGCCAGGCAGCTACACTCAAATAGACCAATCCCAGGGCAGCGTGTCCGTAAATATCCGCGGGCTTACAGGACTTGGGCGCGTAAACACGATGATAGATGGAGTTACGCAGACTTATTACGGTACGTCGAGCGATACGGGTGGGGTTCATAACTTTACCGGCAACATTGGCACTTCAGCCTTTGGAGCACTCATAGATCAAAATTTCCTAGTAGGTATAGACATCGAGAGAGGAAGTTTTAGCGGTGCCCAAAACGGGCTTATGGGAAGTGCGAATTTTAGAACCATAGGCGTAAATGACGTTATAACTGACGACCACATTTTTGGCTTTTTAGGTAGATATAGCTATGGCTCAAACGGTGTGGGGCCAAGCTATATGGGCAGTGTCGCGGCAAAAAAAGAATTTGACGGCGGACAAAGCCTAGGCGTACTTTTTGGATATAGCGGTAAAAAAATCTCGCAAGACTATAAGATAGGCGGCGGTGGCAAAATAAAAGACAATGATAAAGACATCGACGGAGACGGCGTGCCTGATTTGCCTACGGCGTTAGATACCGATTCGCTGGAGCAGCGCCCCAAAAGCTATCTTTTTAAGCTGGAATACGATAGTGAGATAAACAAAGCTATTTTGACATATAGGAGATATAGCAACTATCTAGCTAAAAGAGATATAACCAGCGACAACTATCAGCTTGATTATCGTTTTGATCCGTATTCTGACCTGATCGATATAAATTTGCTCTTATCTTATAATAAAACCAGACAAATTTACGATAAAAAAGCAAGACTGGCGTGGGCGGATCTTGAAAAAGGGATGAAATTTAAAAATAGTTCTCTGGTTTTTGATCTTAGCAATACCTTTTTGTTTGATATAACAGATAAGCTTAAATTTAGCTCAAAACTAGGCATAAATGCCCTAAATAACGAATATAAACGCGTTACTGGAGACGAGGCGTACTCTACACTTAGGACGTCGTATCCTATACCAGACGGTAAACAAAAGATATTTAATTATTATTTAGACAATTCGCTTGAGTACGACATTTTTACCTTCGATGCAAATTTAAATCTCGTAAATTGGAAAACGAGCGGTATAAAAGGCAAATGCTTAGCAGGGAATCCTTACTGCTCTCCGCAAGAGGCCGGAGACTTTAAAAGAAAAGATACCGATTTAAACTATTCTCTTATGGCTTCAGCCAAGATTGACGAGTTGTTTTCGCCATTTATCAGCTACGAAAGGACGACTAGGCCGCTAAACGTACAGGAACTTTTTTCTTCCGGCTCTGTTTATGAAGATATAAACACCGGGCTAAAACCAGAAACGGCAAAAACCTATCAGATCGGCTTTAATAGCCACAAGCACGGTATTTTTTCAGACGATGACGTTTTTGGGCTTAAAGCTGTTTACTATAACACTAAAATAAAAAATTTTATCTACGACAGGATAATCGGCTACACAAATGCTGGCGGCGACGTTACGATGTTTTTGGCTAGATTAAATGACAAAGCCACCTTAAAAGGCTTTGAGCTTGAGTTTTTATACGATATGGACGTATTTTACGCCAAAGCCTCATACACTCGTCAAAAATCCTCCTATCAGCCCTCAGATAGTTTTGCGCTAGACTGGACGAACGGACCTGCTAGTGGAACTACACAGTTTAGCGAACTGCCGAAATATTACGCTACGATAGACGTTGGAACTAGGCTTTTTAATGAAAAGTTAGTTATTGGTTCTATAGCCAAAATTACTGGTAAGGCAAAAAGGATAAATCCTAAATTTAACTGGGGTGCTTTTGACGAAAATGATCCGAGATTTAAGATTATCAATACGCAAGAACTGCCAAAAATCCCGACTATTTTCGATTTTTACCTCACCTTCGAGCCGATTAAAAATTTAACCTTTAAATTTGAAGTGCAAAACATATTCGACAAAAACTACATGGATGCGCTTTATACTTATAACTCATCTTACTCAAGCGACGTATTTAACGACGATATCACTATCTTTAACAATGCTGCCAGGGGTAGGACGATACTGGGAAGTTTTGAGTATAGATATTAAATTTAACGACCGAGTCGCCGCGATAAAAGCGGCGCTCTTGGTTTCTGCTCTAAAATTGACCTACATAATCTTTTTTTGCTAAATTTGACTGTATATAAATTTAAGCCTATTTTGCTACTATTTCAGACGAAATTTAGCTCAAAATGGAGAATACGTGAAAAAATTGATCTTTGTTACGGTGCTTTGGGCGTTTAGTTTTAGCCTCATCGGCGAGTTTTTGGCGGGGCGAGTGGATAGCTACTTCGCCGCATTTTCGCGCGTAGCGCTAGCGCTTGGCGTGTTTTTGCCATTTATGATTAAGGATTTTGCCGCGAAAAACCTCGCTCTATACGCCAAAGTAGCCGCGATCGGCGCGATTCAGATCGGCGCGATGTATATTTTTTACTACAACTCGTTTGCCTACCTTAGCGTCGCCGAGGTCGCGCTCTTTACGATATTTACGCCGTTTTACGTGAGCGTGGTTTACGATGTGCTCGCAGGTAGGCTTAGGCTGCTGTATCTGTTTAGCGTTGGCACGGCGGTTTTGGGAGCGCTCATCATCAAGTACGGCAACGTAAATAGCGGCTTTTGGCACGGATTTTTGCTCGTGCAGGGGGCAAATTTATGCTTTGGCGTCGGACAGAGTGCGTATAAATTTTTGTTAGAAAAGCGCGATTTTAACGAGCAAAGAGGGGTTTTTGGCTACTTTTTCGTAGGAGCCGCGGCGGTTACGGGTATAGCATTTGCCATGTTTGGAAATCCTGAAAAAATCAACCTCGACCTCACGCAGGGCGCCGTGCTGCTGTGGCTTGGTATCGGAGCTAGCGGTCTAGGATACTTTTTATGGAACAAAGGCGCATGCGAGGTAGATAGCGGCACTCTAGCTATCATGAATAACGCTCTCATACCTGCGGCCATCATCGTAAATTTAGTATTTTGGCACAAAGACGCGGACATACTAAGACTCTGCCTAGGCGGTACTGTGATTTATATCTCGCTACTCATTCACAACAAAATCATCGCACACTATGAGCGAGCAAGCGTAGAGGCAAAATAGCTAAATTTGAAGCCAAATTTAGCTAAAATTTAAAACTAGCGGCGAGATAAAACATTGCCGCTTTGGGTTGGCTTGCGGTAAGTATTTTAAGATTGAGTTTTAAAGTATTAATATACATAGCGCTTTATTTATTTTGGCTAAACTTATATGCTTATGTTTGAGCAGTAGTTTAGTGGCCTATTTTACCACGCGATAAAATGAGATCACCTATACAAGGAAACCTTTGTGGAAGGGGGTAGAAAATAAGAAAGTTTGAGATAGCTATACGTTAAACTCAAGCGCAAATTTGACGCGCCAAAGAGTCCGTCAAATTTGCAAATTATACTATCTCTAAAACCGCCGTGATGTCGGCCATGCCTTGCGTGTACATAGCTGACGTCACGAGTGCGTCTGCGCCTGTGCTAGCGAATTCTCGGACGTTTTTTAGATTTATCCCGCCGCTTGCGACTAGGGCTGCGTTTGGGGCGATCTTGTCTCGCAAGTCTACTGCTCGCTTTACGGCCCCCGGCGTAAATTTATCGCACTGCACGACGTCGGCGCCAGCCTTTAACAGCGCTTCACAGTCGTCTAAATTTTCGCACTCGACGGCGATTTTGCGCTCGGGAGCTTTTGCTTTAAAGGTTGAAATTTGAGCCAAAAACTCCTCGTACGAGCCATAAGCCTTGATGTGATTTTTGAAAAATAGCACGCTATCGCTTAAATTTAGCCTGTGCACGCCGCAGCCGCCCTCAAGCACAGCCTTTAGGCAAAATTTCTTGGCAAATGGGAAGCTCTTGCGCGTGGCTAGGATTTCGCATTTTGGATTTACGCTTTTGGCGGCCTCGTTCATCGCTCTTGCGTAGGTGGCGATCCGGCAGGCGTACTCTAGGCAAATTTGCGCTAGTTTCCAGGCTTTGTGCACATTATCGTAGCTACCGCTGATTTTTACGATCGGCTCTTTTGCGGCCGCGACGGCGGAGTTTGGGACGCAAATTTGAGCCTCGCAGTCTAGCAAACGCGCGATACCGGCCGCTACGTCTACGCAGCTAACCGTCACGTCCTCGCGCGGCAGTATGGTTAAGACGGCGTTTTTGCGGATGCCTTGAAGCGAGGTCGTAAGATCAAAGTAGGGCAGATCCTCGCTGACGTAGGCTAAAATTTCCACATCACTTATCTTGATCATCGCTTGCTAGTCTTTTTGCCTCGGCGTTTTTCTTATTTGCGTTTACGATCATGTTTCTAAAGATGCCGTTTTCGTAGAGTCCGGCGTGGTAGAGCGAAAAGCCGACGAATGCGATGCCTGCGATCGTATGTAGTTTCTCGCAGCGGCTTTTGTTTCTGCCTTTAAGCCCCAGCGCCGTTAAGCAAACTGTGGCTAGAGTGACACTCATGCCTATTTTTGCGACTTTTCTATGGGTTTGTAAATTTAAAAGTTGTCCGTTTATGTTCATTTTTTTCTCCAGCAAGTTGTGTTTGCGATGCCTATGCTCTCAGGGTCAAATTCCGGATTTAGCCCAGCTTTTCTTTGCGATTCATAGTCTTTTAGGGCTTTTATCATGACTTTTGATAGCATAAAGATCGCAGCGATATTTATCGTAGCCATCGCAGCCATCGTGATATCAGCGATGTTCCACGCGATAGTTAGGTTCATCTGCGCTCCGACGAATATCATCGCGACCGCCGTAACCTTAAATGCCATGGCGATTTTGTAGTTTTTCGTGAGATATTTGATATTTGCCTGCGCGTAGTAGTAGTTGCCGATCAGCGACGTGATAGCAAAAAGTACCACCGCAAGCGTCGTAAAGTGCAGCCCTATATCGCCGAAGTACTCGCGCATAGCGGCCTGTACTAAAGGAAGAGCGGTGAGCGGCTCGCCGCTAACGCCGGTTTGCTTTGTGATATAGGCCTGCGAGAAAAGCACTATCATGCCTGAAGCTACGCAGATCGTCATATCTATAAAAACCGCCATCGCCTGCACGAGTCCTTGTTTAACCGGGTGGCTAGTATGAGCAGCAGCGGCCGCATTTGGCGCAGAACCCATGCCTGCTTCGTTTGAAAACAGGCCGCGCTTGATACCGTAGACGATCACGCTACCGGCAAATCCGCCAAATATCGCCTTAAAATCAAAGGCGCTTTTTATAATCATATCAAAGACGGACGGGAGCTTGTCTAAATTTAAACAGATCGCGATAAAGGCTAGCAGGATGTAAGCAAGCGCCATAAAAGGCACGATATAGGAGCTAACCTTGCCGATAATATGGCTCTTGCTAAAAAACATCACCGCCGCAAACGCGGTAAGTATGAGGCCGATACCCACAGGCAAGCCGCTATCGCTAAAGCTCGTAGCGCTCGCGCTTTGATCGTAGTAAATTTGAAAGGCGGAGGTCATAGTGTAGCTTTGTAGGCCGTTAAATCCGTATGCGTAGGTGATGACGAGGATAACGGCAAAAAGCGTAGCTAGCCATTTAATGCCTAGGCCGTTTTTGATGTAGTATGCCGGGCCGCCTTTAAAGCCGAATACGTCTTTGGTCTTGTAAATTTGAGCTAGCGTACTCTCGGCAAATGCCGAAGCTGCGCCCAAAAAAGCCATCAGACACATCCAAAATAGCGCGCCCGGACCGCCTGCTACGATAGCGGCGGAGATGCCGGCGATATTTCCGATGCCCACGCGCGAGGCGGTGGAGATCATAAGCGCTTGAAAGGGCGTGAGGTGGTGCTTGTTGTATTTGTCCTTTTTCTCGACCAAGACTTTGCACGCCTCGAAAAACATCCTAAACTGCACGAATCTAGTAATATAGCTAAAATAAATACCGGTAATAACGAGCACGATAACCAAAAAATAGCCGTATAAAAAGTCGTTGGCTAGCGACATCTCGTCGTTCATAAATTTTAAAATTTTATCTATCAACCGTCATTCCTTCAAATTTACTTCGCGCCTATCTTGACGCCTTTCATCGAATTTGCCAGCAGTCCAATCGTCGTGCCGTTGTGTAAAACGGCCGTGGCGATAGGGTTAAAAAGGCCAAACGTCGCGCCCGCTAGGATGAGCGAGTTTATGCCGACGGTAGCGTTAAAATTCGTATTTATCAGCCTCATAGTTTTATTTGCGACGTCTTTTGCGACGGCGACCGAGCCGATGTCGTCTTTTAGTAGGCTGATGTCGGCGGTGGCTTTTGCTATGTCGGCGCCTTTTTGCATGCTGATGCCTACGTGAGCTTTGGTGAGGCTTGGCGCGTCGTTTATGCCGTCTCCTACGAAGGCTACTTTTTTGCCTTCGGCTTTTAGCTGCTCGATGATGCCCGCTTTATCGGTAGGTAGGCAGTTTGCGTAGACTCTATCGATACCTAGCTCGCTTGCTACCTGATCGGCTTTAGACTGTACGTCGCCCGTTAGCATTATCAGCTCTTTTACGCCTAGTTTTCGTAGCTTTGCTAGCGTCTGCGCAGCGTTTTCTCGCATGGTGTCGCGCATGGCGATGACGCCTAAGAGCTCTTTGTCGTAGCCTACGTAAAGTAGCGTGAGTCCGCTATCTACTTCGCTTTTTATGATTTCTTCGTGTTTGCTAAATGAAATTTGCTCGTCATCCTCTAAAAAATGCCGCGAGCCGATCACGACCTCTTTGCCGCCTACGTATGTTTTCACGCCGTGAGCGACGATAAACTCGACCTCGTCGTGATGGATGTGGTGAAAGCCTATCTCGCGCGCGGCCTTTACGATGGCCTCGGCTACCGGGTGGAAGTAGTGCTCCTCAGCGCTTGCGGTCAAATTTAAGAGCTGCGCTTCGGTAAATTCTTTTTTAAACGAGTGAACTTTCACGACGCTTAGGCTACCGTGCGTTAGTGTGCCCGTTTTATCAAAGACGAAAGTATCGGCGCTCGCTAGCGCTTCGATAGCTTTGGCGCCCTTTATCAGTACGCCGTTGCGGCCCGCTTTTGAGATGCTTGATTTAAACGCGACTGGCGTGGCTAGCTTTAGCGCGCAGGAGTAGTCCGCCTGCAAGACGCTAGCTACGCGAGTCATATTGCGGCTAAGCAGATACGAAACGCCGGCTAGACTTAGCGTTACTGGCACTAGCTTGTCGGCTAGCTTCGTAGCTTTTAGCCCGACGGCTGATTTTTCGTTTAGCGAGCTTTGGATGTAGGATTTTATCCTAGCAGTCGCGCTCTCGGCCGCTATGCTCTCGGCCCAGATTTTTATGCGTCCGTCCTCGACGACCGTTCCGCTCATCACGCGGTCGCCGCGCTCTTTTTTGACGGGTTCGGCTTCGCCCGTCATCGAGACTTGATTTACGCTTGCGGTGCCCTCGACGATATAGCCGTCGATGCCGATGCTCTCGCCTGCGCCGACGACTACGATGTCGCCTATTTTAACGTCTACGGTCGCGATTTTTTTGAGAGATTTTTTGCCGTGATCATTTATCTCGATCCAGACCTCTTCGATGTTCGGGCGAGCTAGCTCTTTGATGAGGTCGTCGCTGCGGTGTACAGCGCTTTCTTCCATGTATTCGCCGATGGTTAGCATGAGATTTGTGCTATTTGCCGCCAAAAAGTCGCGCCTAGCCAGGCTCACGCCTACTGCGGTGGCTTCAAGTACTTTTGAGGTTATGCCCTCGTTTACGGCTTCGCTTGCGCCTTCTTTTAGCAGTGGCGCGGCCGCTATCAGGCTAGCCATAGCTTTTACGCCGTTGTTGTTTATGAGAGGCGTGATGGCTAGAGCGGTTGCCGCCTTGTAAATTTCAGCCTTGCTCGGGCTATTTTTGCGCTTGCTTAAATTTGCGATCGGCAAATTTTCGATGAACTCTTTGATCTCGTTTAAATTTGACTCAAAGCCGACGATGATACTTTTTGCTTTTTTATTTACCCTGACGCTTTTTGCATACCTAAACTCCGAAATTTGAGCCTCCAAGCGACTCTCGTCGCAGTCCTCGCCGATGCGTTCGCAGACGAAGCGCACGCGGTTTTTAGTCAGGTGCGCTATGCGAACATTATTTTTGGGAGTCAATTTCGGCCTTTACGTCTTCAAATCGCTCTTTTAGTTCTTCAAATCCTGCTTGAAGCAAATTTGATCCCTTCGCGATAGCTGAAAATAGCGCTTTTTGCGCGTTTTCGTTTGTTAGCACGTATGCCACGACGCCACCTATGAGCGCACCTTTTATAAAGCCTGCCGCGTTAAAATTTGCCGGGACAAAGTCTTTTAGCGCGTCGTTTATACCGCGGTCAAACGCGCTTGGCGCGCCGGTAGTCTTTACGGTCGTAGTCGTAGTCGTCGTGCTACCGTCGTCGTTTAGTTGATTTACTGTTTGAGTTTGATTGATGTATGGGTTTTTCATTTACTTTCCTCTAAATTTTTGATTAATTTCTCCGTCGCAACCACGCCTGCGATACCGACGGCAACGGTTGCCGCAGCCGCAAGATAGCGCGCCGAGACTAGTTTGTTTGATGCGCTGATAGCGCACGCCGTGACGATACCGCCTTGGATAGCGATTTTAGTTGTTTTAGCTACGGCCTGCGTCTTGCTGACCTTGCCTTTTTTGTAGTTTAGTATTTCTACGCCGCCCGCTGCTATCGCGCCGATTAGCGCGCCGCTTATCATATGATCTACTGGGAGTCTGGTTGTTGATGTTAAATTCATTCTATACCTTTATTATTTTTCTAAATTCGGTTCAAGCGCATTTGCGATATCTTCGGCTAGGCTTTCGGTCTGCTCGGCTGCTTTTGCCGGAGCTTTTTTAGCTCTTGGAGCGCTTTTTTTCTTAGATTTTGTTTTTTCGCTCTCTTTTTCGGCGGCTACTTCGGCGCTAGTGCGTCTTTTGCGTTTTTTTGTTTCGGTTGCCTCTTCGCTTGTTTTAGCAAATTTTTTTTCGGCGTACTCTTTTGCTTCGCCTATTTTTTTCTCGGCAAATTCTTTTGCGTTTTCGGCAAACTCTTTGCCTTTATCTAGTCCGGTTTCAAGGGTTGATTTGATTTTGTCTTTGTTGTTAAAAGCCGCGACGGCTAAACCTCCTAAGATTGCTCCTGCGATAAACGGTAGTGCCATTTTTTATCCTTTATGTTAAATTTTATTCTTTATCTTTATTTTTGTCTAAATTTTTACTTAGCATCATGCTGGCTAGTCCGCCAAGCGCCAAACCGCCGAAAAATGAAAAATTCGGATTGTTTAAAAGCGCGATCGCGTCCTCTTTGCTGCCTTGCCCCGAGCTTATACGCTCTAGCGTTTGGCTGATTTGTTTAAAGCCATCCGAATCAAAAGCGTTTAAGATATTTTCGCTCGGATTTTGAGCCGTTTGCGCTTGTTCCTCTTGATTGGTGTCACCTGCGCCTTGAAACTGCGCGGCTAAAATTTGAGCCAATCTTGCTTTTAGAGCCGGGATGTATTCGTTATTTGACGTAGCCCAGAGCCTAAAGCAGACGTCTTTAAAGTTTTCATCGCTCAGGCTGTCGGTCAAATTTTCATAAAACGCGTTTAGCTCAAGCTCGTAGTTTAGGGCTTTTATAAAGCAAGCGTCAAGATCCTCGCACGCTAAAGCGCAAAAAACTTGCGGGTCGGCGGGGTCTGCGTAGGACTTTAAAAGCTCCAGTCCGCTTCGTCTAACCGCTAAAATTTGATCAAAAATTTCATCTTTTTTGCAGACGTTTTCGTAAAATTTAATGCCCTGCGACTCTAGTAAAAACACCGCATTTGCGGCTTGCTTTAGCTCCTCGTTCATCTTGCGCCGCCGGTAGCTTTTTGAGCTAGATTATTGATGAGGGCTGAAATTTCGTGCAAATTTTGGCCTTTTAGCAAATCGTCCCACATCTTTTTTGGGAAAACTTCGTGGTCGTACTCGATCGTTGCGGAGCCGATTAGCTTGTTAAATTTGACGTTTTTTATGCCGTCTATTTGCTTGATCGTTTGATCTATTTTTTCTAACGGCAAGCTGTCCGCTTCTTTTTTGATATCGCTGCTGACGCGGACTCTTAAACGGCCTGCGACGTGATGGATCGGCGTGAAATACGAAGCTATGCGTAAGACTAACTCCGATGGTATATGTGGTGCTGCGCTCATGTTTCTCCTTTGTTTTTTGGCGTATTATCTATTTACTACGCTTAAATTTAACTGAAACTTTTTTGCATATCGTTATCAAATCATTTTTGATAAAGAGGCGCAAAATAGGCTATTTGTTTTGGCACTTTGGACAAATTCCGTATAAAATCATCGCATGACCTTCGAGTTTAAAGCCTGAGTTTTTACAAATTTGCTCTTGTTTTTCCTCTATATCTTTATCAAAAAAACTCTCCGCCGCGCCGCATTTTATGCAGATTAGATGGTCGTGATGCGACTTTAAATTTAGCTCAAATCTATTTATCCCGCTCTCTTCAAAGCTCAAAACCAGCCCGAAATCCTGCAAAAAATTTAAAAACTGATAGATTGCCGTGAGACTCACATTTCGTCTAAATTCGCTTTTGATCTTAGTTTGTATCTCGCTTGCGCTAAGATGCTCGTCGCTGGAAAATAAAATTTTTAAAATTTGCTCTTTTGCGGCGGAATTTTTATATCCGTAATCCCGCAAAAGCTCTAAAAATTTCATATAAAATTTATCAAAAGTGTGCATTTTGCCATCGTTTCAGCCGATTAAAATTACTTTTTATTATAGTAAAAAAAGCTGATAATGCGATAAATTTAAGACCAATTCTCAAAAAATAGAGATTTTGACTAAGCGGTTATAAAGGTTATTTTGGCATAATTCCGCAAAAAATTTAAAAGGGAAGCCATGACGTACGACGAGCTAGAGCTTGAAGCGGTTTTGCTAGAGGTTTTGGAAAACCGAGGCAATTTTGAATCGCTTGACGATGAAGAGCTTTTCGAACTTATCGAAGAGGTCGCAAAATATACCGACGGAGATTATGAAGAGGCGTTTGAGTATATGACTCAGTTTTCGCCGATCAATAAAAAAAGATTCGTCTCTCTTTATACGGTTTAGCCTCTAGGCCAAACCGTTTTTCTGCTTAATCATTTAAAATATTTATTCAATACTTCTTTTAGCGTTTTTGTATATCTTGAGTCTTTCGGAGAGTTGTTGTAGATGTCCTCCATATCGTACATTCTATCATAGTAATCGTATGTAGCTTGTTTGTCGACAACTACCAAAGAGGTATTTATGCTAACGCCCGCAAAAAGGCCTCTGCTTTTGCCTCTTAGCGTAGCCCAAGCCGAAATTTCAGGCAGGTCGCTCATTACGCCGGCTTTTTCGCCGGCGGCTAGCACTACGGCATCGGCGCTAAGATCGATTTGGCCTTTACCGTTTATTAGCCCGGCATATGACCTTCTTGATTTAAACAGCACGACAAGGTCGGTTGATTTATAGCCTCCCTGCAGACCTATGCCGCCGCCTTTAAAATTTATAAATATCGGACTACTCCATTCATTTTCATCATTTCTGCCGACAAATATGCCGTCTCCGGTATGCGTCGTCAAGACTAGCCCGCCGCTAACCACATCAGGGATGACCATGATGCCTCTTATTTCGCTAGTATCTTTTAAATTTAGCAGTTTTCTAGAGCCCAAATCGTTTAAGATATCAAATGAAGTTCGTACTTTTTGATTTTGCGTAAAATCCGCGTAAGCAAGCTGGCCTAGCAAAAGCGCGCAAGCGGCAAGCTTTAAAAATCTTTTCATTTTCGTTTCCTTTTTCGTAAAATTTACCCGCTATTATAGTATTTTTTTATTAAATTTAAAAATTATTCGTTAAAGTTACGTAAAGGATGTAAATGAAAAAAATTATTTTAGCCGTTTTGATTTGTTTAAATTTGAGCGCAAAAGGGCAGGGCGGAGCGCCTAGCGAAACTCAGACGATCGTAAACGGCGACGTCGAGATAGTACAGGTGGATGCTAAATTTGCCGGAAATTTAAGCATTGACGGCAAGAAAAAGCGCTGGCTTAGCGTACCCGGTGATGAAAATCTAAAATTTGCCCTCGTCGCCGCTAGCTACCGTCAAAAGGGCGAAATAAAGCTAGTAAACGGGCTTAAAAGCGGCGATGAAACGATAGTTTTTAAGATCGTAGAGGGCGAATATAAAAAAGAAAAAATAACCGTCGAAGGCAACAAAGTAACGCCGCCAAAAGACGTGCTAAAGCGCATCGATGAGGAGCGCGAGGAGGCGAATAAAATCTACGCCACGGCCAATGTCGGGCTAAAATTTGACTCCAAATTTATCCTGCCGATGAGCTCGGCAGTCACGAGTCCATTCGGTACCGCGCGCGTATTTAACGGCACCCTAAAGAGCTATCACGGTGGCACGGACTTTAGAGCGGCGGTCGGCTCATCGGTGATCGCGGCAAACGACGGCGTAGTCGTCATAGCAAAAGATCGTTACTACGCTGGCGGATCGGTTGTGATCGATCACGGCGAGGGCATCTATACGCAGTACTATCATCTAAGCGCGCTAAACGTTAAAGTCGGACAAAGTGTCAAAAAGGGCGACATCATCGCGCTTAGCGGCGCTAGCGGGCGAGTGAGCGGGCCGCACCTGCACTTTGGCGTGATCGTCGGCGGCGTGCAGGTAAATCCGATAAATTTCGTCAAAAAAATCAATGAAATTTTAAATTAACATTTTTTTCACGACTTTTCTTTAAACTTCGCTCATCTTTTTGAAGGAGAGAAAATGAAAAAAGTAGTTTTGATTAGTATGTTTGTTGCGGGCGGGCTTTTTGCCGCTTCGCTTGAAAAAAGCACGAACGACGAGCTTTATAAAATGGTCGCAAATGCCGACGCTAAGACGCTTAGCGAGGTAGCATTTGAGATAGATAAGCGCGCGGGCAAGCTAAAATTTGAAGCCAAAGAGGCCAAACGCGGGCTAAAAACCGAAATCAGAAAGAAGCTTGATGCGATGAGTATCGCCGATAAAGAGGCGTTTATGCGCGAGTTTAGAAACGGCTATAACGCCCAAGTGGGCGCGCTAAGCGTGGCGGAGGCCAAAAAGCTTGATATTGAGCTAAAAGACGGCGATGACGACGATGATTTTCACAAGAAATTTAAGCACGATTTTAAGGGCGGTTTTATAAAAGATAAAGACGGCAAAGGACCGTATATGCCGCGCAATAAAGAGTAAAATCGGCCTTTTTTAGGCTTTGCGGGGCGGATTTTCGTTTAAATTTGCGCGAGAATTTGTCCCGCTTTTTACAAATTTAAGCACTTTGGCGACGACGTAGATTTATGAAATTTTACCTTGAAATTTAGATGAAATTTGATAAATTTACGTAGGATTTGTTTGTAGCGAAATTTAAGCGCTCTTTGAAAATCTCGGATAAAACGAGCCTTGCAAGCAGGATAAATAAAACCCGAAAATCAAGCGGACAAAACGCCATAAAATGACAAAAACAAACGAAAACGGAGCGAAAATGAGTAAAATTTTGATCGTCGAGGACGAAAATATGCTGCTTGAGATGATGTGTGCGTATTTGCAGGCTCAGGGCTACGAGACGGCGGGCGCAAAAAGCTACGACGATGCGTTAAATTTGGCCTACGAGAGCAACTTTGATCTTTGGATATTTGACGTCAAGATCATCGGCGGCAGCGGCTTTGCGCTACTTGAGGAGCTACGAAACGCGGGCAAAAACACGCCTTGTATATTTACGACCTCGCTAAATACGCTTGACGACGTGCAAACCGGCTTTACTAGCGGCTGCGACGACTACATCAAAAAGCCGTTTGAGTTAAAAGAGCTGCATCTGCGCGTACAAAATTTGCTAAAACGCACCTTCGTGCATAATAAAAACAAGCTGATAAATCTGGGCGAAAATTTGGGCTTTGATATGAATCAGGGCTTACTGTTTCGTGACGGCAAGGCTATCTCGATGCCCAAAAAGCAGTCTAGGCTGCTGGCACTCTTACTTAAAAATCAGGATAAATTTTTAAGTAGGGAGGAGATTTATTCTCAAATTTGGGACTACGACGAGAGTCCTAGCGAGCTTAGCCTGCGAGTTTATATCGCGGAGCTGCGTAAAATTTTAGGCAAAGAGCGAATCGTCAGCGCATCAAAGCTAGGCTATAAATATGTTTAAGCTTTTTAGTGCGGCTAAGAGGCAAAGAGTAGGGCGCGGGTTTGAAATTTCATCCAAATTTACGCAAGATTTTTGCTGTTTTAAGCTTCAAAATTCACGTCCGCAAGATATCCGCAAATTTAACCCAAAAGGCGGTAAATGTCTTTGCTAAAACCTCTTAAAAAGGCCTTTGCGGCACTTTCAGACCGTCAAATTTTACCTATATTTTTACTTTACTTTATCACGAGCGCCGCATTTTTGGTCTTTTTTGCGCAGATGTTTTATGAGCGCGAGAAGCATTTTATACTCGATCGCGACGTCTTTATCGTGCGAGATTTGCAGCATCACCTGCAAAATAAACTACAAAAAAACGGCGAGATAGACGACGATGATTTCGACGACGTCGAGGCTTTTGCCGTAAATTTAAAAACGGGCGAGGAGATCGAGGACGACTTTGAGCCGCGCGAGGGTATGCCGCAAAGATACAAGGACGGAACGAACTCGGTAGTGCAGTTTTATCTCAAAAATCGCCTCGGCGAGGAGGAGTACTACGTCGCCGTAAAGGTCGAAGATCCCGAGTTTGCGATTCTCACGCTAAAACTCAAAATAATATTTTTCTCGTTTATGATACTTCTTGCTATTTTAGTCATAGCTTATTTTATCATCCGTCTTTCGCTGCGTCCGCTTTACCGTCGTATCGACTTTTTAAACGGCTTTATCAGGGATACGACGCACGAGATAAACACGCCTCTTAGCGTTATTTTAATGAGTATCGAGATGTTTGAAACCGATCCGAAAAAATATCTAAACAACATAAAAACCGCCTCCAAAACGATCTCGACTCTATACGAGGACCTCACGCTAGTAAAGCTTAGCGGCAAAGAGGACGGCGCGGCGACTAGCTTTAGCCTGAGCGAGTTGGTGCGCGAGAGGATCGGGTATTTTGGGTTAAATTTGGAGCAAAAAAATATAAATTTAAGCACGCAAATCGCCGAGGTGCAGCTACGCTCGTCCTATAAAAAAACGCGAAAAATCATCGATAATCTACTTAGCAACGCCATAAAATACTGCGACGAAAACGGCTCGGTAAGCGTAAATTTAACTCCTGACGCGCTCGCGATCTCAAACAGCGGCGCAGGTATCGCGAAGGAAAATTTGCCGCGGATTTTTGAGCTTTACACGCGGTTTGACGAGCGAAACGGCGGTTTTGGTATCGGGCTTCATATCGTTAAAACATTTTGCGAGGAGCTCGGGTTTAAAATCTCGTGTAAAAGCGGCGGGGGGCTAACGGAGTTTTGCCTGGAGTTTGGCGGGAGCGCGACGAAAATTTAAGAGGACGGCACAAGGTCGGTTTTTGAACCGTAAATTTAAACCTGCTTTTGCAGCGTCGAATTTAAGCAGGTTTGATTTGCGGTTTGCGAGATGAAATTTGGGTTTTTCGTATCGCCTAATCCGCATGATTCTTGAATTAAAGCTTAATTTCCCACACCCGATGGCTTTAAATTTGGCGCAAAAGCAAGATAAAATTCGGGTAAAATTTGCGATAAAACTATAAAGGAAAATAAGTATGGGCAAGCGGGATGAGGCGCTAAATTTAGCGCGAGATTTCGAACGCGACGGCTTTAGGGTATCCAGTTTATACGAGCGGTTTTGGCGGCTGCAAGGGGATACGGCAGCGTATTTTACGCTAGCAGACAGCCTGCTGCGCGGGCGGAAAGAGGGCGGCACGCTGCTAAAGGACGCTCTGGGCTATGTAGGCGAGGATGATTTTAAAGCTCTGATCGCTACGGCGGTTGAAATTTTGCGTGAAGAGGCGGCAGAGGGGCGCGAAACGAAGCAGAGCAAAAGCGCGGCACAGACGGGAGAAAATGCACGCTCGGACGAATGCACGGGCAAAAGCGCACGCTGGAAAAACGCCGAAGAGGTCATCGCAGCGGCAAGCCTCGAGTTCGCGCCGCTTTTGCACCCGTATCTTGGCGA
>CAURWB010000013.1:0-41081 GCA_963528245.1 uncultured Campylobacter sp. | reverse complement strand
GGCGCTTCTTTCGCCAAAGAGCGCAGATGAGCTAAGGCGCGAAATTTTATAAATTAAGCGGTTTTAAAAACAAGGAAAATTAGTGATAAAAATAGAAAATTTAAAGAAATTTTACGGGGCGACGCAGATCATAGATGACGTCAGCCTAAACGTAGAAAAAGGCGAAATTTTCGCCATCGTAGGCCATAGCGGCGCAGGCAAATCCACCCTGCTTCGCTGCATAAACGGCCTAGAGGACTATCAAAGCGGCAGCCTAAAGGTATTTGACAAAGAAATTTCGGCGCTAAAAGATAGAGAGCTAAGAGAGCTTAGGCGAGATGTTGGGATGATATTTCAGCACTTTGCGCTGATGGCGAGAAAAACGGCGTTTGAAAACGTCGCGACTCCGCTTAAATTTTGGGGTTACTCAGACGGCGAAATCAAAAAAAGAGTGAACGAACTACTGGATCTCGTCGGCCTTGCAAACAAAGCCGCAAGCTATCCCGGCGAGCTAAGCGGTGGACAAAAACAGCGCGTTGCCATCGCTCGCGCCCTTGCGCTAAGTCCAAAAATTTTACTCTCCGACGAGGCGACCTCGGCGCTTGATCCAAATACGACAAATTCGATACTCGAGCTTTTAAAACAGATCAATCAAACGCTAAATATCAGCGTCGTTTTAGTCACGCACGAGATGGAAGTCGTAAAAAGCATCGCGCGCCGCGCAGTGCTGCTAGAAAGCGGCAAGATAATCGGCAGCGGCACGATCGAGGAGCTATTTTTAAAACCCGACGAAAAGATGAAGAAATTCCTCGGCGAGGATGAAATTTTGCCGAGCGAGGGCGTAAATATCAGGCTCTTTTTCCCAAAAGAAGTCGCACAAAACAGCGTCATCACGCATATGGCGCGCACGCTAAACATCGACTTTAACATCGTCTGGGGCAAGCTTGAAAAGCTAAACGAAAACGTACTTGGCTCGCTCGTCATCAACGTCGATCCAAAAGACGAAGCGCGCGTGACCGAGTATATCAAGCAAAGCGGCGTATTATGGGAGGTGGCGTGATGTTTGGCATAGATTTTTCTAAATTTCCCGACGTTTTCGAGCGCATTTTGCTTCCTGCTATCGGCGAGACGCTTTATATGAGCGTGGTTTCTACGCTTTTAGCGTTTCTCATAGGTCTAGTGCCCGCTATCTTGCTCGTTCTTTCCGCGCAAGACGGCCTAAAGCCAAACAAACCGCTATTTATCGCGCTTGATATCACGGTAAATACGCTAAGAAGCTTTCCATTTATCATCCTCATCATCGTGCTTTTCCCGCTCACGCGCCTGATCGTAGGCACCAGTATCGGTACCAGCGCGGCTATCGTTCCGCTTACTATCGGCGCAGCGCCGTTTATCGCTAGGCTCATAGAGAGCGCACTAAAAGAGGTCGATAAAGGTATCATCGAGGCTGCTAGAAGCTTTGGTAGCTCAAATTTTCAGATTATTTTTAAGGTGATGTTCGTTGAGGCACTGCCCGGCATCGTGGCTTCTATCACACTCACGCTTATCGTTATCATCGGCTTTTCGGCGATGGCGGGCGCGGTCGGCGGCGGCGGACTGGGGTCTGTTGCGATAAACTACGGCTATCAGAGATTTCGCCCCGATATCATGCTTTATACCGTCGTGATTTTAATCATAATGGTTCAAATTTTCCAATCATTAGGAAATTTTATTTACAAGTTCACAAAGAAATAATTTTTTACGTCTGATTTTATTTTCTTTTAAACTTTTTTTGCATAAAATCCCGAAATTAATTTTACAAAGAAAGGATAGAAAATGAAATCAGATATGTGCGAAATGCGTCGCTTCACTGAACTTAAGTCGTCGAAAGACTAACGCTAAGCGCAAAATTTCTTTTTAAGCGCTTAGTTTCGCTAAGCATTTAAAAAGAAATTTAAGCCTCCGCTCGTATCCTTTTTTAAATGCTAGCAAAATTTAAAAAGGATATAAAATGAAAAATCTACTCAAATACTCTCTAGTTGCTCTAAGCCTAACGGTCGCCGCAAATGCAGCCGAGAAAATCGTCGTAGGCGCTACGCCGGTTCCGCATGCTGAAATTTTAGAAGTCGTAAAACCTATCCTTGCAAAAGACGGCTTTACTCTTGAGATCAAAGAATTTAACGACTACTCTACTCCAAATTTAGCCACCGAGGACGGCGATCTAGACGCCAACTACTTCCAGCACCTGCCGTATCTTGAGGAATTTAACAAAAACAAAGGCACTCATCTAGTTAAAACAGTTGGCGTTCACCTCGAGCCTATGGGCGTTTACTCTAAAAAGATAAAAGATATCAAAGAGCTAAAAGACGGCAGCACCGTAGCGATACCAAACGACCCGACAAACGAGAGCCGCGCGCTTGACGTGCTAGCTAGCGCAGGTCTTATCAAGCTAAATGACAACCCCCTAAAAACACCGCTTGATATCACGGAAAACCCAAAAAAGCTAAAATTTGAAGAGATCGAGACAGCTCAAGTTCCTCGTACGCTAGATGACGTCGCCATCGCCGTTATCAACACAAACTACGCTCTAAACGCCAACCTAAACCCGACCAAAGACGCGCTCGTACTTGAGAGCAAAGATAGCCCGTACACCAACTACGTCGTGGTCAAAGTCGGCAACGAAAACAGCCCGAAAATCAAAGCTCTAGACAAAGCCGTCACGAGCCCGGAGGTAAAGAAATTTATCGAGGAAAAATATAAAGGCGCGATAATCCCGACATTTTAATCAAATTTAGCCCCGCCCGCTCAAATTTAGCGGCGCGGGCAAATTTAACGAAACGACGAATCCAAATTTAGTTTAGAGACCGCTCTTAAAACAAAACGGCGTAAAAGCTTTTACCTTTTTAGCGCCGTTTTTTATCAAAAAAGGAATAATAATGCAATTTTCAAAAATACTTCTGGGCGCGCTTTTAGCTAGTGGCCTGTATGCTAGCGACAAAACCATCACCGTAGGCGCATCTCCCGTGCCTCACGCCGAGATTTTAGAAGAGGTCGTAAAGCCGATCCTAGAAAAAGAAGGCTACAAGCTCGAAGTTAAAATCTTTAACGACTACGTGATCCCAAACCTCGCCGTTGAAAACGGCGAACTCGACGCCAACTACTTCCAAGGCCTACCGTATATGAAGTCGTTTAACAAAGACAAAGGCACTCACATCGTACCGACCGTGGGCGTACACGTCGAGCCTATGGGGGCATATTCTAAAAAGATAAAAAGCCTAGACGAGCTAAAAAACGGCGATATCATCGCTATATCAAACAACGCCGCAGACTCGACGCGCTCGATAAATTTGCTCGAAAAAGCCGGCATCGTAAAGGCTAAAGAGGGCGAATACAAATCGCCGCTAGATATCACGGAAAACCCAAAAAATCTCAAATTTAAAGAGATGGAGTCCGCGCAGACGCCCCGCTCTCTCGACGACGTCGCGCTAGCCTTTATCAACGTAAACTACGCCCTGGATGTCGGCCTCAAACCGACCAAAGACGCGATAATCCTCGAGGATAAAGATAGCCCGTACACCAACTACGTAGCGACCAAGGCCGGCAACGAAAATAATCCGAAAATCAAGGCTCTAGATAAAGCGATACTAACTCCCGAGGTTAAAGACTTTATTATTAAGCGCTACCAAGGTGCGGTGATACCGAGCTTCTGATCGCATCAAATTTGAGCGATTTGCCATCGAAAATTTAGCTTTAAAAATCGCAATAGGCGCTTTTTGTTTAAATTTTAGGGCTCAAATTTGAAAAAATAAAAAATAGTCGAGAAAAATCTCCAAAAATAAAACGGCGTAAAAGCTTTTACCTTTTTAGCGCCGTTTTAAAAAATAAAAAAGGAAAATATAATGAAAGTTTTTAAAATTTTAGCAAGTTTGGCGCTAGCCTTTAACCTCTATGCAGCAGACAAAGATCACACTATCGTAGTAGCCGTCTCGCCCGTACCTCACGCAGAGATCATGGAGTTTATCAAACCCGCTCTAGCAAAAGAGGGCTACGATCTAGTCATCAAAGAGATAAACGACTACTCGATACCGAATTTAGCAACGCAAGACGGCGATTTGGATGCGAATTTCTTTCAGCACTGGCCGTATCTAAAAAATCACAATGAAACAAAAGGCACGACTCTGATAACCGCCGCGGCGATACATCTTGAGCCGCTGGGCTTTTACTCAAAAAAGATAAAGAGCCTAAGCGAGCTAAAAGACGGCGCTAAAGTCGCGATCGCCTACGATCCTACTAACGGCAACAGAGCACTAAACATACTGCAAAAAGCGGGTCTCATCGAGCTAGATAAGAGCGCCGAGCTAGCCACGCCAAAAGACATCGTGAAAAATCCAAAGCGCCTAAATTTCGTCGAGCTTGAGGGTGCGCAGATACCCCGCACTCTGGACGAAGTCGATCTAGCCGCCATCAGCACAAACTTTGTCCTTGATATCGGTATGAATCCTAAAAAAGACTCGCTAGCTATCGAAGGTACGGAAAGCCCGTACGCCAACATCATCGCGGTCAAAGCGGGCAATGAAAACAGCCCGAAAATCAAGGCTCTCGTTAAAGCCGCAACCAGCCCCGAGACGAAAGAGTTTATCCTAAAAAGATATGACGGAGCGATACTGCCGGTATTTTGATTACGCACAGCTTGCGCTTTGACGCAGGCCGAAAGCTTTTTTGGCCGATTTAAAAGTCGGCCGATAAAATTTGAGTCAAATTTGACTCTCAATCGGACGCGGTTAAATTTACAAATCAAATTTAACCGCTACGCGCCGATTTATCCATCTTAAAACCAACCAAATAAACGCAAAAATTAATCCTATCTCGCGCACGCCCCTCGCGCCGTCAAAATTTGTTTTGCAGCTGTATAAAGCTAAAATTTACCGTAGTTTGCTAAAATCATAATTTTAAATTTAAGGAGAAAAATGCTAGGCGATTTTATAAATTTTATCGTCCAAACCGTCGGCGAGTGGGGATATGCGGGCATATTTTTGATGATGTTTTTAGAGAGTTCGTTTTTTCCGTTTCCAAGCGAAGTGGCGATGATACCCGCGGGCTACCTCGCGCACCAAGGACAGATGAGCCTAGTGCTAGCGTGGTGCGCAGGCACGGCGGGCAGCCTCGCAGGAGCCGTGTTTAACTACTATTTGTGTTACTTTTTTGGGCGCGAGCTCGTACTAAAATACGGCAAATACGTCGGCATTACAAAGGTAAAAATGCGTAAATTTGAGGCGTTTTTCAAAAGGCACGGCGAGATTTCGACTTTTAACTGCCGCCTGATCCCGGGCATTCGCCAATACATCAGCCTGCCTGCGGGCCTTGCTAAAATGAATCTTTTTAAATTTAGTCTCTACACGACTCTTGGCGCGGGCATCTGGGTCGCCATACTGCTTGCAGTGGGCTGGTATCTAGGCAAAAACTACGACAAGAGCGCATTTAGCCACATCGTAGTCGCTCTACTCGCCGCAGTCGGCCTACTGACAGCGCTTTATATCGTTTACGTAAAACGCCTAAGTAAAAAATCAAAAATCGGCGCACGAGAGCTAGAATAAGCCACCGAGCAAGCCAGCAAGTAAAGCCGAAATTTAAATTACGGCTTTACGTTGCGAGGTCTACTTTATCAAATTTAACCGCAAGCCATCGCCGCACCAAAAAGTATCCAGAGTTTTACTAAAATTTAGTTTCGCCGCTACCAATCAAAAGTGGCGGAACGGTTTTTATCCCTCAAATTTACAAAAAATAGCGTTTTTTAGAGACTCTATAAAAAGTTTATGCGTTTAAATTTTACGCCTTAAGGCAATAAATTTGATTACTTCTAAGGCTTCTTTAGTGAAATTAAAAAATGAAAATTTAGCCCTTTTTACGTCTTTGTTTTTCAAATAATACCCGCGCAAATCAAGCGCTAAAAGCGTGATAAGGGAAGGAAACATGTAGATATTTATGGCGATAAGCACGATGCGAAGCGTAACGGTATCTTTTAAAATAGCTTGTAAATTTAAACTATTTTCGATACTGATATAATAAACGCCGATCACGGCAAAAAGTGCAGCGATACGTAAAATTTTAGATACGATTTCGTTGCCGAGTTTTGAAATATTTTCACTCACGGCTAGCGACAAAAATAACCAGCAAAATATCCAAATAAGCGCAAAAACGGCGTCTAAAAGCAAATTTTCGTCATAACGCTCGCGTACGACGATAGCAAAAACGGGCGAGAAAATCAGACTTAAGACGAACCAAAAAAGCGAACGAAATGCAAGCAGGACAAAGCACGCGTAGATACAAGCGCTAGCGGCAAGCAAAAGCCACTCGACCCTAAAAACGAGCGCGAGCCCGTAAACACCGACGCAAAGCGTAAAAAGGCCGCAAAAGAGCGAATAATAGCCCTCAAGCAGCCTCGTAGCCTTTAAATTTATATTTTCAAAAAAGTTTAGCACGCGTGGATCACGAAATTTTCTTTTGTTTCGGGCGAAAGACCTTCATCACGCTCTCATCAGTCTCTATAAATGCGCCGCCGATCAGGTCGATGCAGTACGGAATCGCTGGAAATACCGGCTCCAAGCACTCCCTGATCGCCTTTGGCTGGCCCGGTAAATTTACGATGAGCGCGTGCCCTCTGATGCCTGCGGTTTGGCGCGATAGGATTGCCGTAGGTACGTATTTTAGGCTGGCTGCGCGCATTAGCTCGCCAAAGCCGGGCATCATCTTTTCGCACACGGCCTCAGTAGCCTCAGGCGTCACGTCGCGAGGAGCCGGTCCCGTGCCGCCGGTCGTTAACACTAGATCGCAGCCCACAACGTCTATCATGTGTTTTAGGCGCTCTTTTATAAGCTCGATCTCATCGGGAATCACCTCGTAAAAATACTCGCGCTCGCTCGTTATCCAGCCATCCAAAACCTCTTTTATCGCCGCGCCCGATAGATCGTCGTATTTACCCTCGCTAGCGCGGTCACTCAGCGTCAAAATGCCTATTTTTGCCTTCATATTTTCTCCTTAAATTTAGTTGTAATACTCTTTGATTATCCTGCCCAGCGCGTCTTTATCGATACTCTCAAAAATCTCGATATGCTCGCTGATGCGCTCTAGCTGCGTTTTCATGCCCGTCAAAAACGTTCCGACCTCGGCGTATGCCTCTTGCAATAGCTCCTCGGCCTCAGCCGCACTTGGCGTAAAGGTATGTCCCATGCCGTACTCAAAAACCATATTTTGCGCGATCTCGCGAGCCTTTTGGATGTCGGCGCCCGAGTTTGAAAAGGTATCGTCTTCGACCATCTTTAGCGCGCTCATGCCCGCCAAACAGACCTTGATGCGAGCAAACATCTGCGAGCGCGACTCTATCTCTCGCTCGGGGCGCATAAACTGCTCCTCGACAAGCGAAATTTTTTCAAATTCTATCCCGAACCAATACGCAGCCAAAGCCTTTGCGCCCTGATAGAGCGCTTGGATGCGCTTTTCCTCGTCGTTGTAGCTTAAAATCCTTCTTTTGCCGAGCAGGACTTTGTTTAAAACGCTTTCAAAATCGCTAAATTCGATTACCTCGCCATCGCGTCTTAGCGCATTTATCGCGGCTTCGTTTACCAGCGTAGAAAGCGCCGCCCCGCTAAAACCGACGCTAATGCGCGCCACGTCCTGCGCCTCTACGCTCGTGTTTTTGTCTTTTAGATAGGATTTTAAAATCTCGACCCTATCGGCAAAATCTGGCATCGAAAGAAAAATTCGCCTATCAAATCTACCCGAGCGTAGCAGCGCCTCATCTATCATCTCGATGCGGTTGGTCGCGGCGATCACGATGACGCCCGAGTTATCCTCAAAGCCGTCCATCTCGGTCAGTAGCTGATTTAGCGTAGCCTCGCGTTCGTCGTTTCGGTTGCCGCCACGCACCTTGCCCACGGCGTCGATCTCGTCGATAAAGATGATGGATGGCGCATACGCTTTAGCTTTTAAAAACAGCTCATGCACGCGTTTTGCGCCCATGCCGACGTAAATTTGCACGAAACTAGCGCCGCTTTGGTAAAAAAACGGCACTCCAGCCTCGCCCGCGACGGCCTTTGCCACTAGTGTTTTGCCCACGCCCGGAGGCCCGACCATCAGCACGCCTTTTGGCATTTTGATGCCGAATTTTTTATATTTCGTCGGATTTTTAAGAAAATCCACGATCTCGCTTAGCTCAAATTTGACGTCCTTTATGCCTGCCACGTCGTCAAATTTGACGTTTGAGATAGCAGGGGCTACCGAGCTAGCGGCGATATTGTCGTATTCGTAGACGCTTGCTTTTTGATTTTCGTTTTGAGCGGCGAGTCTTTGTTTTTTAAACCTCGCATAAACCGCAAGCCCCGCAAAGCATATAACAAGCAACGCTAACACGGCTAAAATTTCATCCAGCACGGGCGTCTCTTTTTTTAGATCGACGGGCACTTTTTGCACTAGAGCGCGCATGTCCACGCCGTCTTTTACGATGATGTACTTGTTGCCGCCCTTAGTCGTGAGCTCCAGTTCGCCGCCGTTTACGGTCGCGCTTGCGATCATATCGCCTTCTAGCAGCTTTTCGTAGCTTTCGTACATTATACTTTTTGGCTGACTTCTACCTACCGCAACGGCTAGCAAAACCGCCAAAATAGCTGTCAAAATCACGATGATCTTTTGTTTATTTAGCTTAAATTTGTGCATAGTCGCCCTCGCTTTTTACTTCAAATTTGTCTATGACCGCCCACTCTTTTAAAATTTGCTTATCCGTTTTGATTTTTACTTTGTTATAAAACTGATCGAAACCTTCGTAAAATCCGCCGTTTAGTTGCTCAACGAGTACGTTTAGGCTACCGCCCTTTTTAGCGTGCTCTTGCCTAAATTTAAAATTATTTTCCGCTACGATTTGCTTTAAAATTTTAAGCCTAGCCTTCGCCGCGTCGCCGCTAACGTCCATTTTCATATCCGCCGAGTGCGTACCGCTTCGCGGCGAATACGCAAAGCAGTGCAAATGCGTGAGCGGAAATTTTTTAAAATTTACCAGCGCCTCGCTCCAGATCTCCTCACTCTCGCCCGGATGCCCAACGATATAGTCGGTTCCTAGCGCAAAACCCATCTGGCTAAGCTCCAAAAAGAGCTCCAAATCCCTAAAGGCTTGATTGCGCCGCCTCATGATGCGCAGCATCGCCTCGCTCGTATGCTGAAGCGCGATGTGCAGGTGCCGCTCCAGCCAACTCTCTTTTAAAATCTCGCGAAAACTCTCGTCTATCTGGCTTGGCTCGATACTACCGAGCCTTATGCGCTTTATGCCGCCTACTTTACCGAGCTTGCCTAGTAAGCGACCCAGGCTTGAGCCCGTATCCTTGCCGTAGCTGCCGATATTTGTGCCCGTTAGCACTAGCTCGTTGTAGCCGTTGTAGGCTAAAATTTTAGCCTCGCGCAAGATCGCTTCCTCATCCATACTGCGCGCTTTGCCGCGAACGGCGGGGATGATGCAGTAACTGCACGCAAAGTCGCAGCCCTCTTGGATTTTGATAAAGGCTTTGGTGTGATTTTCGTAGCTTGTTACGATATTTTTGTCGATACTTTTTAAATTTCCCAGCTCGAAAAACGGATCTTGCGACTTTAGCAGCGCGTTTATATCCTCTTTTTTACTAGCGCCTATCACGCCGAAAACCGCGCTTTTGTTAAACAGCTCCTTACCCTTGCTAACCGCGCCGCAGCCCGTTAGTATCACTCTAGCGCCGCGCTTTTTTATACCGTTTATGTAGCTGCGAGCGCCGCTATCTGCTGAGTTTGTGACCGTGCAGGAGTTTACCACTACGATGTCTGCTTCGTTTTCGTCGCTAACGATATCGTAGTCTTTGACGTAGCTTTTCATCAGCTCGGTGTCGTAGATGTTCGTGCGGCAGCCGAAAGTTTTAAAAAATACCTTCTCTCGGCGCGGCTCTTTCTGGGTCAAATTTGAGTTAGGCTTCATGCTTTTCCTCGCCGCCTTCGCCCATCGGCTTTGTTTCGCCTGCTTTTACGCGTCTATCCATATACAAAGTCTGCGTCGGATAGGCTATAACAATGTCGTCGTGGCTAGCGATGGCTTCCATGATCTCCGCACTTATCGTGCTTCGCAAAGATAGCGTGGCAAAGGTGTTTGCCATGTACCAGACCGAAATTTTCACGCCGTAAGGCTCGATAAAGGTAAACACGCGCGGCTCGACATTTGGATTTTTGATGCTATATTGATTTCGCAGCTTGCTCATTTGTTTTTTGGCGATTTCCGTGTAGCCTTTAGAGTATTTTCGCGCGATATCTTTGATGATGTGGGCGGCTTTTTTGTGGTTAGAATCAAAACTGCAAACCACGTCGATGCCGTCCCAGACGGTTTTCATGCCGTGGTGCGAGTAGTTTGCGATCAGATCGGTGAAGATATAATTGTTCGGTACGAATATAATGCGCCCCGCTCTGCGGTTTGAGTTTACCGTGACTATCGTAACGTCCTCGTAAATAGTCATCCTAAGCAGCGAGATATCGATGATGTCGCCCACAACGTCCTCTCCGTCCTTGCGCACCTTTATACGGTCGCCGACGTGAAAACTACCGCCAAAAACCACCACCGTCCAGCCGAGCATACTCATGAACATATCTTTCATCGCGATTGCGATACCCGCGGACGCAAAGCCCAGCACCGTGACTAGATATGTCACGTTTTCGATATAGGCAAAAAGCAAAATCATGATGATGAGCGTGATGTTTACGAGATTTATAAATTTATTCGCCGTATAGAGGCGCTCGTTGTCGGTGATCGTCTTTTTGATGATAAATTTGAACAAAAACGAAAGCCCGATCACGACGACGATAAATATACCGATATCTAGCGCCTTTTTCATCTGCGCTTTGATATCCTCGCTAGTGCGGTTTATCGCCTCGTTTACGCGCTTTTCGTATACGCCGTATGTGGTCTTTGCGATATCGGCCGCGGCGTTAAATTCCGCTAGTTCCTGTCTAGCCTCCGCAAGCTCTGCTTGAAAGCGCGCATCGTCGCTCAAATTTACGATCTGGGTTAAAATTTGCTCTTTTCTAGCTAGCTCGTCGGTCGTCTTTGAAAGCCCGTCTAGTCGGCGCTTGTACTCGTCTTTTTCGCTTCTAAGCTGCTTTATGTGCGAAAAGCCCGAGATCACGGCGACGGGATTAGTTATCTTTTGTAAAATTTCTATCTCGGGAGCCGTTATCATACTAGAAAACGGCGCTTTTTGAAACTCCCTTAAAAGCTCGATCTGCTCTTTTAGCGTGCTTTGCTTTTTTTGTAGCTCGAGCACTTTTTCGGTATTTTTAGCCTGTTTTTTTATCGCCGCTTCGATTTCGTCAAGCTCCGCGCTTAGCTTTTGAAATGTGTTGTAGTTTGAGTAGCGAGTCGCCCAGATATTATCGGCTAGCTCATCCTCGATAAAAGCTAAAGACGCGTTTAGCTCGGATAGCTGGGCTTCTTTTGTCCCGTTAAAATCGCTAGGTATATCATCAAGCGCATAGGCAAAGATCGCAAAAAATAAAATAAATAAAATTTTTCTCATTCAAACTCTCTTAAAACGTCCATCACGAGCTCGCGCGGCACGTCTTTTCGTATCTCGTATGCGCCGATACCTCGCGGCAGGATAAATTTGATCGCTGAGTTTTCCGCCTTTTTATCAAGGAAAAACGCCTCGTAAAAGCTACTTGCGTCTGACACCTTGTAGCTTATCGGCAAGCTAAATTTAACTAAAAGCTCCGCCACGCGCGCCTTTTGCTCCTCGCTCATAAGGCCTAGCTTCACCGCTAGCGCGTTAGCCATATTCATCCCGATCGCCACCGCCTCGCCGTGTAGATATTTTTTATAGTTCGTTTCGTTTTCTATCACGTGAGCGAAGGTGTGTCCATAATTTAGCACCGCGCGCACGCCCTTTTCGCGCTCGTCGGCCTCTACGGCGGCGGCTTTTATCTGCACGCAGCGGTAGATCAAATTTTGCAAATTCGCCTCATCCGTCAAATTTGCGCCATCCATCCACGAAAATAGCTTTTCATCAAAGGTTACCGCCATCTTTACGGCTTCTGCGAGTCCCGCGGCAAATTCGCGCTTTTCAAGCGTCTTTAAAAACTCGGTTTCGCAGTAAACGGCGCTAGGTTGATAAAACGAGCCGATCAGATTTTTGCCGAATTTGTTATTTACGCCCGTTTTTCCGCCCACGCTCGCGTCCACTTGCGCTAGCAGAGTAGTCGGGATGTTTATAAATTTGATCCCGCGCTCAAAAATGCTCGCCGCAAAGCCCGCCATATCACTCACCACTCCGCCGCCAAGCGCGATGATCACGCTGCTTCGGTCAAGGCGGCTAACAAAAAGCTGCTCTAAAATCACCTCGATAGTTTGCATATTTTTATATTCTTCGCCGTCGGGGACACTGATGACGAATTTTTGCGGACAAACTATGCGAGAGAGTAAATTTTGCAGATAAAGCCCGCCTACCTTTGCGTTGGTCACGATAGCGACTTTAGCGTCAAATTTAAGCTCTTTTAGCTCGTTTATATAGACGTCGTAGCCTGGCTTGCCGTCAAATTTTATATCTATTTTCATCTTATTCTCCGCTTTTATTTTATCCAAAATAGCCTAATTTATCGGTATAAAAATTTGATAGTTATCGCTAAGGCGCGAGTACAGACGGTTCATGTCGTTTGAAAACGCCGCAAAGGCGTCTTTTTTGCTGATCTTTTTCGTAAACGGCACGAACTGGAGCAAATTTCGCTCTTTTTTTAGCCTTAAAATCGGATTTGAGTTTTTGTCCTCCACGACTTCGATCTTACGCCCGAAAATCTTAGCCAAGCTGTCAAAATGCTCCTCCATCTCCTCGTCCGCGCCGCTTCGGCCGAAGTGATAAAGAGTGATCGGCATATCAAGCTGCGAGCAGCAGTCCATGATGACGGCCGATTGGCTTTCTATCTCGTCGCCAAAACCGCTACTTAGCACCACGCCCTTTTTGATCTCGTCGATATCGCTTTTACCGATGGCGGCGACTGGTTTTTTTAGCTCGAAAAGCAACCTTTTGTGCGCTGAGAAAAATTTATTGTCCGTCACCACTAGCCCGACGTCGTTTTTAAAAACGTCGTCTTTTATCTGCCCTACTCCGCCTCCGAAATAATCAAACATCACCGTCGCCATCTCGTCGTTTACGGATTTTAGCCTTTCGTAGGCTAAATTTAGCGCCGGATTTACGACCTTGACGAAAAGGCGCCTGTTGTTTAGCTTTTCGTGCAGTTTTAGACTCTGCTCAAGCAGCCTTATGCACAGCTTTTCGCCCATCTTTTTCATGTCTAAAAACAGATAAATATTATGACCAAACGGGTTTGGAAATTGCCCGGTTTCTTTTTTTACGCTTCTAAATACGCTTAAAAGCACGCTTGGTTCGCCAACTATGAGCAAAACGTCGCCGGGCAGGATCATCAAATTTGGCTTTGCAATCATGAAATTTGAACCGCGATAAATCATCGCGATGCGCCATTTTTTCTGCGTTATGGAGCTGATGTGGCGGTACATAAAGGAGCTTCCTACGGGCACTTTTACTTCCATTATCTCGCCCCTGCCAAGGCCTAGATTGTCGGCTACGACGGGTATGTCCGGCAAAAAGTCCATAAGCCTAGCCGTTAGCACCGCTCGCGCATCCAAGACCGTTAGATGCGAGTCGTCCTCTAGCCCGCCAAGCCCCCAGAGATCCAGCATCAAAATTTCCGTTTTTTTGCTGATTTGACGCAGGTTATTATAGACGCTGACCGTATCAAAGCCGTCTTTTAGCATTATCATAAACTGGCTGAAATAGCCGCTGGCTACTTGCCTCAGTCTATCAAGGCTCGTGGGATCAAAGCGGTAAAAGGTAAAATTTTCTAAATTTACATCCGAGTAATCCTCGTCTCCGCAAGCGATAACTACGTAGTTATGCGTGCTGCTTCTGCTTACGAATAGTCTTTCTAAGAAATGTTTCGCTACAATGCCGTCCGCAACTATCAAGATATTTTTCATTAAAACTCCAAATTTAAAGGGACTATTATATCAAAATGACTTTTAGTATAGATAAAACGGACGGTACGGCGCGCGCGGGCACGCTAATCACCGCTCACTCGACGATAAAAACGCCCGTGTTTATGCCAGTTGGTACCGTCGGCGCCGTAAAAAGCCTAGATGCCGTAGATATGATGCAAATTTTGGACGCACAAATCATCCTAGGCAACACCTATCACCTCTACCTGCGCCCCGGCAGTAAGGTCGTAAAGGAGCTTGGCGGCCTGCACGGCTTTACTAAATTTAACCGCTCGTTTTTAACCGATAGCGGCGGCTTTCAGGCCTTTTCGCTAAGCAAAATCTCAAAACCGGACGAAAACGGTATCAAATTTAAAAGCCACATCGACGGCAGCGCGCACTATTTCACGCCGCGCTCCGTGCTAGACACTCAGTACGACCTAAACTCCGACATCATGATGATCTTAGACGATCTAGTCGCGCTTCCTGCGGGAAAAAAGCGCGTGGAACTAAGCATAAAACGCACGATAAAATGGGCGCGCGAGGCGATAGATTATCATAAATTTAAGCAAAATAACGGCGAAGGACTCACGCAAAATATATTCGGCATAATCCAAGGCGGCACGGACGAGGCGGCGCGTAAATTTTGCGCCGAAGCGCTATGCGAGATGCCCTTTGATGGGCTTGCCATCGGGGGGCTTAGCGTAGGCGAAAGTAATCAAGAGATGTATGATACCGTGCAAGCCGTGATGCCATACATCGACGCGGCGCGTCCGCGCTATCTCATGGGTGTAGGCACCCCCGAAGACCTCGTAGAAAACGTGGCTCGCGGCGTGGATATGTTTGACTGCGTGATGCCGACGCGCAATGCGCGCAACGGCACGCTATTTACGAGTTTTGGCAAGATAAATATCAAGTCCGCGAGATTTGCAACCGACCGCGCTCCGATAGATCCCCAGTGTGACTGCTACGCGTGCCAAAACTACTCGCGCGCATATCTTAGCCACCTATACCGCGCCGGCGAGCTGACGTTTTTCCGACTAGCGAGCTTGCATAACTTGCATTATTATCTAAATTTGATGCGGCAGATGAGAGAAGCGATAATGGCGGGCGAATTTGAGAAATTTAGGCGAAATTTTTATGCTAAACGCGGCAAAGACGCGCCGAGCATATAAGGCAAAACCGTGAGCGAGCGCGATATCTCGGGGTACTTTTACGACGAGGAGTGCGAGTACGTCTATCTCGTCACGGACGGTAGCGAACAAAACTATAAATTTATCTTTAAAGATGACAAAATTTATGCACAGGACGGCAACCAGAGCGGCGCGGATGAGTTTATCCGCGTAGTAAAAAAGATAACGAGCGAGTTTCGCGCCAAGATCGCCGAGCACTCCGCCCAGCTTGAAAGCTACGAGAAAATCTACGCGGGCAAGAGGGATTTTACTAAATTTATCAAAAAGCACGCGGTCTTAAAATACGAAATACGCAAATTTCAAAATAAAATTTCGCACTTTTACGAGGCTTTGGCGATCTGTCAAAACGAAAGACCCGAGCTTAAAAAACAGCTCAAAAACTACGTCTACGAAGCCGGCGTGCTAAAAAACGCAGCCTGCGAAAACGCCGCTAGGATAGACGATATATACGCGCATATCCAAAGCCTAAAAAACGACAAAATCAACCGAAATATCTATATCCTGACGCTGCTTTCGGCGCTATTTTTGCCGCTAAATTTTATCACGGGATTTTTCGGTATGAATACGAACGGGATGTTTTTAAATGGCTTTCAAAACGGCACGGCGATCGTCGCCGGATCTATGCTTGCGCTTTTTGCGACGCTGGCGGGACTGTTTTATTTTCTAGGCAAACGGCGCGAGTAAATTTGCAAGGTCATTTGACGGCTATCTAAATTTAACTAGCCGCCAAATTTGCCGCAAATTTAACGCGCTCCAAATCAAAACCGCAAATCAGGCGCGCAGCATAGTTAAATTTACTCCGCTTTTCCAGCTGCCGCTTTATAGATACCGATTTCGTCTTGTAAAATTTTATATTTTTGAGCGATCAGGCTGATCCTACCTTCAAGCAGCGAATTTTGGGCCTCCAGATAGTTTTCTAACTCCGTTTTACCGTAGTCGTATTTAAGTTTATATATGTCGCTGATAGAGCTTAGATTTCGCAAATTTTCGTTTAAATTTCGTAAAACCGCCTCGTCTTTTTGCAGATTTTTATAGCTCGCGTCGATCTCGTTTAGCGCGGTCGTTAGCGTCTGCGCGTAGTTTAGCTTCATCGTCTCAAACTCTAGCTCGGAGATTTTTAGCTTTGATTTAAGCTTAGAGTAGTTCAAAAACGGCAAATTTATCGCGATATTTCCGCTTAAGAAATTTAGCTTAAGCCCCTCGCTCGCGCTATCTCCGCTACCGCTAAGCCCTGCGCCTACCGTGATGCTTGGATAGAAGTTCTTTTGACTAACCTTGACACCTAAAAGCGCCTCTTTTATACGCGAGACCGCGGCTTGCAAATCAGGACGCGCACCTATAACGTAAAGCGGCACGTTTAAATTTACGCCCTGCGGCTGGATATCGCTTAAATTTCCGCTCAAATTTAAATCAAACTCTGACCTAACGTTTAGCAGATTTCTTAGCGTTTTTTCCGCCGCGTCAAGGCTCTTGCTCGCGTTTAAAATTCTATTTTTAGCCGAGATTACCGAGCTTTTTACTTGCTTTAGGCTTAGCTCCTCTTCTTTGCCCAGCTCAAATTTAGCCTTTACGATAGCTTCTAGCTCTTCGTAGTTTTTTAGCGTTTTTTCGTATAGATTTATGCTCTCTTTTTGATACTTCGCTTCAAAATACGCGTCCGCGACGGAGTTAATAAGCGCGAGTCTGGCGGCCTCTAGGTCGTATTTGGTCGCGTTTACCTCCCACATGGCGGCGTCTGCGGAGTTTGCGAGCTTGCGCCACAGATCGATCTCGTAGCTTAGCGAGATGCCGCTTTTATAGCTCTCGCTCCAGCTACCGTCCGTTTTTATATTTTTACCGGTTTCCGCGCCCAAATTTGCATTAAAGCTAGGCACGAGATCAGCCTGCAAGACGCCTGCTTGAGCTAATGCTTTATTTACGGCGATGGCTGATTTTGCCAGATCTATATTATTTTTTAGCGCGAGGCTGATTAGTTCGTTTAGCGCGGGCTCGTTATAGCCTAGCCACCACTCGCGCTCCAGCCTAAAATTCGCCGTCAAATTTGCGTCGTCTTTTAGCAAAATTTGCTCGTAGTTTTCGTTTATCTGCGTTACAGCGCAGCCGCCGAGCAAAAAAGCGGCTAGGATTATGGAGATTTTTTTCATTTTATTCCCTTGAAAGAGCGTCGATCGGATTTAGCTTTGAGGCGCTGCGAGCAGGCATGTAGCCGAAAATCACGCCTATCGCGCTAGAAACGACGAGCGCGACCACGATAGAAGTCTGCGAAAATATCATCTTTATATCGGGCGCTAAATTTTCCGCTAGATACCCGATACCAAACGCGGACCCGACGCCGATTAGTCCGCCGATGAGACACAGCAGCACCGCCTCGATCAAAAACTGCTCGAGGATATTTCCCTGACGCGCGCCGATCGCCATCCTGATGCCTATTTCCTTAGTGCGCTCTGTTACGGAGACTAGCATGATATTCATCACGCCGATACCGCCCACTAGCAGCGAGATAAAGGCGATACAAGAAATCAGCAGCGTCATGGTTCTAGTAGTCTCCTCGATCGTTTTTTTGATAGTATCGGAGTTTCTGGTGAAAAAGTCCTTTTTACCGTGCTTTGCGGTTAAAATCTCAGTTAGGCTCTGCTCTGCTATCTGCGCGTTTACACTGTCTTTTACCTTAACCGTGATGGATGATAGGTGCCTATCGCCGGTTAGTTTGTTTATGACCGCGGTATATGTAGAAAACGTGCGCAGAGTGCTGGAGTCCGCAAACATATTGTCGTTTTTTGCCACTACGCCGATGATCCTAAATGGGCGTTTGTTAAAAAGCACGGTCTTACCCAGCGGATCTTCGTTTTTAAAAAACTGCTCCCTAGTTGGCTGATCTATCACGATCACGGACGCCGACTCTGCGACCTCTTGGGCAGTAAACACCCGCCCGGCCTCGACCTTGTAGCCCATGACGTTTAGGCTCTCCTCGCTACCGCCCCTGATCGTTGCGGAAGCTGATTTGTTTCCATAAGTGAGCGTGCCGCTAGCAGAGGCGTTTGGCGTGACGCTATCTAGATAGTCTTGCTTAGATAGCATCGTTGCGTCGCTCACTGTCAGGTTTCTCACCCGCTCCGAGCGCATATCGCCAAAACCCTTGCCGTTTAGTATATCGATCGTGTTAGTACCGATACCGCGGATATCGGAGAGGATCTGCTCCTGCGAGCCCTGCCCTAGCGCCACGACGCAGATAACCGATGTGATGCCTATGATGATGCCGAGCATCGTTAGCACCGAGCGCAGTTTGTGGCTAAGTATCGCGTTTATCGACATTTTAAAGCTCTCGATAAACTGATCTTTGTAAAAGCTAAAGATATTTTTTTGCTTTGGCGACGGTTTTTCGGAGGCGAAAATTTCCTCGCTTTTTACCGTATCGCTTAAAATTTTACCGTCTTTTATCTCGATGACGCGGTTTGCGTATGCGGCGATATTTGGGTCGTGCGTGACGATGATGATGGTGTGGCCTTGCTTGTGCAAATTCGTTAAAATTTCCATCACCATGAGGCCGCTTTTACTATCTAGCGCGCCCGTAGGCTCGTCTGCTAGGATGATCTCGCCGCCGTTTATGAGCGCTCTAGCAATCGAGACTCGCTGCTGCTGCCCGCCGCTAAGTTTATTCGGTAAATTTTGCAGCTTTTCGCCAAGGCCGAGCCCGTCTAAAATTTCGCTCGCCTTTTTATCGCGATCTTTTTTAGAAACGCCCGCATATACGCTAGGCAGCGCTACGTTTTGCAGCGTAGTTAGCGTAGATAGCAGGTTATAGCGCTGAAAGATAAAGCCAAATTTCTCCCTACGCAAACGCGCCAGCTCGTCGCCTTCAAATTTAGATATGTCGCGCTCTTCTAGCAGATATTGCCCGCCGCTTGGATTATCCAGGCAGCCAAGGATGTTCATGAGCGTGGATTTACCCGATCCGCTTTGTCCGATGATAGCGATAAACTCGCCCTTTTTTATGGTTAAATTTACGTCCTTTAGCGCGTCAAATACGTTATCGCCGAGTTTAAATTTCTTGCTTAAATTTTTAAGTTCTATCAAATTTTTCAAGACTTAGCCTTAGAACTTCATTCTTCTTTTTTCTTTTTCGAGCATTTCGCTGATTTCAGCCGCCGAATTTCGCTTCGTCACGACCTCTTCGCCCTCCTCTACTCCGCTTAAAATTTGAGTTTTTAGGCTATCGATTAGTCCCGTTTGCACCTCTCTTCGCTCGGCTGTTTCTAGTCCGTTTTCGTCTCTTTTTAGCACGTAGACTACGCTTTTGCCATCTTCGTTTTTAACGGCTATCGAGGGCACTATGACGGCGTCTTTAGCGCTATCTAGGATGATGGTATTTTGCGTGGTCATGCCGATCCTTAGCGTGCCGTCCGGGTTATCTACGATAGCTTTGGCGTAGTAGTAGATCGCCGAACTACTCGAGCTTGAGGCGGTCGAGCCGGAGCTTGTAGTGGTGGCGTATTTGCCGTTGCTTAGCGTGGTGAGGCCCGGGTCGATCGAGCTAATACTGGCGTGAAATTTACGATTCGGCTCGGATAGGATCGAGTACTCGACTTTTGAGCCTACTTTTATCTTTGTGATGTCGCCCTCGGCGATCTCCATTTTTAGCTGGACTTTGCTTAGATCGGCGATATTTACGATGGTGGGCGTAGTTTGGTTTGAGTTTACGGTTTGACCCTCCTCAACCTGCACGGAGACCACGACGCCGCCTTTTGGGGCGGTGATTTTAGTGTAGCCAAGGTCGATTTGAGCGGTGTTTAGAGAGATTTTAGCCTGCACGATTTGCGCTTCGATCTCTTTTAGCGAGGCTTCGTTTGCGGCTAGGGTATTTTTGGCGTTTTCAAACTCCTCTTTTGAGGTTGCGTTTTTGGCAAAAAGCTCTTGCTCGCGCTTAAATTTGGTCTTTGAAATCTCAAGCGCGACTTTGGCCGAATTTAACTTCGCTTCGTAAATCCCAAGCTGGGCTTTTTTGGTATCTACGTTGTTTTGCTGAGTCGCGGAGTCGATTTCAGCTATCATGTCGCCGGCTTTTACGACATCGCCGAGCTTTACGTAGAGTTTTTTGATCTGACCGCCTACCTGCGCACCCACGTCGATTAGCTCGGTAGCATAGATCTCGCCGTTGCTTTCAATGCTTTTAACCAGCTCGCCGCGAACGGCTTTTGAGGTGATAAACTGATCGACTTGCGGGACGTTAAAATTTTTATCGTAAAAGTAGTAACCAACCCCCGCTAGCACGGCGAAAACCGCGATAAATTTGATAAGTTTTTTCATTATTTCTCGCTTTTTTAAATTTAACGCGAGATTATATACAAAAATGCGTTAAGGCGATGTTAAGTAATTCAACTAAATTTTATTTTTCTTTAATGCTAGCCGCCGTATAATCGCGTTTTTAAAATTTATAAATCGGATTACGCAAATGTTTACGCAATTATTATCCATTTTTATCATTATCGCTTCTGGCTACGGGGCGAAAAAATTTAAGGTCTTTGAACAAAAAAATGCCTCCGTATTCATAAACTACGCGCTTTGCTTCGCCCTTCCGGCGCTAATTTTTGATAAAATTTACCACGTAAACATCGACACCACGCTCATTAACGTCATTGCCACGGGTTTTGCTTGTTCGATGCTTGGCGCTGTGGCGATATTTTTGGCGTGCAGATTTTTAAAATTTAACAAAGCCACGACTGTGAGCGCCGTGCTGCTAGGGATGTTTGGAAATACCGTATTTATGGGTATGCCTATCATCAAGGGCTTTTTCGGCGAGGACGCGATGAACGAAGTTATCTTTTACGATCAGCTAGCCACCTCGATCCCGATTAGCATTTTTGGCCCTTTTATCCTGGCTTTCGGCGCCCCGGCGAAGGTTTCGCTCGTGCAAAACGTGATGAAAGTGATTAAATTTCCGCCGTTTGTCGCGCTTATTTTGGGCTTTTTAATCCGCGGCGTTCCGCTTCCAAGCGTGCTATTTGACGCGCTTACGCTCTTTGCGCAAAGCGTCGTTCCGGTGGCTCTTTTTGCCATCGGCATCGGGCTTGGTTTTCGAAGTATCAAGAGCTGCTATAAATCAACCGCAGTGGTAATCGCGGGCAAGATGCTGCTAGCGCCTTTTATTTTTATATTAGTCACGATAGTTTTGGGCGTAAATTTCGGTCAAATTTGGATGATAGGCATCCTGCAGTGCGCCATGCCGCCGATGGTGCTAGCAAGCGCGATGATTATGAAAGCAGAGCTTGATAGCCAGCTAGCTGTCGCCGCTGTGGCCGTGGGAGTGGCGTTTAGCTTTATTAGCCTGCCGCTTTTATCGTACGTTTTTAGCCTGATGGCTTAAATTTCACGCTCATTTCACGTTTCTTGGCTAAACTTCCATCATAAATTTTCTTAAAGGAGATGCTATGAAAAAGTTAGCTTTAGTTGCGCTTAGCGCGTTGTTCGTTACAGGTTCTATCTTTGCCGCCGAGATGAAAGGCGATATGATGGAGAAAAAAGATACCATGATGGAAAAGAAGGACGCCATGATGGAGAAAAAAGACGATATGATGATAAAAAAGGACGAAATGAAGGGCGACATGAAAGAGATGAAAGACGATATGGGCAAAAAGAAAGACGATATGAAAGATATGAAAAAGGATAAGATGTAATGACGCAAATTTTGCTCGTAGAGGACGATGAGACGCTAAGCGAACTCATCAGCGAGTATCTGAGCGAACAAGGCTACGACGTGACCGTTTGCGCCGATGCTAAAGCAGCTCTAGATACCGCCTACGAGCGAAAATTTGATATCCTCATCCTCGACGTCAAGCTACCTAAAGGCGACGGTTTCTCCCTCTTGCGTGAACTTAGGCGGCTTGGCGACGACACGCCTGCGATCTTTACCACCTCGCTAAACGCGCTGCAAGACCTAGAGATCGGCTACAAAAGCGGCTGCGACGACTACCTAAAAAAGCCCTACGAACTAAAAGAGCTTTTGCTTCGTATTCAAATTTTACTCAAGCGCAAATTTTCTCACGTAAATGACGAATTTATCGAGCTTAACGATGGATATAAATTTTATCCAAGCTCCAAAACGCTCCGGCAAAACGGACAAATCGTAAACCTCTCAAACAAAGAAAGCGAGCTTTTAGCGCTATTTTTGGAGAATAAAAACGCGCTACTGAGTAAAGAGACGATATTTGAGAAAATTTGGAACTACGGCGAGGAGCCCAGCGAGCTGAGCCTGCGTGTTTACGTCAAAAACTTACGCCGCATTTTAGGCAAGGACGCGATCATAAATAGGCGCGGAGACGGCTATATCTATGTCTGAGCGCTCCGCCGTTATAGCTAAAATCCTTTCGCTTTATCTCATCACCAGCGCCCTATTTTTGGGGTATTTTTTTACGAACGACTATAAAATGAAAAAGGAAGCCCTCATCTCAAACGAGGTAAAAAATCTAAAAGAGATCAAGATGGGTATCTACATGAAAGCGCGCATGTACGGGCTTGGCGCAGTCAAAAGCTTTACCGCCGAAAAAGACGTCAAAGCCTGCATCGTAGCTAAAAGCGGTCAAATTTTATACGGCGAGGCAGGCTGCGCTGAATTTGACGCAGCCCAGAGTAGCACGGCCGTATCGGACGGCAAGGTGATGATATTTGAGGCTTTGCAAAATATGGACGAAGGCGGCGCGGACGAGCTATCGACGGCAAAAATCGCGCTAAGCAGTAAAAATGTCGCGAGCGAGCTAAATTTGCTACGGCTGCGGACGGCGCTAAATTTGCTTATCGTTTTAGGCGTTATCATGATAATCGCCTTTTATCTAGCAAAGACCGCGCTAGCGCCGCTACACGCCAAGATCGCCGCACTAAATCGCTTTATAAAAGACTCTACTCACGAGATAAACGCGCCCCTTAGCGTCATACTTATGAGCATCGAAACGGCAGATAAAAGTAGCCTAAGCCAGAGAAATCTAAAGCGCCTAAACAACATCCAAACCGCCGCCAAAACGCTAAGCCGCACCTATGAGGACCTCACGTATTTATCCTTTGGCGCCTCACGCTCCGGACCAAAAGAGGAGCTAAATTTGAGAGACATTTTAAACGAGCGACTCGAATTTTTTGCTCCGTTTTTTGCTAAACGAGGGCTTGATTTAAGGCTAAATTTAAAAGACGCTCTCATAAATGCAAATGGCTATGAGCTAAAACGCGCGGTGGATAACCTACTAAGCAACGCCGTAAAATACGCAAACCAAGGCGGCTACGTCGCGGTTAGTTTGCAAGACGGCGAGCTAAAAATCTCAAATAGCGGCGAGGGGCTAAGCAAAGAGCAGCAAGATAAAATTTTCGAGCGATACACGCGGTTTAACGAAGACCAAGGCGGCTTTGGCATCGGATTAAATTTAGTAAAAAGAGCCTGTGAAAACAATGCTATCGCCGTAACCTGCGAAAGCGAACCTGGCAAAGAAATAACCTTTACGCTTAAGTGGGAGTCTTAAATTTAGGTTATGCGTCATAAAAGCGGCGGTGCTTTTCTCCAAACTGGCAAATTTGGCTCAAATCACAAACACTCTCAGTCAAATTTTGATTAGGATAGTTGTAGAATCGTCAAATTTGGCGGTAAAATCAAGAAAGTGTAAATAAATTTTACTCGTCTCCGATAAGCGAAAGGTTCCTGCATCCTATCTCATCGCCCATCTCGCAGCCCATTTTGTAAAATTTTTTTGCCGTTTTAGAATCGGCGGTTTTTACGCCTAGCAAAAACTGATACATACCGCCGAGATTTGAACAGCTTTGAGCATGATTTAGTTTTAGGCACGACTTCTCATAAAGCCTGCGCGCTGCGGCAAAATCATGCTCCATGCCGCGCCCGAGGCGGTAAAAGTTAGCCGCATTGTAGCAACCGTATTTGTTGCCGAGCGTGCAGGACTTCATAAATATCTTTAAGATCTCGCTCTCCTCTTTGCTTTTTAGCTTTTGATGTAGCGAGCCTAGATTTGAGCAGGCGATACCCTCGTTATCGTCGCAGGCTTTTTGGTAGCACAGCTTAGCGCGCTCGTAGTCTTTATTGTTTTCAAATTTTACGCCCATATCATTGCACTCTTTTGGAGTTTTGCCGTCGCAGATGTTTTTTATTTCAGACTGCGTAACGGGCTTTGGCGGTGCGGGGGTTGCCTTTTTTTGCGCCGCACAACCGCTAGCAAACGCCGCAACTAGCATAAAAATGAAAACGTGAGAGATAACTTGAAAAAGAGCGCGTTTCAAAATTTAGCCTTAAGAAAAATTTGCCTTAATCTTACCTTACATTCGCAAAAATAACGCTTAAAATAAACTTTAAAATACTCGGCTACAACCAAACGCAGTCAAATTTGTAACAGATTTATTGCTCGTTAAAAGAGTATTTCTAGCACGTTAAGACAAATTTACGCTTAATTTTATATCTAAATTCGGCGCCTATCGTAACCTGTAAATTTACAAATTTAATACCGACAAAAAGCGCCGAATTTATAATCTGGATAACCGCATTAGCAAACCAAGCTACGCGGCAAAAAATCTAAAGGGCTTAGAAACTATACGTAAAGCCTAGATTAAACGTTCGTGGATCGCCGTAAACCATCTTGTTGTTGCCGATGCCCTCGAAGTATTTTTTATTAAACACGTTGTCGATATTTAGCTGAATGTCGAAATTTTTGCTTATCCTGTAGCCAAACATCAAATTTGCCAGCGTGTAGGCCTTTTGCGTGATTTCGTTTGCGCCGCTACCGACGTAAATTTTACTTTTATACTGCACTCCCGCACCCGCTCTAAAGTCCGCTATAGAGTATTTAGCAAATAGATTTGCCGTAGTGCGCGAGCTTTCGGTGTCAAATTTCTTACCGTCTGCGTCCTTGGCGTTAAAGTGAGTAAGGCCAAGACCTAGGCTTAAATTTTGATTTATCTCGCCGTTTACGTCCACCTCAAAGCCCTTGCTCGTCACGCCTTTTTTAGCTTCGTACGCATCGGTCGTAGTGCCTGGGATCTTTTGTCCGGTTCTTGCACCTAGTTTATCTTGTACGACCTTAAATACGCCAAACGAAGCCGAAAGCGCGCCGTCAAAATAATCCCTTTATACCGAGCTCATAGTCCTTACCTTGGATCGGATCTAAGTATTTGCCGTTGATATCCTTTACGGTTTGGGGTTTAAAGATGCTTGTATAGCTAGCATAAAAAGTATGATTTTCGCCTATGTCGTACGTGATACCTAGATACGGCGTGATTTCTTGCGTGAAGTTTCTATTTCCGTTGCCGCCTGTTATGCGGTACTTATAGTAGCTCATCCTAGCTCCCAGCAAAAACTTTAACTCGTCTGTGATTGAGAATTTGTTAGCCAAATATACAGCCTTTTGCACCGTCTTATCGGCGTTGTTTTGATCGGCGTAAGGTAGATTAGGGTCGTCTAGGTGCAGGTTTTTAAAGTCTATCCTGGTACGCGCCGCATAGGCTAGGCCCGCCGGAGTCGTGCGGCTATTCCAGTAGCTACTGACGTTATCGGAGCTTTTTTTATAGTTGTTATACATAGCGCCGAAAACCGCCTCGTGAGGCAAGCCAAACGCTTCGTACGGTAGATTTACATAGGCGTCTACGTTGTGGATATTTTCCTCGCGTTTGTTTGCATAGACGCTAAGTCCGCTAACATCGCCCGTACCGTCTAAATTTACCTTGCCGCCGTAGTATAGTAGATTTGAGTCCGTGTTTGCTCGGCGGAAGGAGTAGGATAAATTTAGGCTGGCTTCGTTTTCAAAATAGTGCCTAAAATCGGCATAAACGTCAAAAGTTTTGATATCCCACCTAGTCCAAGGCTGCGAGAAAATTTCATTTTTGCTAAACTCGCGCCTAGAGTCGTTTTTGTAAAACGCGGGCATTCCTCCCCAGCGTACGCCGTGACGCTTTAGCTCCTGATAAAAAGCGCCCAGGCTTAGCCACGAACTATCCATGATATCCGCATCCACTACGCCGTAGATAGCGGTGTTTTTACGGTTATAGTAGTCCATATACGAGCGAGACTTCTCGTGCATAAACGACGCTCTAGCCCGCACGCTGCCGTCAGCAGTCACTGGGGTCTGCACGTCGCCCGATACGCCGTATCTATCGTACGAGCCCGCGCTTAGTTTGAAATTTCCCGTAAATTCTTTTGAATTTGCTCTTTTTCGGATGAAATTTAAACTAGCTGCCGGATTGCCGGCACCCGCTAGTAGGCCGTTTGCGCCCTTTACGACTTCGACGCGTTCATATGGTAGCAAGCTCATATCGTTTGCGCCTAGGCTAAATCCGCCAAAGCTAGGCATCGAATCAAGCAAATAATAATCTATCTTAAAGCCTCTTGCCGTCGGGTAAACGCGCTCATCCCACTTGCTAAGCGTGACGCCGGGGATATTTCGCAAAAGCACCTGATAGTCGTTGATATTTTGATCCTTTAGTCTGGCCTCCGTTATGACGGTAAGCGATTGAGGCGTTTGGCGCGAGGTGAGGTCTAGCCTCGTGGTGCTTTTTACCAGCTCTTTTGCGTTGTATTTGACGTCGTCGCGCCTTTATTCGCTAGTGACTTCGACGGCCTGTAGCGTCTCTTTGCCAGCTGAACTCTCGCCGTTTTGAGCAGCTAAAATTTGAACGGACGCGAGCAAATTTATCGCCGCGACCGAAAGCAAAATTTTATTTCTCATCTTTTTCTCCTTTTAAAATTTGATCTTTTTATCCATAAATAAATCCCCGAAACGCTAAGCGCAAGCGGCGCTAAACCGCACAAAAACCAGATAAACTTGGTCGCTGCATTATAGTCGCCGTAGTGAGCACGCCTAAACGTCGATAAAAATTTATCCGTTTTGCTTGCTAGCTCTATATCTTTTACATCGATTAAATTTGCGCTGTTTTTATCGTAAGAAACGGTGCTTGAGTACTGGCTATGAAGGAAACCTTGACTCGGTTTTTGCCCGTAAAGCGTGATATTTGCGCCATCATAAAACGGAAAGCTAACGTAGTGCGTCTTAAACCCTGGCATATCCGAGGCCGCTCTTTGCACGAGAGCGTCGATAGAGATATTTTTGTCGTAAATTTGCGGACCGATTACGAATTTAGAATTATCAAAAGGCGGCATAAACATAAACCTAAGCTCCCACCAAGCACCGCTAAGCGCGACCGCAAAGATAACGGGCGCAGAAAAAACGCCGATAAATTTGTGCGAATCGCTCATAAAAGTAGCCATGCGCGCAAACCGAAGGCGTAGTAAATTCGCCCAAAAATTTCGGTAAACGATAAAGCCGCTGATCGAAATAATAAAGGCAAAAATCGCCGTCAGTCCAAGCAAAATTTGACCGCTTTTTTCAAGAAGCAAATTTTCGTGAAGCTCGGTAATAACCCCGATAAATCCACTATCATGCGGCACGAGATCGCTTTTTATCTCTCCGCTAAAAGCGTCCAGATACACGCACGCCCACTCTTTTTCACCCACTCCGTGCTTTAACAGCCAAATTTTGTCCGTTTTTTGGGGATCTGCGTCGATATTCCAGCCTACGATCTCGTGATGCGGATACTCTTTTTCTATTTTTTCTCTTAGCTCGTCAAATTTTAATCTACTTTTTCGCTCGGTTTTATTGCTATTTTTTGCAACGTATATGGCGCCTGGCATTAATAAATTATTTATCTCGTCTTTATAAACCAAAACCGAACCCGTAAAACAAGCGACCACTAAAGGAATGCAAAATATCAGCGAAGCGTAAGTGTGAATCTTATACATAATCTTTTTGCTAAATATATTCACGTTTAAAATTTGCCCTTTTAAAATTTCTTTAAATCGGCGCGGATTTTAGCATTTTAAAAATTAATAATTTCTAAAACCGTTATCAAATAAATAAGGAATCTATATTTTGCGCTAAATATTTAAAAACAGGGTTTAGTAGAGGCAGACGAATACAAAATGGCAAATTTGTTACGTTAAATTACGGAAATCAGTTTAATGTGGTCTCAAAGCAAAATCAGCTTTTTAGTTTAAACAAAATTAGCGCCCAATGGTCGAGCAACCGCCGAGCGCAAATTTGATACAAGTCTCGCCGAAAGCAAGCTCAAATTTAAGCCCTAAATTTCCTCTCTCTTATAAATTTTACTCACGAATTTATCTATCTTATACACCGCGCCAAAGAGTGCCGGCACCACAAGTAGCGTTAGTAGCGTCGAGCTGATGAGCCCCGAGATCACCGAGATCGCCATCGGGGAGTTGCCCTCGTATCCAGCACCCCTACTAAGCGCAAGCGGCAACATCGCAAATATCATCGCAAAAGTAGTCATCAGTATCGCTCGCAGTCTTTTGACGCCTGCGCGCACGATGGCTTCGTTTAGCGGCGCGCCCTCGTTTGCGTAGCGATTGGCGAAATCAACGACCAAAATCGCATTTTTACCCACCATACCAAAAAGCAATATCGCGCCGACCCTGACGAACAAGCTAAAGGAGTTACCGCTAAGATACAGTCCGACCGCTACGCCGCCAAAGGCAAGCGGCATCGAGATCATGATGATGAGCGGCAAAATAAAACTCTCGTAAAGAGCGGCTAGGATCATATAAATGAGCACGACGCTAAGGCTGATCGTAAACACAAAGGCCGCGTTCGTGTCGTTCATCATCTCGATAAATCCCGTCATCACGTAGTCGTAGCCTGCGGGCAAAATTTGACCGATATTTTCGTCGATACCCTTTTGCACAGCACCCAGCGGGACGTTATCTACGTTTGCGACGATCCTGATCTGACGCTGTTTGTTAAAGCGGTTTATCACGGAAAAGGTCTTGCTCGTTTTAAACTCCGCCACCGCGCTTAGGCTTATACTCTCGCCGTGCGCATTTTTGATCTTTAGTTTTTGCAGCGCCTGCGCGTCCTTGCGGTACTCGTCGTCAAACCTCAGTATCATATCGTACTGTGCGTCGCCGTTATCAAAGCTGCCTAGTCTATTTTGCCCAAAGGACGCGTATATCACCTGCGCGACCGCGCTAGGATCGACGTTTAGGCGCTTGGCTTTGTCTTTATTTACGCTGATTTGCAGCTCGTTTATCTTGTCTTCGTTATCGCTGCCCACATCCGTCGTGCCCTCTATCGCGCGCACCATGGCGATGGCTTTTGGTAGGATTTCGTCCAGCTTTTCTAGGCTATCTCCCGTGATCGTTAGCTGCACGGGCTCACTGTCGCTGCCCGTATCGACGTATGGTATCTGCAGGACTTTGACCGAGAGGTCGTCAAATTTAAGCTTTTTTCTATACTCGTCCATTATCTGCGTTTGGCGCTCTTTTCGCGACTCAAAGCCCTTTAAGCGGACGTAAATTTTAGCCTTATACGCATCCTTTGAGTCCGTGTAGCCCGCGATCATATACGAGTACTCGACGCGCGGATCGCTATCTACCTCGCGCACGACCTCGCCGGCTCTAGCGCTCATAGCCTCGACCGAGATGCCGGGGCTTGCTTTTAAAAATATCTCAAACTGCCCCTCGTCCTCGACGGGCAAAAAATCCATACCGACCTTGCCGGCTAGGCTCATACAAAGAGCCAGCACGCCCAAAGTAAGGATAACAAACGCGGTTTTAAACCTCAAAATAAGCTTCAAAAGCCGCTCGTAACCGCTCTCGAGCGCCTCAAACAATGGCTCTGTCACGCGGTAAAATTTACTCTCGCCCTCGCTCAAAAATCTCGCCGCGAGGCTAGGTATCAGCATAATGCAAACCAAAAACGACACCACGATACCGCCGCTCACGCTCATACCAAAGGAGTTAAAATACTGCCCGATGATGCCCTCCATAAAGGCAATCGGCACAAACACGCAAAGCAGCACCGCGCTAATGCTAAGCACGCTAAATGCGATCTCGCGCACGCCCTCAAAGCTCGCTTTTAGCGGGTTACTCTCGCCCTCTTGCATCTTTTTGGAGATATTTTCTACGACCACGATCGCATCGTCGATAAATATACCGATACCAAGCGTGAGAGCCAACAGCGTGAGGCGGTTTAGATCAAAGCCCAAAACGTCGATGATAAAAAACGTCCCCACGATACTAGCAGGTATCGCAAGCGCGGCGATGATAGTCGCGCTAAAGCTTCGCAAAAAGAAAAAGACGATGACGACGGTGAGCGCGACGCCTAGCATCATGTCAAATTTGACCTGATTTATGTGCTTTAGGATGCTTTCGCTCTTTTCGTAAACACGCTCCACTTCGTAGTTCTCGCCTAGTCTTGCCGCTAGATCGTCCGTTTTAGCCTTGAGCGCGTCTATCGTCTCGATCGTGTTTGCGCCGCTTACTTTTATAGCGTCGAGCAGCACTCCGCGCTTGCCGTTATACATCGCAACGGCATCGGTGTCGTGATGAGATAGCTCTATGCGCGCGACGTCTTTTAAAAATACGTCCTTTTGCAGATGGATCTCCTCTAGCTCGCGCACGCTTTTAGCGTCGAATTCGCTCTTTAAAAATATCTCAAACTCGCTGTTTTCGAGCTTTCCTAAAGGCGCTTTTAAATTTTGCGATTTGATTACATTTATGACCGAGGCTGCGGTTAGAGCGTATTTATCGAGTTTAAACGGATCAAGGTAAATTTTAATCTCAGGCTCCAAAAAGCCCTTGTCATCGACCTTACCTACGCCTTTTACGCGCTGCAAAAACGGCTTTGCCTCGTCTTTGACCGCTTGCATGAGCGCGGTTAAATTTTCGTCCTTTCGGCTAACGAAAAAGCTCGCCACCTTGCCGCTATCGCTACTAATTTTCTCTATCTCGGGCTGGGCGTCGAGCTTTGCCTTTGCGACTTTGTCGCGCACGTCGTTTGCGGCGACGTCGATGTTTTTCTTGAGATTAAACTCGACCAAAACGATGCTGAGGTTGTTAAATGTATATGACCTGATCTTTTTGATACCGTCTATCGTCGAGACCTCGTCCTCGATCTTTTTAGTGACCCTGCTCTCGATGAGGCTCATATCGCCCGGCGCGTAGGTCGTGATCTTAATCAGCGGGATGACGACCTCGGGAAAGAGATTTACCGGCATCCTAAGAAGCGACATCGCGCCGAAAAATACGAGCGCTACGAAAAACATCAGCGTCGTAATCGGGCGATTTATGGCTAGTTTATACATTTTGCGCCTTCGACAAAACTGCCTTTTGCATCAAATTTACCCGGCCGCCCTGCTGCGCAAAAAGCGTTTGGCGTTTAGCGGCAAGCAAAATTTGCGCCGCGTCAAATTCGGCATTTAAATTTATGCCGCCTTTTTTGTGCGATAAATTTAATCCGTCGTCCGCTTCTTTCGTCAAATTTGCATTTTTTGCGGCGGAGTCAAATTTAACGCGCGCCGAATCTGAGCTCAAATTTATCTCGCTTTTCGTTTTCGCCGTCAAATTTAAAAACCTAGCCGTGCCAAAGCTAGCTTTTATATCGTCAAATTTTGCGCCACTAGCGGCAAGTCCGCCGTTTTTAAAGCCGTCAAATTTAAGCCCGGACGTTTTATTTGCGTCCTCTTTTTTAGGCTCGGCATCCGTTTCAACCCGCGAATCTGAGACGATATATCCCTCACCAAAAAGCCCAGGCGTCAAATTTCGCGCCCGTACTTCGGCGTAAATTTTGCCGTTTTTCGTGTCGATAGTCGGGTAGATGAGGCTGATTTTACCACGCCTCTCCTCGCTTTGGCCGTCTAGTTTATAGATAAATTCGCTACCGATTTTCACGCGGTCTTTGAATTTCTCATCAAAGCTAAGCTTGAGCTTGACGTCTGGATACGAAAAGATCGACATCAGCTTTTGTGCTACGCCGCCAACACCCTCGCCGACCTCGATACTCTTGCCAGATATCGTCCCGTCAAAAGGCGCGAGCAGCCGAGTATCCTCAAGCCTCTTTTGCGCCAAATTTAGCGCCAGATGCGCTCTGTTTTCGGCTAGCGCTGCATTTTTAAAATCAAACTCCGCATTTTCAAAAGCCTGCTTTGAGCTCACGCTTTGAACGAGTTTAAATTTATCCAGCACGCTTTTAGCGTGGGCTTTTGCAGTCTGCGCGCTCTCTAGGTCGTTTTGCGCGAGCCTTACGGCTAGCTTTTCGCTCTCGTTTTCAAGCTCGAGCAGCACGTCGCCGCGCTTTACCGCAGAGCCGATTTCTACGTTTACGCTCTTTACGATACCGACGGCCTTTAGCGCGAGCTGCGCGTCTTTTGCGGCCGCGACGTCAAAACTCGCGTAGATCCTATCCTGTGCACAAAGCGCAACCGCCGCACTTAGTAAAAAAAGTAAAATTTTATTCATTTGCGCTCCGTTTTTTCGATATTTTCGGCGATTTTACCGCCGCATTCGTATAGATACTCCGCCTTTTTGATCTCAAATTTACTCTTGCTTAGCTCCAGCGCGCTGCCTGCGCTAAAGCTCTGCGCGGTCGCGTTTAAAAACTCGACGTATCCGAGCAGTCCGGCTTCATACTTTTTACTAACGGCATTTAGTGAGGTTTGCGCCGAGTTTAGCGCGCTTTCGCCCGCGGCTATCTTTTGCTCGAGCGTCTTTAGGTCGTTTTTGATATTCGTCAAATTTAGCTCGTTTTGCAAGCGCTTTTGATCCAAATTTAGCTTCGCTTGCAGCGCGCTTATGCGCTTTATCTCACGCCGCTTTTTGTTCGCGCCAAAATCAAACGCCTTCCAGCTAAAGCCCAAAATCAGCTCGTTGGTGTTTAAATTCGGCTTAAAAAAGTCGTCAAAATACGGCTCCAGCGCGCTTCTATACTGCGCGGGCAGCAAGTTTCTATCGTAATGAGTGCGCATAAAGGTGTAGGTATTTTTTATGAAAATTTGCGGGTTCGTCTCGGACGCGGTTATCTTTTCGTCCTCCAAAGCGGCGGCAAAATTTAGCCTAAGCGCCTCGAGCTCCGGCTTTTCGCTTTTTTGCGGCGCGAAGTCCTCATCAGCAAGCGCGATCCTAGAGCCCGCAACAGGCTCGATATCTCTGCCCGTTAGCGCGTAAATTTGATTTTTTATCTCGTTTTGATTTTGCGAGATCTCGAGGCGTTCGGCGAGCGCCATGGCGTATCTAGCATTTATCGCTTCATACTCGCTCTCGTCGCTAAGCCCCGCGCGATAGTATTTTTCCAGCCTATTTAGCGCGTTTTTTAGATAGTTTATCTCGCCCTCTTTTGCCAGCGCAAGCTCGCCCAGCGACAAAAAGCTAAAATAAAGCTTGGTCGCGTTAAATGCAAGCAGGTTTTGATACTCCTCATTTTTTAAAATTTCAGCCGCGCTAAGGTGCGAAAGCGAGCTTAGCAGGGCTTCGCGCTTGCCGCCGTCATAAACGACAAGCTCCAAAATCGCCCTTGCCGTAGCGGCTCTTTGCGGGCGCAGGACGTTGATGTCGCCGCTTAAAAAACTGTATCCGCCCTCAACCGTGAGGTTTGGCATATACGCACTTTTTACGGCTTCTTTTTGCAGCTGCGCTTTTTGCGGTTCGTAGTTTGAGATTTGAGCCAAATTTGAGCTCTGTGCGGCCAAAATCAGCTCGTGTAAATTTCCGTCAAATTTAACCTCCGATCCGCCTAAAAAAACGCAAAAACTCAAAAATATATAAACTTTTTTCATCTAAAGCCTTCCCTATTAGCTCTGGGCGGCGCGGGCTAAATTTGAGCGGGTTTGCGCCGTCTGAAGTCTGGCGCCGTAGGTAAAATAAAATGAAAATTTAAGCGGCGCGCGGAGCTTTTTTAAGATTATAGCGACAAAAAACCTAATGAAAGCTTTTAACGAGATTCATGACGAGCAAATTCCACCCGTCGACTAGCACGAAAATAAGTAGCTTAAACGGTAGTGAAATCATCGTCGGCGGTAGCATCATCATGCCCATCGCCATGAGCACGGAGCTAACGACCATATCGATGACTAAAAATGGCAGATAGAGCAAAAACGCTATCTCAAACGCCGTTTTCATCTCGCTGATCATAAACGCGCTCATCACGACCGTGAGCGGAATATCGTCGAAGCTTTGCGGGTTTGGCATATTTCTGATGCGTAAAAATAGCGCTAGGTCCTTCTCTCGCGTATTTTTTATCATAAACTCGCGAAACGGCTTCACGCCGCGCTCAAATGCCTCTTGATAGCCGATTTGTTCGCTGAGATACGGCTGCACGCCCGCTTCGTAGGCTTGCTTGCCCACAGGCTCCATGATAAAAAACGTAAGTACCATCGCAAGGCTAATAAGCACCGTAGAAGGCGGCATCTGCTGCGTGCCCATCGCTTGACGTAAGAACGAAAAAACGATAATGAGCCGCAAAAAGCTCGTCATCATAAAAACTAGCGAAGGAGCTAGCGTGAGGACGGTTAAGACGAGTAGGACGTTTAGCGAGCTAACTAGCTGGGTGGGCGTAGTGGGCGCGCTTAGGCTGAGATTTACGGTCGGGATAGTGACGTTATCCTCGCCGATCGCGACCGCCGCAAAGATAAAAAACAGCAAAAACGTCAGTTTTTTCAAATTTACTCCTGCGCGTCCAGTATGCTTTTTTGCGTTTTGGCTTTATCGTCTAAATTTAACGAAACGAAGTGGATCTCGACCCTGCGGTTTTTCTCCCTGCCCTGCTCGGTAAAATTCGTCGCAAACGGCTCAAATTCGGCCTTTGCGGACGCTGTTAGCTTTTTTGGATCGACGCCGTCTTTGATTAGCTCGCTAACTACGCTGATAGCTCGCGCCGATGATAGCTGCCAGTTGTCTTTAAACTCGGCAGATCCCGGCTGCTCGCTGTCGGTGTGCCCGATCACGTTTGCTACGACGTCTGGCGGTAGCTTTGCTATCACCATCGCGATACGTTTTAAAAACAGCAGCGCATCGTCATTTTGCAGCTGGGCGCTATCTTTTGCAAAGAGTAAATTTGCCGGCAACCTAATCACGAAGCCGCTCTCGCTCTCCTCAAACGTAACCTCGGGCGAGCCGCTAGCATGCAAAAGCTCGTTGATAGAGCGCAGGGTTTGTTCGAAATTTGATTTCACGCCAGTGCGCTCTTTGTTTGAGGTGGTGTGGTCGTCTTGGTTTTGTTCGGCGCTGACGTCCGGTTTCGTGCCGCCCTCAAGCACGCCCAAAGCCCCGCTTAGCGAGCCGATCGCTGCTTCTAGCTTTTTCGCGTCCATCGTACTCATAGAAAGAAGCAGTACGAAAAAGCAAAGCAACAGCGACATCAAGTCGCCAAACGCCGCGAGCCACTCGGGTAAGCATTTGGGGCAGTCGCCCGGATCGATTAACTTTTTAGCCATTTTTTCTACTTATCAAACTGACTGACGCGGTCTTTAGGCGGTAAAAACGATAGTAGCTTCATCTCGAGCGTCCTAGGGTTGTCGCCGGCTTGGATCGCCATTATACCCTCTAGCATCAGCACCTTTGCCGTGCCTTCGTCCTTGTCGCGGATACTTAGGATGTTTGCCACGGGCGAGCCCAGAATATTTCCTATCATCGCGCCGTAAAGCGTCGTAATGAGCGCAACCGCCATAGATGGACCGATAGCCGAGGGATCTGACATGTTCATGAGCATCGCGACCAGACCGATGAGCGTACCGATCATGCCCATCGAGCCCGCAAAGCCCGCGATTTGTTCGAAAATTTTGATATTATCGCCGTGTCTAGAGCTAGACTGCTCCATATCTATCTCAAGCAGCGTCCTGATGGCGTCCGGTTCGTTGCCATCAACCGCCATAGATAGGCCTTTTTTTAGAAACGGATCAGTTTCGTTATTTGCATCGCTTTCAAGCGCCAAGATACCGTCGCGGCGAGCTTTCGTGGAGTACTCGACCATTTTTTTTACGATTTCTGGGAGATTGTAGGTTTTTGGTTTTACCGCGATGCCGTAAAACGTGCCTAGCTTTTTTATCTGCTCCATCTTAAAGCCGATCATCAGCGCGCAAATCGTACCGCCAAAAACAATCAAAACAGAGGGAATATCGATGTAAGCTCCGATTCCGACGCCCATCTGCATGGAACCTAGCAAAAGAACCATAATAACTATCCAACCGACGAGGCTACCTAAATCCATCTTGCAACTTTCTATTTAAAAATTTTAGTTTGTATTTTAGTTTTTTTTAGTTGAAAAAACAGTTAAACTTAGATTAGCTTTTTGCAAAAGGCGTTCCAAATTGGGGTAAATTTTTTTAAATTTTGCGTTTTTGGTCATATTTCGTTTTTTTGGCACTTTTCTTGACCAAATTTGAATGCTAATTTTTTCTAAAAATTTGGTTTAAAAAGCGAAGCAAAATTTTAAACAAAAACAAAAGACAGCGTCTTGCGGCGAGCGCAAATTTGACTCATTTATCGCTCGCACGCTATCAATGATTAGCAAAGGGCAAATTTAGTTAAGCTCTTTTTGACTTAAACGCCCTTTTTGCCGTCATATAAAAGCCGCTAAATATAAAAAGCGCCATCAAAAGCGAAACCGCCGACCACAAAATTTTACCAGCAATCCCGAAAAAGTATCCCGTATGCAGCTGGTAGTTCGTGCTCTTTACCATGCCTACGGTTATGCCCTCGGTTTGTTTTTGCTCCGCCATCTTGCCTTCTTTTACGTTTACGGAGGTCATTTTTGGACGAGCGGTGCCAGGCGCGTCAGGTTCGTAGTATCTGACGTTTATCTTATCTCCGGCTGCTAGCATCAGGCTAAATTCTTTATACTCTATGCCGCTTGATTTAAATATCTCGTAAGCCCTCTGCACATCGCTAAATTTATACTCGGCGCTCTTTTTTCCCTCTGTTTTTGCGGGCGCGCCCTCTTTGCGCTCGGCCTCTTTAGGCAAATTTTGCGCGCTAACGAAAAGCTCATTCACCGCGCCGTTATACCAGCGGTACGACCACATGAGCCCCGTTAGACAGATGACGAGATAGATCACCGCGCTTAAGGCGCCTAAACTCGTGTGCAGGTTGTGAAAAAGGGCGTATTTTTTGAGTTTAAAATTCGGCTTTATCGCCTCGGCAAATTTGCGTTTTATCCTTGGAAAATGCAACCAAACGCCGCTTATCACGAGCACTATCATCACGACCGTACTAGCGCCTACAATCTGCTTACCGACCTCGCCAGCGGTTTTATTGCCAGTTAGCGCAAAGCCTAAATTTCGGTGTAGCGACATTACGGTGCGAACAAAGGCCACTCCATAGTCCTTGCCGATGATCTGCGCGGTGTACGGATCGACCAGATAGGTATCGCTATTGCTAGCATAAATTTTGACCGCTTCGTTTTCGCTTTTGGGTAGCACGAGCCTTGCCGGCTGTTTAACGCCCGTTTGCTCGCTAAAGCTTTGCAGGATTTTTTCTACGCTTAGCATTTCGCCCGTTTTTTGTACTTTGGGAGCGTTTAAATTTATAAGATCATCAAGCTCATGCTGATACGACAAAATCGCGCCAGTAACGCCGATAATGAGTAGCGGAACGGCAAAAATAATCGATAAAATCAGGTGGAGATTAAACAAAAACTGATTTCTTCTTAAAGCCTTTTTTAAAAATGAAAGCAAGTTATATCCTTTAAATTTGATTTTGATTATATTCAAAGGCCGTGATTATATAAGTTAATGCTTAAGAAATTGTTAAGTACAAAAAGCATTAATCGCGCATTTAGCAAATTTGAGATAAAATCGCTCAAATTTAAACAAGGAAAAAAGATGAGCGATATCGGCGTAGTGGTGCTTGCCGCGGGGCTTGGCACGAGGATGAAATCAACCAAACCAAAGGTGCTTTTCGAGCTTTGCGGAGAGCCGATGATTATCCATATTTTGCGCAAGGCTTATGAGATCAGTAGCGACGTGAGCGTGGTTTTGAGCTATCAAAAAGAGCTAGTGGGAGCCAAAATCAAAGAAATTTTCCCTCAAACTAAAATTTACGAGCAAAATTTAAAGGATTTCCCGGGTACTGCGGGCGCGCTAAAAAACATCCCGCTAAATAGCGAAAAAACGCTGATTTTGTGCGGAGATATGCCGCTTATAAAAACCAACGACCTAATCCGCCTAAGCGCGGGAAACTCAGACATTGCTCTTAGCGTTTTTGAGGCGGCAGATCCGTACGGCTACGGCCGCGTGATCATAAGTAACGGCAAAGTAGAGGCCATCGTCGAGCAAAAAGACGCGACCGAAACGCAAAAAATGATAAAAAGCGCAAACGCCGGCTGCTACTGCTTTAAAAGCGAAGTTTTACGCGAGATTTTGCCTCTCATCGGCAACGAAAACTCGCAGAAAGAATTTTACCTAACCGACGCGATCAAAATCGCAAACGAGCGCGGTCTAAAATGCTGGGCTATCAGCGTCGAAGAGCAAAATTTCATGGGTATAAACGATAAATTTCAGCTCAGTATCGCCCAAAATTTGATGCAGGACGAAATCAAGAAAAATTTGATGAAAAGCGGAGTGCTAATGCGGCTACCAAATAGCGTATATATCGACTCTAGAGCCAAATTTGAAGGCGAGTGCGTCATCGAAGAAAACGTAAGCGTCATCGGAGAGTGCGTCATCAAAAACTCCGTCATCAAAAGCGGCTCGGTCGTAGAAAACTCCGTCATCGAAGACTCCGACGTCGGCCCGCTCGCGCACATACGCCCAAAATGCGAGATCAAAAACACCCACATCGGAAATTTCGTCGAGCTAAAGGCGGCGAAGCTAAACGGCGTCAAAGCAGGCCACCTGAGCTATCTAGGCGATTGCGAGATAGGCCCTGGCTCAAACGTCGGCTGCGGCACGATCACGTGCAACTACGACGGCAAAGCCAAGCACAAAACGATCATCGGCAAAAACGTCTTTATCGGCTCGGACACTCAGCTCATCGCTCCCGTAAAAGTCGGCGACGACGTGCTAATCGCGGCGGGAAGCACCGTAACTAGCGACGTGCCAAGTGGCGCGCTAGCTATCAGCCGCACGAAACAGGTAAATAAAGAAGGCTTTTTTTATAAATTTTTTAATGACGCGAAAAGCGAAGAAAATGCTAAAAAATAAAAAAATTTTGCTCGCGGTTTGCGGCAGTATCGCGTTTTATAAAGCTTATGAAATTTTATCCGCGCTAAAAAAAGAGGGCGCGGACGTGCGGGTTATGCTTAGCGAAGGAGCGCTCAAATTTTGCTCTGAAGCGGGCTTTGAAGCGCTGTGCGAGCATAAAATTTTAACCTCGCGTACGGAGAGTTGGCAGGATGGGCTAAACCACATCGCCTATGCAAAAACAGATCTTATCTTGATCGCACCTGCTAGCGTAAATACGATAAACAAGCTTGCAAGCGGCATTTGCGATAACGTCTTTATGCAGACTCTGATCGCGAGCCCGGCTCCCCTACTCATCGCGCCGGCAGCCAACGACAAAATGATAAATCACTTCGCCACGCGCAAAAATTTCGAGTTTTTAGCGGAAAACGGCGCGAGATTTATCGAGCCGGTAGAAAAAATCCTAGCATGCGGCGACATGGGCAAAGGCGCGCTGGCAGACGTTTCTACGATCATCTACGAAACAAAAAGAATGCTAACGGAGCCAAAATTTAAAGGACAAAAGGTAGTCGTAACGGGCGGCGCCACGAGCGAAAAGATCGACGACGTAAGAGCCGTAACGAATCTATCTAGCGGCAAGATGGCAAAAGCGCTGGCGGATGCCTTTTACTACGCGGGCGCGGACGTGACGCTGATAGCTAGTTTTGAGGCGGCAAACGCGCCCTATAAAACGCTCAAATTTCAAAGCTCGGCGGAGCTAAAAGAGCTACTGCACGCAAATTTGACGGACGCAAATTTACTCGCGATGGCGGCTGCGGTTAGCGATTACGCTCCAAAAACCAAATTTGAAGGCAAGCTAAAAAAGCAAAACTTAGGCGAAATTTGGACGCTAGAGCTAGCGCAAAATGGCGATGTTTTGGGCTCGATGGCGGATTTTAAAAACGTCAAAAAAATCGGCTTTAAAATGGAAACGGACGCCGCAAACGCTATGCAAAACGCAAAAAATATGCTTGAAAAAAAGAGCCTCGACGCCGTTTGCCTAAACGTGCTAGGCGGCGAGGTAAATTTCGGCTCGGATAGTACGCAAATCGCCTTTATAACGCATCGCGGCGCGCAAAATATCGCGCTAACGTCCAAAGAGGACGCGGCGCGGCAAATCGTAAATTTAGCAAGCAAGCTATGATAAATCCCGTCTCACGAGTGCAAAAAATCGCAAGCGGCGGCGCGGGCACGGCTCTAAACGCGAGCCTGCCCATCAGCATCAAAGTCGCCGAAAAGACGGGCTATAATCGCTACAATCTCAAAATGGGCAACAAAATCCTAAGCACGAAAAGCATGAAAAGCCTCGACGTGGACGGCGAATACTGGGGCGAAATCGCAAGCGGCACCGAAAATATCGTGATAAGAAATCTCTTTAAAAAGCCAAGCTTATCCTACGCCGCGCCTGAGGGACTCGCGCTAATAGAAAGGCTAATAAGCGAGCCTGATCTAAACTGGTTTTATGAATATATATTTAACGGTCTTAGCGCGGCAGACTCGCGAGAAACGTTTGAAAATCTAGCTCAAATGCTGCTTGCGCTACAAAAAAATATCATTAATATTTCGTTTGTTTATAACGGCGCAAAAGGCGTTTTTCAGATGAAATTTGACGGCGCCCGCACGAGTCAAATTTACCTTGTTTTTTCAAATTTCGCTCCGATTATTTTCACGCTAAAAGGCGCCGGGATAATCAGCGCGCAGACGCCGTTTGACAAGGTCGCTAGGCTCTTGCGAGATGAATTTGACTGCGAAGCGCAAACGACTCAAAACATCGCCGCTTTCTTTGATCCAAGCGGCAAAATAATTGATTTTAAGGGCTAAAATGAACGAGCTAAATCACCTAGCTATCATAATGGACGGCAACGGCAGATGGGCCAAAAGCCGCGGTTTGCTACGCACCAAAGGGCACGAAACGGGCG
>CAURWB010000012.1:0-41745 GCA_963528245.1 uncultured Campylobacter sp. | reverse complement strand
ATCGCGGAGTAGAGCAGTGGTAGCTCGTCGGGCTCATAACCCGAAGGTCGGCGGTTCAAGTCCGTCCTCCGCAACCAAATCTAATTTTTCCTTCACTTACTCTAAAAAAATAAATTTTGAATTAAAGAAAATTATTTATGAGCTTTGATGTACCAAAAATTTTAATCGTTTTGCTGCTGATCGTAATTGTTTTGCTGGCTTTAAAGTTATTTAAAAAGCAAAAAATCAAGCAAACTAGATACAAAAGCGATAGCGGTGATACGGTAAAAAGCCGCGCCGAGCTCGTCGTGGCAAATTGGCTATTTTACCGCGGTATAGATTTTATCTACGAGAAAAAGGCGCCGACCAAAGAGCGTGTAATTAGCGATTTTTATTTGACGCAAAGTGAGATTTATATCGAATTTTGGGGACTTGAGACGCCGCAATACCTAAAAAGAAAAAGCAAAAAAATCAAAATTTACAAGAAAAACCGCCTAAAACTCATCCAAATGAATGACGATAGCCTGCGCGATCTAAACGCATTTTTCGCTAAAGAATTTGCAAGACTCGGTGCAAAATACCAAATCAGGCCAAAGCCGCAAAATCGTCAAATTTCGTAAACGCTATCTTTTTTGTTATAAATTTGCATGCAGATACGCCTACTAAATTTGACGGACACAAAATTTATTAAATCAGAAAAAACCAACTATTTAAAAGCATTTGCAGTCGTTTGAAAAATAGATATTAGTAAGGTGTAAGAGCTGAAGTTGCCGATCGCAGTGCGCGAGCGATAAAACCGTTTGAGCAAGAGTGCGGATATGGTCGTTAAAAAGATTTGCCGCTCGCGTAACGCTAAGCGAGCATTTATGCTTTTGATGTCGGCAAATTTACTCCAAAACAGTTCCAATCAGCGGCGAGTTTGATCAAATTTAGTCGCCGCGATGAAAAACAACCCAAATCGTATCGCGCTCCATTTTAAGGTTTGACAAATTTAATCAAAATAACAATTCTTGTAAATTTGCCTCACGCATATTATTATCGCCAAATTTAACCTTTAACATTTTCAAGGTACGGGTTATGCCCAAAATCGGTCAAAATTGATAAATCCGTAAAAATTAAACAAAAACTTACAAGCCTGGTTGCTTCGTTTAATTTTAACTAAAGTCCGTTTGTGCTGCGCTTTGATAGCCCAAAAAGTTCGCAAAGCATCAAGCAAGGCCCGCGCAAAAGCCTAAATTCAAAGCTAAAAATGTATAATTATCCCAAATTTTTAAACAAGGAATAACAATGGATAGAGTAGAGCAGGCCATAAACGACATCAAAAACGGCAAAATGGTCGTAATGGTTGACGATGAGGATCGCGAAAACGAGGGCGATCTGGTATTTGCGGCGACGTTTAGCGACACGCAAAAGGTAAATTTCGCCATCACTCACGCAAAAGGCGTGCTGTGCCTCGCGCTAAACGAGGAGATCGCGCGTCGTCTTGATCTAAATTTGATGGTGGATAAAAACACGTCCTGCCACGAGACGGCGTTTACAGTCACGATCGACGCCAAAAACACGACGACGGGCGTGAGCGCATACGAGCGCGACGTCACGATCCGCCTGGCAGCCGATCCGATGTCAAAGCCGGAGGATTTCGTGCGACCTGGGCATATTTTCCCGCTCATCGCTAAAAAAGGCGGCGTGCTAAGCCGCACCGGACACACCGAAGGCTCGGTCGATCTATGCAAGCTTGCCGGTCTAACGCAAGCAGCCGTCATCTGCGAGATCGTAAAAGAGGACGGAAATATGGCTCGCAGACCCGATCTAGAGGCATTTTGCGAGAAATTTGGGCTAAATATGGTCTCGGTCTCCGAGCTCGTGCAGTACCGCCTAAAACACGAAAGCCTAATCGAGATAAAAGAAAAAAGCGCGGCCAAGATAGCGGGCTTTGACGCGCTAAAATGCGAGATACTAGATCACAAAGGCGAGCGCCACTATGCCTTTGTTTTTGGCGAGATAAAGGATAAAACCGCGGTCAAATTTCATCAAATTTCAAGCGACGTCGAGCTGCTATGCTCGGATAAATTTGACGACTTGCGAGACTCGCTTGAATATCTATCCAAAAACGGCGGCGTCGCGGTGTTTTTACAAGGCGAGGAGAAGTGCGGCGGACAGGTCAAGGATTACGGCATCGGCGCGCAAATTTTACACAAGCTAGGCGTCAGCCGGATCGAGCTTTTAAGCGCGAATAAAAACAAAGATTTCGTCGCATTAAAGGGCTTTGGGCTTGATATCGCGGGCTATAAAGAGTAACGCAAGCGGGCCTAGCGAGGTCGCGCGAGCCTTTGCTAAGACGCTAAATTTGGGGCTTTTGTACGCGGACAAAAATGGCGTCATAAAATTTATAAATAAAAAATTTGAGCGGATTTTCGCTCTGGCGCCCAAGGTTTTTTACGGAGCGAAATTTGACGAGATGATCGCTGCGGCGCAGGAGCTCGGCGAGCTAAAGAGCTTTAAAAATCTCAAAAATAGCCCGCTAAACTCGAGCGATTTTATAGTAAAAAAGAACCAAAAAAGCTACAGGCTAAACGTTTCAAACGTGCTTGAGGGCGGAGTGAAATTTGACGGATTTATCCTCGCGGTCACCGACGTCACGCACGAAAAAGAGCTCGAAAAAAAAGAGCTTGAGCATAGGCGCTCGGTGCTAGTTCACGCCAAAACCGCGCTGGTAGGCGAGATGATAAACTCCATCTCGCATCAGCAGCGTCAGCCTCTAAGCGCGATGGGGCTGTATCTGGATAATATCGAGGAGTGCGCGCGCGAGGGCGAATTTGAGCGCATACCGGCTCAAATCGCAGCCTGCAAAAAGAGCCTAAGGCTCATGGACGAAACGATAAAGGCGTTTAGAAATTTTTACGCGAGCGGCGAGGCGGCGACGAAATTTAATCTCGTTAATATCATAAACGAGCTTATTTTGACAGTGTGGCCCGAGCTAAACTCTCACGGCATAGAGCTAAAATTTGCTCACGAGTGCGGCAAATGCGAGCTAAAAAGCGTCGCTAGCTACGTGAGACAGATCTTGCTCTCTTTGCTCTCAAACGCTAAGGACGCGCTGGTCGAAAGCGGATGCGAAACGCCGCAAATTTTGATCGAGCTAAAGAGGGCGGGCGAGCTTTTCTGCGTGAGTGTGAGCGATAACGGCGGCGGAGTAAAAGCAGATAGCGATGAGATTTTCGAGCCGTTTTTTACGACGAAAAATATGGGCACGGGCACGGGGCTAAACGTAGCTAGGGAGCTTGCCGTAAAAAAGCTAGGTGGCGCGCTGGAGCTTGAAAGCGCGGCGAATCCGACTAAATTTACGCTATTTTTAGGCGAAATTTAGACGAGGCGATAAATTTAAAAATTAGTTTGCAAACTTAAGAAAGACAAGCAAGAAACGAGGCTAGCGTGTATAGCAAAATAAAAAATATCTTAAACGGCGTAAATTTGCTCATCGTCGAGGACGACGAGAGCCTGCGCGAAAGCATCATAATATCGGTCGAAAACTACGTGAGCGAGGTTTACGCCTGCGCAAACGCAAAAGAGGCGCTGGAAGTTTTTGAAGCAAAGGACGTAAATTTGGTGCTTTCCGATATCAACATGCCGCATATGAACGGGCTTGAGATGGCGGCTCGCATCAGGGGGCTGGATAAAGACGTGCCTATTATATTTCTTACTGCATACGGTAACGACGAAAACATGCTTAGTGCGATAGAGCTAAGTAGCTTTGGCGTGCTAAAAAAGCCGTTTGAAAAGCGCGATCTAATCATGCAAATGAGCTTTGCGGCGAATAAATTTAAAAACGATTTTGCCCAGGTCGATCTAAAAAACGGCTTTAAATTTAACGCCTTTAGCAGACAGCTAACAAAGGGCGGCGAGCCCGTGGCGTTAACGAAAAAAGAGCAAAATTTGCTACATCTTTTTCTCAAAAATCAAGGGCGCGTCGTGAGCTTTGAGATGATCGAGACGTGCGTCTGGCAGGAGGGCAGCTGCACCGCCGACGCGATACGAAGCTTTGTGTATAAACTACGCAAAAAACTCTACCCCGCACTCATCCAAAACGCGCAGGGCAGCGGATATGCGCTTGTCCTAGCCGAGCAAAATCAACGAACCGTGAGTCAAACGAGCTATATCTGAGGCAAGACGGCTTAATCAAAAATTCATAGTTTAAATACAAAATGCGGCGCTTTTAAATTTGGCGTCTGCAAAGACCGCAATGATAAATTTAATACAAAACTCGGCGATTATAATCCGTTTAAAATTTACGTTTTCTTAAAAGCGTAAATTCAGCATAAATTAAAATTTAAGTCGTAAAATGCGAATTGCTAATTTTAAAATCAACTTTAAGGAGAAAATATGCAAATAAATTCGCAAGAAGTCACGCAGGCGCCGGGCAATAACACCGTCTTTCAAACTTGGTTGCTAAGCGGCGACGAAAACGCCTGTAAAAAGGGCTTTGAGAGGCTTTGCGCTTTGGTTGTAAATTTAAACAAAACGGCTAAAGTAAGGTTTGGCGCGGAGGCGAACGTAAACTGCGTAATCGGCATCGGACGCGATGCGTGGCTAAAACTAGGACTTCCGCAGCCGCTACCAAAAGAGCTTGTAAATTTTAAAGCGATAAAAGGCGATAAGCACGAAGCCGTGAGCACCGCGGGCGATATCCACGTTCATATTAGGGCGCTTGATGCGGCGGATTGCTTTGATATGGCGCAAAACATAAAGGCCGAGCTTTTTAAATTTGCCAAGCTCGCAGACGAAACTCAGGGTTTTAAATACCACGACGGCAGGGCGATTATCGGCTTTGTGGACGGTACGGAAAATCCAAACGGCGAGGATAGAGATTATTTTGCCAAAGTCGGCGACGAGGACGCGAAATTTAAGGGAGGAAGCTATGTGTTGGTGCAAAAATATAAACACAAAATGAGAGAGTGGAATGCAACTAGCGTGAGCGAGCAAGAAAAGGTCATCGGCCGCACTAAGGCAGACGACATCGAGATGAGCGAGGATGAAAAGCCTAGCAACTCGCACTCCGCCGCGGCAAACGTAGGAGATGATAAAAAAGTTGTTCGCGGAAATATGCCTTTTGTCGAGGGAAGCATGACGGGGACGTACTTTATCGCGTATGCTAGCACGTTTTCGACGGTTGAAGCTATGCTAAATAAGATGTTTATCGGCGAGCCGCGCGGCAACTCGGATAGATTGCTTGATTTTAGCACGCCGATCACCGGAGCGCTCTTTTTCGCGCCTACTTTTGATATGCTCTCAAGCTATAGCGCGGAGTAGGATTTGTTTTTAGCTCGCAAACCGTCCTAAATTTCGGGCGTTTTGCGGGCTGCCGCTTTAAATTTTGCTTTCAATAACCCCGCCGAATTCGCTTTTAAAATTTAAAACCGAGATTAGTATTTTTTCGTAAGCTTTTACCGCTAAATTTGTAAATTTTGCTTGCAAATTTACGATATGAGCCGCGCAAATATAAAATCATAATTTTATAAAATCATACTTTCATCATACTTTTCTTATATAATCCTTTTACATCTTAAATTTAAGGGAGCAAAATGAAAAAAATCCTACTATCAAGCTTGCTAGCCTGTTCGCTCTTTGCAGCGGGCGAGGTGTACAGCCCGTCGGTAAAAGACGTCTATGCCGACGCGACGTCGCAAAAAAGCATAGGCAGGCTCTTGCCGACTAATGCCGTAAAAATACTAGCGAACGAGGGCGACCGCGTGAAAATCTCCGTTAAAGGCTACCAAAATCCCGCCGTTAGCAACGTCGTTTACTTTAGCGACTACGAGCGCGTCATCGCCGTGGCGTTTGCAAAAACTGCGACGCCTGATATAAACGTCGTTAAAAAGGGAGCAAACGGCAAATGGGACGAGGTCGAGACCGTGGTCTATGCGCAAAAAGACGGCTTTACGAGCGATCTAGGCGGACTTTTTGCTAAGGGCGGCGAGCTATACAAAGAGAGCTGCGGAGTGTGCCATTCGCTGCATCAAACCACGCACTACAAGGCAAATCAGTGGCCTAACCTGCTAAAATCGATGATCGCGCGAACGGCGATCGGCAAAGACGACGAGTGGCTGGTGATACAGTACTTGCAAAAGCACTCTGCCGACGTGAACGTGGCGAAAAAGTAAAAAGCGGCGCGTAAATTTGACGAGGATTTACGCCTGGCGCGCCCGCAAATGGACGAGATTTACGGGAGCTAGATTTTATAAAATTCGCGGCGAAGCGGCTGTTTTTAAAACGCCGAATTTGAAGGTTCGGCGGATAGTAAATTTAGCGCATAAGATTAGATGCGCGCTAAATTTGAGAGACTACTTTGCGGGCTAGGCTGCGCGAACGAGGCTTTTAGCCGTAAAATTTGACTCGCCGGACGAGAGGGCAGTCAAATTTGAGCGTAAAAGCTTAAATTTGATCCGTGCCAAGACGCGGCTCGTTGGCTGATAAAAAGCCAAATTAAAATCGCTTTTAAAAGAAGCGGTATGCTTCAGGTGGGTGCAGGGAGTATTTATACTCCCGCTCGGAGGTCGGACTTCGTTCGACCGAGAAATAAAAACAGGAGAGGAAAATGAACCTACAAAGACGAAATGTATTAAAAGGCGGAGCGGCACTTGCAGCGGCTCCTTTGTTTTCTAGCGTAACGGCGTCAAATTTACTAGGCGCCGAGCTAAATACGGCAAACGTGCGTAGCGGCGAGGTGCTAACGGCCGCTCACTGGGGTATGCTAAAAGTTAGCGTCAAAGACGGCAAGATCGTAAAATCAGAGCCGTTTCAAAAAACGAGCGAAGTGTATAATCCGTTGCAGCACTACACCGCCGATATGGTCTATAAATCACGCATAAAATACCCGATGGTACGCAAAAGCTACCTGGAAAATCCGGACTCGCCAAAGCCCGAACTAAGAGGTAAAGACGGCTGGGTACGCGTACGCTACGAAGACGCGATAAAACTAGTGGCTAGAGAGCTAAAAAAGACTAGAAAGCAAAAGGGGCTAGAGGGCGTGTTTGCGGGTAGCTATGGCTGGAAATCAAGCGGCAACGTGCATAACTCGCGAATTTTACTTCATAGATTTATGAACCTTAGCGGCGGATTCGTGGGGTCTTTAGGCGATTATTCTACGGGAGCCAGCCAGGTCATCATGCCTCACGTCGTGGGTAGCATCGAGGTCTATGAGCAGCAAACCAGCTGGCCTGTAGTACTAGAAAACTCAAAAGTAGTCGTTATCTGGGGCGCAAATCCTATGGCAACCCTTCGTATAGCGTGGACTAGCACCGACGAACAGGGCTTTAAGTACTTTGAAGAGCTAAAAAAACGCAGCGACATAAAAGTCATAATAATCGACCCTATAAGAAGCGAAACGGCGCAGTACTTTGATAAGGCCGAGTGGATCGCTCCGGTGCCAAACACTGACACCGCGATGATGCTAGGCATGATGCACTACCTATACGAGAGCGGCAAATACGATAAAAACTTCATCGAAACCTATACGAGCGGCTTTGATAAATTCCTGCCGTATCTGCTCGGTAAAACCGACGGCACGCCTAAAAATTTGGAGTGGGCAAGCAAAATTTGCGGCCTAAAAGCAAGCCTCATAAAAGAGCTTGCGGACACCTTCTGCGCTAACCGCACGATGATAATGAGCGGCTGGGGCATGCAGCGCGCGCATCACGGCGAGCAGCCGCACTGGGCGATGGTGACATTAGCGGCGATGCTAGGACAGATCGGGCTTCCTGGCGGAGGTTTTGGCCTTAGCTATCACTACTCAAACGGCGGCGCTCCGACTTGCAAGGGTGCCGTAATCGGCGGCGTAAATAGCGCAAGCGTGGGTAAATTTAACGACGAGGGCGAGTTTATAGGTACCGATAGCGGAGAATTTGACGCAAACGGCCGCTTTGTCGCTAAAGCCGCAGCGGTAGCGGGTACCGGTCAAAGCTGGCTGCAAAAGGCGACAAACTATGCATTTCCCGTCGCTCGTATCGCGGATGCTCTGCTAAATCCGGGCAAAGTGATCGATCACGACGGCAAGAAAATCACGTATCCCGATATCGACTTTATCTACTGGGTCGGCGGCAATCCTTTGGCTCATCATCAAGAGACGAACCGCCTGCTAGAAGCGTGGCGCAAACCTCGCACGGTAGTCGTAAACGAAGCTTATTGGACGCCGACGGCTAAGATGGCTGATATTGTATTTCCGACTACTACGGCTTACGAGCGCAACGACGTCACGATGACGGGTGACTACTCGAATATGAACATCGTGCCGATGAAGCAAGTCGTGGAAAAATACGCCGAAGCGCGCGACGATTATCAAATTTTCGTCGATCTTTGCAAGGCGTACGCTAAAAATTTAGTCGTAGCCTACACCGACAACGGCAAGGACGAATTTGACTGGATCAAAGAGTACTACGGCGCGGCGTACGAGCAGGTCAAGGCTATACCTGATTTTGAAACCGATATGAAGCCGTTTGAGGAGTTTTGGAATGAAAATAGACCGGTAACCTTCGCCTCGACGCCTGAGAGCGATACGTGGGTGAGATTTGGCGAGTTTAGAGAGGATCCGGTGCTAAATCCTTTAGGAACGCCAAGCGGCCTAATCGAAATTTACTCCGAAACCATCGAGAAAATGGGTTATGAGGACTGCGGCGCGCACCCGATGTGGTTTGAGCCGATCGAGTGGCTAGGCATGAAAGATAAACCTGCCGAGCTACACATGCTAAGCCCGCATCCGACCGATCGCCTCCACTCGCAGCTAAACCAAACCTCTCTACGCGAAAACTACGCGATCGCAAACCGCGAGCCGATCTGGATACACCCTAAAGACGCCGCGAAAAAAGGTATCAAAACGGGCGATTTGGTTAGGGTGTTTAACGCGCGCGGCGAAGTACTAGCGGGCGCATACGTGACGCAAGATATCAAAGAGGGCGTCGTTAAGCTCGCTGAAGGCGTATGGTACGATGGATTTGACGCGGGTCTTTGCAAAAACGGCTCGCCAAACGTCCTAACTATCGATATCCCGACTAGCAAGCTAGCTAACGGCAACATCAGCCACACCGCTCTTGTAAATATCGAGAAATTTACGGGTAAGGCGCCTGAGCTAACGGCGTTTAGCGATCCGAAATTCGCTTAAATTTGAGGCCGCGAGCTAAAAATCTACGGCTTAAATTTTATAAAAGCCTCGCTGGGTTAAATTTGACTCGGCGAGGCGTTTAAAATTCAGTCGTTAAATTTAACTCGGAGCGGTATAAATTTGGATTAAATTTATCATTTTTGCTACGCTGATTTTGCTTTCATTCCGCTTTATATTTTATTCTCATAAAAATTACTTCTTATTTTTAATAAATTTGGACTGGATTTTGCTTTTAAAACATAGTTAATGTAAAGTTTTAATTTTATTTAATTTTTAACGTAGTAAAATAGAAATTTTAATCAAAATCTAAGGAGAGAAAATGCGTTCTATCACGAACAAGATCGCGCTAATGCTCATTGTCGCGCTGATCGTTTCGTTTGCTGCTATTTCGGCGGTTAGTTATTATACGGCTGAGAATAAGGTCGTTCAGCTCGTTAGCCAAAATCAGGCTCAAATTTTAAAAGACGTCAATACTGTTGCTAATTCGTTTTTTGAAGACTATTTGGCTATGGTCAAAAAAATAGATGCAAACATCGAGAAAATTTCAGACGACGGCGATGATATAATGCGTCATTTGGTACTAGAAAAAGAGCTTGCAAATTCGTTGGTTACCTATGTTTACTATGGACGCGAGGATGGTTATTTTTTCCAATCAGACGGTAAAAGAACAACCTTGGCCGATAACTATGACCCGCGCACTAGGGGTTGGTACGGAGCGGCAAAAAATGAAAATAAAGCTATTTATATGCAGCCTCGCTTAACTTCGACTAATGATTTGGTCGTAACTTTCGTAGCGCCTGCAGTAAAAAACGGTAAATTTGTCGGTATAGTAGGTATAGATATCGATATAAAAACTCTAAGCAAAAAAATCCTCGATATGGGCAAGACATAATACGGCTACGTTTATCTAATGAATCAAGACGGCGTCATGCTAATGCACTCAAATTCCGATAATGTCGGTAAATCAGTCGACTCTACTACATATCTCTCCAAGCAATATGCAGAAAAGAAATTTGATAAAAACGGACTTATTCCTTATACTAACCATAAGGGCGAGAACGTAACGGCTAAACTTTTGCCTATCAACGATAAAGGCTGGCTAGCTGTTGCAGCTATCGGAGCGGATACTTTTTCTAGCAATACCCTTCCTCTACTTAGGGCTCAGCTTGCGCTAGCGGCGTTATTTATAGTCGCTCTTTCGATTTTTGTCTACGTACTACTTAAAAAATCTCTCAGTCCGATAAAAACTATCCAAGAAAAGCTTGAGGATACGTTTAAATTCGTCACACATGAGGTATCTAAGGCTCCTGAAAAGTTAGCCGTAAATACGCAGGATGAATTCGGCGTTATGAGTAGGGCTATCAACGAAAATATAGATAAAGTAGTCTACGGCATCAAAAAAGATAGCGCTCTGATCGAGGAGATGAACGGCATCGCAAATCTCATGATAAAAGGCCATATGGGCGCGACTATAAAGGCGGATCCGAACAATCCGGCTCTCGTGCAACTAAAAGATTTGCTAAATAAATTCTTTAGCTCAATATCTTCAAATTTAAAAGATATCGCGCGAGTGCTAAACTCATATAACAAAAACGATTATACCGCTAAAATCGAGCTCAAAGATGAGCTAGAAAGCGATCTAAAAGATATGATCATGGGCATAGAGAGCGCCGGTGTAGCTGTTAGCAATATGCTAAAAGAAAATCTAAACGAGGCCGAAAGCCTAGAAGCAAAAGCTAAAATCCTAGCCGAATCTATGAAAAATCTAACCGACGGCGCTCATAGGCAAGCCGACTCTATCCAAGAAAGCGCTGCTGCAATCGAGCAGATGAGTAGCTCGATGAACGCCATCAGCCAAAAAGCGCAAGACGTAACTCGACAAAGCGAGGAGATCAAAAACATCATCGTGATCATCCGCGATATCGCCGATCAGACAAACCTGCTAGCGCTTAACGCTGCTATCGAAGCAGCGCGCGCTGGAGAGCACGGCAGGGGCTTTGCCGTAGTTGCAGATGAGGTTAGAAAACTGGCGGAAAGAACGCAAAAATCCCTAAGCGAAATCGAAGCTAACGCAAACGTGCTAGCTCAAAGTATCAATGAGATGAGTGAAAGCATCAAGGAGCAAAGCGATGGCATAAATATGATAAATCAGTCGGTCACGCAAATCGACTCCATCACTCACCAAAATATCTCGATCGTAAATACCACAAACGAGGTTACGGCTGAGATAGACGATATGGCTAAAAATATCGTCGCGGATGTTAGAAAAAATAAATTTTAAATCGAATTTTAAAAGCGAATGTCAAAAATCAGGCATTCGCTTTTTTAAATTTAAACGCTACTTAATCCATTTACGACGCTGCCAAATTTAATCGCTTTGCAGCTTTCTCTTTTTTTATTTTAAATTTGCACCCTTTTGAGCTAAATTTGTCGTAAAATTTGACTATAATTTCGCAAAGGATAAATCATGCAAGAGTGGGCTTTATGGGCGCTAGCTTCGGCGGTTTTTGCCGCGCTTACGGCGATTTTCGCCAAGGTCGGGCTTGAGGGTATCGACTCAGATTACGCGACCTTTATCAGGACGCTTATTATCGCTGCGGCGCTGATTTTGTTTCTAACCTATGCCAAAAAGTGGCAGCCACTTGGCGAGCTTGGCGCGCGAAATTGGGTATTTTTAACACTTAGCGGACTTGCGACGGGCGCGTCGTGGCTAGCGTATTTTAAGGCGCTTCAGATAGGCTCCGCGTCGCAGGTAGCTCCGATAGATAAGCTTAGCGTCGTTTTGGTCGTTGTTTTTGCGGTTATATTTTTGGGTGAGCGCCCGAGCTTTAGAGAGTGGATCGGTATCGCGCTGATTGCTAGCGGTGTGGTTATGCTAGTTTTTGCGGATAAATAGTATCAAGTAACGGGAGTTAAATTTGGAGAAATTTAAAGAAAAAATCAAAAACTCGTATTTGTATGTAGTTTTTATAAAAAGGGGATTTTACTACGGTAACGGCTCTGCCTTAAGAAGTATTTTTTCGGCATTTTTGATGGCTATGGTCGGTTTGTGTCTTACTTTGATCGTATTTATTATCAAGGATATGATTTTTTATAGCGATTTTAAACCGCTAAACGAACTAACGAAAAACATAGGGACGGTGGAGTCTGCAAGCTACGGTCTAAAGGGCGACGGGAAGCTAAAACTGAGGCTGGATGACGGCTCGGCTGTGTCATACTACATAGATAGCAGAGATGACGAGTCGTATAGACCGCTCATAAAAAAGAGGGCGGTTATATATAGCAAGGTAGTGCCGCTAGGAAATAGAATTTTGCAGCTAGAAGACGATGCGGGCAAGGTTTACGTCAAATATAGTTACGAATATGAACTGCAAACGCCACAGAGACGCATGGATTCGATCTATGCATGCTTAAAAATAGCTGCCTTTTTTCTGTTTATAGTGTGGTTTTTAAATCGTAGAGATCTCGCGCAAGCCAAGGGTAAAAATAATAAAATTTAGCAGTATGCACTGTCTTAAGAGATGTTTTTGGCTGTTGTTTTTTGAGCGGGGGTTTGAACGATAAATTTTGCTATTTTTAAAATTTTTGCTGCCTGGCAAGACAGCGTGGTTTTGAGTCAAATTTGCATTTTTGTTTGCGGTTTAAATTTGTTTTTACCTTTTTGCGGATAGATTTTCGCCGTAAATTTACCGGCAACTTTGTGTTTAAATTTGAGTTTTTGAAACGGGCTGAGTTTATTTGCTTGCTGGATTTAGATTTTGGCAAATTTGCCTCGCGTTTTACGAGTAAAAAACGGTGCCGTACTTCGTGCGAATGGGATTATACTCAACTAGAATTAAGCTGTTAAATTTGCGCTCGTTTGGATGAATTTACATCGTCAAGTTTTAAAGACGTTAATCTTTGTCTTTAAATCTCGCTTCATGCTCCAAAAGCCAAATTTTAGTCGCCAGCCCCTCGCTGCCGCTGTATCCGCCAAGGCCGTTTGAGGCGACGACTCTGTGGCAAGGCACGATGATCGGGATTTTGTTTTTTGCGTTTGCCGAGCCTGCCGCGCGAAACGCCCTTGGCCGCCCAGCCATCTCCGCAAGCCTGGCGTACGTGACGCGTTGCCCGTAAGCGATCTTTTGCAAATTTTCGTAAACGCACCTTTGAAACGCTGTGCCGCCGATATTTAGCCGCGTTTTAAAGGTTTTAAGCTCGCCTTTAAAATAGCTTTCAAGCTCGCTTAAACAGAGCTTTAAATTTGCGTCCGTTACATCAGTGCGGACAAAATCCCGCACGAAATTTAGCTCGCAAACTCCGTTCTCGTCGCCGCAAATCTCCAAAACGCCGATAGGCGAGTCAAAATACGCTTTTTGCATCGTAATTCCTTAAAATCAAGTGCTTAAATTTAGCCAAATTTCGCTTTGTTTTGCTAAAATTACGTAAATTTTAATAAGGATAAACGATGGATTTTTTTACCGAATACGAAAAACACGTAAAAGAGCGCGAGGCCCTAGGCGTGCTGCCGCTACCGCTAAACGAGGAGCAGACGAGGGAAGCCTGCGAGCTTTTAAGGCTTGACAGCGCGCATGAGAGGGAGTATCTAGGCTTACTTTCAGGACGTGTGCCACCGATGGAGCCGGGCGGTGAAGGCGAAGCGATTATCGCCGCAAAACTAGATGAAAATCAAAAGAAGGTAAAGCGGCTCGTAAATTTACTCGCAAATCGCGTAAATCCGGGCGTAGACGATGCGGCGAAGGTAAAGGCGGAGTTCTTAAACGAGATTATAAATCACGGGCTTGAGATAAGCGGCCTTGATAAAATCGCCGCCGTAAATTTGCTGAGGCCGATGCTTGGCGGATATAGCGTTATCGTGCTGCTTGAGAGTCTAAAAAACGGCGACGAGGCCGTAGCACAGGCCGCCTGTAATGTGCTAAAAGAGACAATTTTCGTGCATGATTATTTTAACGACGTAGCAGAGCTTGCTAAAAGCAATAAATTTGCGCTAGAAGTGCTACGCTCGTGGGCCAAGGCGGAGTGGTTTAAGGCGCGTGAGAGCCTGCCGAGACGCATCAGAGCGGCCGTCTTTAAGGTCGCCGGCGAAACCAACACCGACGATCTAAGCCCTGCTAGCGAGGCCTACACGCGCTCCGATATCCCGCTGCACGCAAACGCGATGCTAGTTAAGCGTCAACCAGGCAGTCTGGAGACGATCGACGAGCTCAAAAAAAGCGGGCTCGAGGTCGTCTACGCGGGTGACGTCGTAGGTACTGGCAGTAGCCGAAAGAGCGGCATAAACTCCATCCAGTGGCACCTCGGGCGCGAGATAGAGGGCGTGCCGAACAAAAAAACGGGCGGTATCGTGATAGGAACGGCGATCGCGCCGATATTTTTCAATACCGCCGAGGATAGCGGCGCGCTGCCCATAGTAGCCGACGCGAGCGCGCTAGAAATGGGCGACGTCGTCGATATCTACCCGTACGCGGGCGACATTTTTCGCGTCGGACGGATAAATTTGGATGCCGAGAGTAAATTTGACGGAGTAGAAATTTACGGCGAAGCTAAATTTGAAAATTTAAACGAAAATGCTAAGCCCGAAGGCGAGCCGGTCGCTCGTTTTACGCTTGCGCCAAACACGATATTTGACGAGATCAGGGCGGGCGGGCGCATACCGCTCATCATAGGTCGCTCGCTTTGCGGCAAGGCTAGAGCGGCGCTAAATTTGGGCGCAGAGGATATCTTTGTGAAGCCTGCGCGGCCGCAAACGGACGAGAGCGAGGGCTACACGCTAGCTCAAAAGATCGTGGGCAAGGCCTGCGGCGTGCCGGGCGTCAGAGCCGGGCAGTACTGCGAACCCGCGACGCTAACCGTTGGCTCGCAGGACACCACGGGGCCGATGACGCGCGACGAGATCAAGGAGCTAGCGAGTCTTGGATTTTCAGCTGATTTCGTGCTGCAGAGCTTTTGTCATACGGCGGCCTATCCAAAACCTAGCGACCTTGAAACGCAAAGGACGCTGCCTAAATTTATGAGTTCGCGCGGCGGAGTGAGCCTAAGGCCCGGCGACGGCGTCATTCACTCGTGGCTAAACCGCATGGTGCTGCCTGATACCGTAGGCACTGGCGGAGACTCCCATACGCGGTTTCCTATCGGCGTGAGCTTTCCTGCGGGTAGCGGACTAGTTGCGTTTGCGGCGGTGTCTGGAGCTATGCCGCTAAATATGCCAGGCTCTGTGCTCGTGCGATTTAGCGGGCGACTACAAAAGGGCGTGACGCTGCGCGATCTGGTAAATGCGATCCCATACTACGCGATCAAGCGCGGACTACTCACGGTCGAAAAGAAGGGCAAAAAAAACGTATTTGCGGGTAAAATTTTAGAAATCGAGGGGCTAGAAAATCTAAAAGTCGAGCAAGCCTTTGAGCTAAGCGACGCCTCAGCGGAGCGCTCTGCGGCGGCCTGCGCGGTAAATTTGAGCCAGCAGAGCGTCGCCGAATACGTCCGCTCAAACGTCGCTCTCATCGAGGCGATGATAGAGGCGGGATATGAGAGTAGGGCGAGCCTAGAGCGGCGCGCGGCGAAAATGCGCGAGTGGCTAGCGACGCCCGAGCTGCTGCGAGCCGATAAAAACGCGCGCTACGCCGAAGTGATCGAGATAAATTTAGATGAGATAACAGAGCCGATCCTAGCCTGCCCGAACGACCCGGACGACGTCGCGACCCTGAGCGAAGTGCTAGCCGATAGCTCGCGCCCGCACAAGATCGACGAGGTATTTGTGGGTAGCTGCATGACCAATATCGGCCACTACCGAGCGCTCGGGGAAGCTCTGCGTGGGCTCGGCGCGCTGCCTACTAGACTCTGGATAGCGCCGCCGACTAAGATGGATCAGGCCCTGCTCGAAAAGGAGGGCTACTACGATATCTTCCGCGCGGCGGGTGCCCGCACGGAGGTGCCGGGCTGCTCGCTTTGCATGGGTAACCAAGCCCGCGTAAATGACGGCGCGACCGTGTTTTCGACCTCGACGAGAAATTTTGATAACCGAATGGGCATGGGCGCGCGCGTGTATCTAGGCAGCGCCGAGTTGGCGGCCGTTTGCGCCGTGCTAGGCAGGCTACCCAGCGTCTCTGAATATATGAGTATCGTACCCCAAAAGCTTGCGGGCAAAGAGGCGCAGATATACCGCTATCTAAATTTTAACGAGATAGAAAATTTTAAAATTTAATTTTTTGGCGCGGCGGCGTATTTTGCACCGGCGTATATACTACTTTAGATAGTTTAGACGGCGGACGTGTCGCATTTTCACGCTTACGCGTCTAAACGTCTTTGCAGCGATAATCTTACAGACGGCGACTGCGCTGATCGACTAGCTTTTAGGCTAGGCAAATTTTGCGGCAAGCAGGCTGCGCCGATTTATCGGTATAGCCTAAATTTAGTCCAATGGGGTCTGAATAAGTGTGCGAGACGTTAAGCGGTAAATTCTTGTAGCTCGTAGGTTAAAGTCGTAGTCTATATGCCGCATAAAATGCGTTTAAATTTTGCTCTTTTTTACGTAAATTTTTGCTTCTTTTTTCGGCGCCTACTTTAAACAAACCGTACGCTATTTACGAATTAAATATTATTTAAATTTAACTGCTTTTTTATTTTAAAAATGTAAAATCTCGTTTAAAAACTTAAGGCTAAAAATGACTGCGCTCCTCGTCGCCGAATACATCGGCATCGCCTCGGCAGCCACGAGCGGATTTATCTTCGCGGTTAAGCGCGACTGCGACTGGCTGGGTATCTTTATCGCTGCGCTTCTAACCGCACTTGGAGGCGGATTTATGCGCGACGCTATCGTCTCGCGCCCGCCGTATTCGTTCACGCACTACGCTCCGTGCATCATCGTGATGGCGATGCTCTTTCTCTCGGCGTTTTTGCGCCTACACAAGCGAAGCGACATCGAGAAAAAATTCCTTTTCGTCACCACCGACGCGGTGGATCTCGTGAGCTTTTCTATCGTTGGAGCGATCGTGGCGCTACAGTTTGGCTATAACGTCTTTGGCGTCGTGCTACTCGCACTTTGCAACGGCGTGGGCGGAGGCATGATACGCGACGTGCTGTTTAACGAGATCCCATGGTGTCTTAAAACCGGGCTTTACGCGACGGTTAGTATTGTCGTGGGGCTTATATATTTTGCGATGGATTATGTGGGATTTACGAGCGTGTTTTGGGTGATGGGGCTTTTTGCGTTTGGCGTCGTGTTTAGGCTTGCGGCGTATTATCTGGGCTGGCATCTGCCGACATTGCAGAAGTGAAATCGCTTTATTTTGACGAGGCGTTATTGGATTTATGTTTTGCTTGCACGAAAGCGAGTTGCGGGGCTAAATTTAATACGTCTGCGCCCCGAGCCGCCGAACAATTCTACAATTTTGCTTTTGGAAATGCTGGTACGTCTACGAAGTTAACCGTGTGGTAGCCGGGAGGAGTTATTTCCGTCGGAAACGCTTTTTTTTAAAAGACCTCTTAAAATATCGCACCTTCTGTCCTCTCCGTCATTCATCATGCCGCCTATATGTCCTACGTTTCCCGCTGCTACGGAGATACCCGGTCTTGCGGGATGCTCGGACGTAAAAGGAACGTTGTCTATATTAGAGGCGGCTATGTATACGCACAGATTGCCGCTACCCATGCTCGCTTTTTTTGAATATATAGGTACTGCACCACCATCCGCCCACGAAGCCAGAACGCTACTTGGATACGTAATCCAGCTGCTCGGAAACATCTGATACGTATCCTCTACGATTTCTATGCCTATACTTGACGTCATATCTACGGGGCCGTAGAAATTAGAAATGGCAGGATAAGTTTTAAATTTTATGTTGCTATTGCCCGTAGCGTTTACGTGATTTATTACGTCGTTTATAGTGGATTTGATCTGCGTAGCCATCGCGACCGCCCACGCATCGTCCCTGCTGGCTTGCAGTCTAGGTATGGCTACGGCGGCTATGATACCTATTATGACGATGACGAATATTAGCTCAATCATCGTAAACGCGCGAGTAAAATTCATTGTCTTTGATCTTATGCAATTCATTCTAGTCTTTCTCAAAAAGCTGTTTTGTTTCATGTTTCTCCTTTTTTAGTCTAAAATTTTCGGGATTATATCTAAAAGTAAAGTTAATTATAAGTAAAAATATTAGAAACAGATATATAATAACTATTTTTTAACGATTGAGACTAAAAAAGTGATTTAAAAAACAAGATAACTTATGCAAATCGGTATTCAATTTTAAAATTTAAATTTTGTAACTAAGTACTGTTGTAGATTTGGTCGGCGATACCTGGATGAGTGATGACGAAATTGACGCGTATTGGCAGATGGCGGATGATTTTTGCGAGCTGCGCATTGAAAATAAAATTTTAGGACATTCGGACAATATCCAAGGCGGTATGGAGCTAGAGTGCGAGCTTGTTACAAACGGCTTTTATTGCGGCGGCGATGAGGATTATAGCGGGCCGGAGTTTAAAAAATTGCGGCAAAATATCGGCGAGTGGACGCTACTACTACAAATCGGAAGTAACGACGAAAACGAGATGATGTGGTGCGATTACGGTAAAATTTATCTGTGGATCAGAAAAAGCGATCTACGCGAGAGGAAGTTTGATAAAAGCTGGTTGGTGCTGCAGTGCGATTAAATTTGCGGCCTTATGGGATCAAATTTGAGGATTGCCGTGCTAAATAAGCACGAACTAAAAACACTCAAATTTGGCTTTCGTTTGCTGGATAAAAATACAGGGTCGACGATGGTTGTTAAAATTTAGTAAATCAGAATCAAATTTAAAAGCTTAATCCGCTTTTTGCAGTATCGCCGCGGCGATCGCAAAGCCACCGTCGTGACTAATGGTGATTTGCGCGTCTTTTAGATTAAAATTTTTGATGATTTTTTCTGAGAGCTTTACTTTGGGGGCATTTTTCTCGTCTTTATAAATTTGAGCGTCAAAGAACGAAAACTCAGCCGAGATCCCGCAGCCAAGAGCTTTGCTGATAGCCTCTTTAGCTGCGAAAAATCCCGCTATCGTAGCGTCCGTTTTTGCGATATTTATCTCGTCGTCGCTTAAAAAATATCTCAAAAAATCCTCGCCTCGCCGCTCTTTAAGCCTTGAGATACGCGAGATCGCTACGATATCTATGCCGATCATTGCACCACAAAGTCGGTAAAGTAGATATTTTTTATATGCCCGTCGGCCAAAACCTCGTTTAGGCGGTCAACTATCTCGTCTTTTAGGCGGTTTTTACCTTTTTGGGTGCTTACCTCTTCGTACGTTTTAGATGATAGCGTAGAAACGACGATATCCCTTATTAGCGGCTTTTTCTTATCGATTTCAGGCGTTAGCGTATCGGCGCTAAGCTCTAGATCAACCTTCGTTTTTAGGTATCTTGAGCCGCTTTCGCTAAGTAAATTTACGATAAACTGATCGAGCGGATAAACCGGGCCCATATTTACATAATCGTTTGATCGCTTGCCCGCCGTATTTTTAGGTGCTGCGGCTTGGACTTGTTCGGTTTGAGTTTGTACAGCTTGCGCTTGCGCATTCTCTTCATTGCCGCCCATTAGTAAGAACGCCAAAAGTCCGCCGACCACCAAAAGAAGCAGTAAAATAACAATGATGATGATGAGAACCAGCCCGTTTCCCTTTTTGCCTTGATTTTCTGAAATTTCTTCAGCCATATATTCTCCTTAAATTTTTAAATATAATTATATCTTAAATTTTCTTTTTCCCAAAACCATGCATTTTGGAGCCTTGAAATGCTTAATTTTTTGAGGCATTTTATTTTTTAAATTGTTAAATAGCAACCATTATTAGCATACTATTCCTAGCATTTTCTGTGCCAAAGTATATTTAGCTTTTAAAGTAATGGCTAGAAAAGTAAATAAATTAAAATCCCGCATACCGTATCTAGGCAATAACCAAGCCCTAAAAAACCACATAGCAAATGCGCTAAGAAATGCAGGCGATCTAAGCGTAGTGATTAGAAATATCGACGCTATCCCTAAAGAGAATATGGATAGCCTAACAAAAACAGGGCTTGAAAAATTCAAAACCGAAATAATCCCCGAAATAAGGCAAATCATAAAAGAAACGCAAGGCGAAACAGCCGAGCAAGGAAGTAAGCTTAGAGCAAGCAGAAGTAAAGTAAGAAGTCGTAAAAGGCGAAGCTCCCGGGCAACACCCCGGCGCAAACTTCGCCAATGAGTCTGCGCCAATGGCTAAAGATAGCCAAGGGCTTGCGTTTTCGCCTTATAAGGACGACGCGCAGACCAATAATGACATTATACTACAAAATTCTGCTAAAGGCGGAGCGGCCGAGCAAGGAAGTAAGCTAGAGCAAGCAGAAGCAAGGCAAGAAGTCGTAAAAGGCGAGGGCTGGACGATGAGGGACGGCGGCTCGGCAAAACAATACGCGCGGCATAAATTTGAAGTCGAGAAATGGATAAACGATTTAAGCGGCGTATTGAGCGACGAATGGGCGGCAAATTTAAAGACCTTAGCACTCAAACACCCCGAGATGTTTAAAAGCGAAGCGGACGTATTTCGCGTGATCAAAGAGATAAAAGACAACCCGACGCATTTTTTTAAGAATAACATAGACGAAAACGCTTTGATGGTAAAACACCTAGACGATAAAAAGTAGGCGAGATAGGCGTCAGAAAAAGCGATGGTCAAATATAGTTCACGTCACAAAAAACAATAAAGATAAGAGAATAAAAGAGCTTGAAAGAAGGCAAGATAAGCTTTTAGGGAACACCGAGCTAGAAAAAGCGACCGGTCGGCGCGCCTCAACCGACACTCCGGTCGAAAGCCGGACGATGGCTACCGCAAATAAAGCGGGGTCGGTCGCTAATGTAAAACGGCAGACGGTTGGGACATCCACGCTCCCAACACCTTTAAGCGCCGCCGATAAAACTGCGCTAAAGCAGGACGCAAATTCCGCTGGCGAAGCGTATTCGTCTGCCACTAATAGTATTATACCACAAAATTCAGCCGATCGTTTAGTAGAAAAAATAATTAAGCTAGACGATGCCGAAAAAATCGGCAATATGCTAAGAAAAACCATCATCAGCAAAGACATCTCTACAAAAACGAAGCTTGCGGCGATCAATGCGGCAAAAAGGCGACTAGTCGCTATAACTGCCAAGAATGCGCAAAAAGACGATAAAAAGCAAAAATAAAAGGGCGGATAAATCGCCCTTACTCTGCTAGATTTAATAAAATTTTTCCGATTTTCCCCAAATTGTGTATATTTTGACACTATTTTTCTCCAATATGCCCCAAAACTAGGCAGATTTGACACTGCACCTTGAGTAATAATTGCCCTAAACCATACAAAAAGGAGCAATTATGGCAATCACAAGTACGGGCTATCACGCCCCTGCAACGTCTAGACAAGGCTTAAAACCTTCGGTTTATGACAAAATCATTTTAATATACTTGTTCACGGCTGGCAATACCTTGTGTGCTTTTAAATGTTATCTTTTGTTTATTGGTTTATCACTTATACTGTTTTTTAAGAACTTATGTTATATTTATGTCATAAATTTTTTAAAATAGGAAAGCAATGGTACATAAAACAAATGCCGCGAGGTTTTTAGACGGTAAACATATCCCCTACGAGCTAGTCGAATACGAAGTGGATGAGAGCGATCTGAGCGCCATTCACGTAGCTGCCGTTTGCGGCGAGCAAATAGAAAAAATCTACAAAACCATCGTCTGCGAATGCGAGCCTAGAGGCTACGTCGTGGCGTGCATACAGGGCGACTTGAGCTTAAATTTAAAGGCTTTAGCAAGGCTAAGCGGGCATAAAAAGTGCGAACTTTTAAACTTAAGAGAGCTTGAAAAAGTGACGGGCTATATCCGCGGCGGCTGCTCGCCCATAGCGATGAAAAAGGCCTTTGAGACGTTTTTTGACGAGAGGATTTTAAAACAAGACTACGTCTACGTAAGCGCCGGCGTGCGTGGAAAACAGATAAAAATCGCGCCGCAAAGCTTGATAGAAGCCATCAACGCAAAGCTCGGCGACGTCGCCGTTTAGTAAAATTTAACCCAAAAATGCTAAAATACGAGCTTCTTAAAACAAAATAAATTTAAAAAGGTAAAATTTTGATAGATGAAATTTTTAGAGAATACGACATACGCGGGATTTTCGGGCAAGATTTAAACGAAACGAGCGTTAAAGCGATCGGGTTAAATTTGGGCCGAGAAATGCTACGTAGGGGCGCAAAAAACGTTAGCGTAGGATATGATGCTAGGCTAAGCGCGGGCGAGATTTTCGGCTGGCTAGTTAGCGGGCTAAATTTAGCCAGGATCAAGGTCTATGGTATCGGCTTACTGCCGACGCCGGTCGGGTATTTTAGCGTGTTTACGGACAAATTTGACGCAAACGTAATGATAACCGGCTCTCATAATCCAAAAGAGTACAACGGCTTTAAAATCACGATTTTTAAGGATAGTTACTTTGGCGAGGATTTGCAAAAGCTAAAAGTCGCCGTGTTAGCAGACATCGCGGCAAAAACGCAAATTCCAAACGATCTAAGAGCTGAAAAATTCGACATCGCGACGCCTTATAAAAATTTTCTTATAGAGCAGTTTGCGCATTTAAAAGCTTTACCGCTTAAAATAGTTATCGACTGCGCAAACGGTGCGGTCGGAGCGGTTTTGCCCGAAATTTGCGAGGCGTTAAATTTAGACGCTCAAATTTTATACCCCGAGCCCAACGGAAACTTCCCAAACCATCATCCAGATCCAAGTGAAGAGAAAAACTTAACCGATCTAAAATCTGCACTAAAAGGCGAATTTGACATAGGATTTGGCTTTGACGGCGACGGCGACCGCATCGCAGTTCTAACCAAAAAACGCAACATAAAAGGCGACGAACTAGCCTATCTATATAGCCTTGCGATGAAAAATCCCAGGGTGCTGGGCGAGGTCAAATGCTCGCAAAATATGTACGACGAGATCGACGCGCACGGCGGCAAAAGCTTCATGGGCAAGACCGGCCACAGTAATATCAAAAAGGCGATGAAGGAGCTAAATATCGATATGGCGGCCGAGGTGAGCGGGCATATTTTCTTTAAGGAGAGGTATTTCGGCTTTGACGATGCGACGTACGCGATGTTTCGTGCGCTAGAGCTTGTGGCTAAGGGCTTTAACCTAGACGGCGAGCTTGATAAACTGCCAAAGGTCTTTAGCACCGACGAGATAAAAATAAAAACGACCGACGCGCAAAAATTTAAGCTGGTTGCAAAGCTAAAAGAGGTTTTGGTTGAAATTTACGAAAATGGCGACGCGCAAAATTTGCTCGCCGGTCTTGGTAAAATAGCCGAAATCATCGACATAGACGGCGTTAGAGTGAGATTTGAGGACGGCAGCTGGGCGCTAGTACGAGCTTCAAATACGACGCCGGTTATCGTCACGAGATTTGAGACCAAGGATAAAAATTTACTGGCGCGGCTTCAAGAAACATTTTTAAATTTGGTCGAAAATTTAAAGCAAAAGGCGTAAAAATGACAAACGTTATACTTTGCGGAGGTTCGGGCACGAGGCTTTGGCCGTTATCGCGAACGCTAATGCCAAAGCAATTTATTAGGCTTTTTAACGGAAAATCGCTCTTTGACCTTACGCTTAGACGCAACGTGCACGCGCAAAAAACGATCATCGTTTGCAACGAGGCGCACTACTTTTTAGCGCTTGACGAGTGCGGAAATAAAAAAATAGACAAATTTATCCTCGAGCCATTTGGTAAAAACACTGCCGCGGCGATTACATTTGCGGCGCTTTGCTGCGATGAGGACGAAATTTTGCTCGTTACTCCGAGCGATCATTTGATCGAGGATGAGACTGAATACAAAAAGGCTCTTTTAATCGCGCAAAGCTATGCAAATCAGGGCTTTTTGGTGACGTTTGGCATAAAACCTAACGAACCAAACACGGGCTACGGCTACATCAAGGCCGATAAAAACGGCGACGTAGAGCGATTTATCGAAAAGCCAAATTTTGAAACCGCGACGAAATTTATAAAAGAGGGCGGGTATTATTTTAACAGCGGTATGTTTTGCTTTAAGGCGGGCGTGTTTTTGGGTGAGATGAAAAAGTACGCGCCAAATATCGTAAAGGATGTTGCGGCGGCGATAGAGGGCTCGGCAAACGAGCCTTGCCTGCTAAAAATAAGTCCGAATTTTATGGATAAGATCGAGGATATCAGTATCGACTACGCCCTAATGCAAAAAAGCCTAAATATCAAAATGGTGCCGCTGGATGCGGGCTGGAGTGACATGGGCAGCTTTGACGAGCTGAGTAAAAAGATAAAAAACGAGGGCGAGTCGCTACAAATCGGTGCGAGCGAAAATTTCATCCTAACTAAAAAACCGACCGCACTAGTAGACGTGCAAAATTTGCTCGTAGTAGACACCAAAGACGCGCTTTTGATCGCCAAAAAAGGCAGTTCGCAAAAGGTAAAAGAGGTTTATAAGCACTTTTCAAATTCATTGCCTGAAATTTGCGAAACGCACACGAGCGTATATCGTCCGTGGGGCAGCTATGAGGTGCTGGGCGAGGGTAGCGGCTACAAGATGAAAAAGATCGTGGTTAAGCCCGGCAAAAGGCTGAGTCTGCAAAAGCACTTTAAGCGAAACGAGCACTGGGTCGTCGTCGAGGGCGAGGCGCTAGTAACCATAGATGATAGTGAGATGCAAATAAAACGAAACGAGTCGATATATATAAAAAGCGGGCAGATTCACCGTCTGGAAAACACTACGAGCTCCGATCTCATCGTCATAGAAGTGCAAACGGGCGAGTATCTGGGCGAGGACGATATAGTTCGTATCAGCGACGACTACGATAGAAAGTAGCGGCGGAGCGGATGAAAAAAGCTCTGGTTTGCGACTGGCTAGAAACCTATGCCGGAGCTGAGCGTTGCGTGCAGAGTTTTACGGATATTTGGGATGATTTTGAGGTTTTTAGCCTTGTTGATTACCTTAAATTTGACGATAGACAAAAGATTTTAAATGGCAAATTCGCTCGAACCAGTTTTATTCAAAATTTACCGTTTGCAAAGAGCAAATTTAGGAGCTATTTGCTGCTTTTTCCGCTAGCGATAGAGCAGTTTGATCTGAGCGAATTCGACGTCGTGCTGTCTAGTTCGCACGCCGTAGCAAAGGGCGCTCTGACGCACTCAAACCAGCTTCATATAAGCTACATACACACTCCGATGCGATATGCTTGGGATATGTATTTTGACTATTTGCGTCAAAACGGACTAGAACGCGGACTAAAAGCGGCGCTAGCTAGATATTTTTTACATAAAATTCGCCTGTGGGATATCGCCGCGGCAAACAGGGCCGACGTTTACGTCGCAAATTCAAATTTTATCGCTCGCCGCATACGTAAAATTTACGGCAAAGATGCCGCCGTGATCTACCCGCCTGTCGATACTGCAAATTTTAAATTAAACGAAAATAAAGAGGACTTTTACGTCACGGTTTCAAGGATGGTGCCTTATAAAAAGATCGATTTAATCGTGCGCGCCTTTAACGAAAGCGGCAAAAAGCTAGTCGTCGTGGGTGACGGCGAGCAGATGAATGAAATCAGAAATATCGCCAAAAGTAATATTGAAATTTTAGGCTTCAGGGGTGCGCGCGAGACTGCGGAGCTGATGGGTAAGGCAAAAGCCTTCGTATTTGCTGCCGTAGAGGATTTTGGTATAGCGCCCGTGGAAGCTCAGGCCTGCGGTACGCCAGTCATCTGCCTGGGTAAGGGTGGCGCGAAAGAGAGCGTGATAGACGGCATCACGGGTGTTTATTTTAGAGAGCAAAACGAAGCTAGCCTAAACGAAGCGGTGGTAAAATTTGAAAAAATAAGAGACAAATTTGATCCGCAAGCGATCAGGCAAAATGCGCTAAAATTTTCAAAAGAGCGCTTTGAGCGAGAGATAAAGGGGCTCGTGGAGAGTAGTTACGAGAGATTTTTAGAGGGCGAGTTATGAGTCTGCGCTCTAAAATTTTGCTAAAAGCCGTGATCGATTACGTCGTCGTTGTCGCTACTGCGCCGATTTGGCTTGCGGTCGTCGCCGTTATAGCAGCAGTCATAAAGATAAACGAGCCCGGCGAGAGCATCTTTTTTAAACAAAAGCGAATAGGGCGTTTTGGCAAGCCGTTTAGCTGCTATAAATTTAGATCGATGCATAAAAATTGGCGTAAAATTTTGGACGAGTATCTTGCGCAAAATCCCGCAGAGGGCGAGCATTTTGCAAAATTTCACAAATACGAATTTGATCCGCGCATAACAAAAGTAGGCGGATTTATCAGACGCACTTCGCTTGATGAGTTACCTCAGCTTTTTAACGTTCTTAGACTTGAAATGAGCCTGGTCGGGCCTCGTCCGTATATGTTTTACGAAAAAAGACAAATCGGCAAAAACTTAGGTAAGATAACAAGGGTCAGGCCAGGGCTTACGGGACTTTGGCAGGTGAGCGGCAGGAATGAAATTTCCTTTGACGAGCGTGTGAAAATGGAGTGTGCATACGTCGATAATCTTTCGATTTTTAGGGATTTTTTGATACTTTTTCGTACGATTTTCGTGGTTTTAAAATAAATTTTACTCGCAGTATTTTTCGTACCTTTTTTGGTTGATTTTAAGCTTGCTTTCTAAATCTTATTTTGTTTATATTTTGTTCAATAAAATAGAAATTTGTAAATCCAAATATAATCGAACCAGTCGTTACAAAAGCTAAATTTACATTTCCTAGTAAAAGCTGGCTGAGCCAAATAAAAAGAAAATGGCTGATAAAAATCGCGTATGAAAGCGAGCCTGCGATATTGTTAAATTTGAGCTTAAATTTAAACTTTTCATGCGCTAGAACGATAGCTGCGCCGATCAAGTACCCAAGCATCGTCTCTGCGCCAAAAGCGCTAAATTTGTGTGAGTAAAAAAGATAGCCCGCCAGCGCCGCTACCGCCGCGTAAAAAACGGCGAGCTTGCCAAGATCTTTTTGATAGATCAAAAATCCCGTATAAAACATAAAAAATACGCCGCAAACAAGTCTATATCCGTAGATATCGGCATTTATAAAGCCTAAATTCGCCGCTGCGTAAACTCCTAGCGAACCAAGGGCTAGAGCGTATCCCAGCCATCTAAATTTGATCGCGAGTACGAGCAGGGCGTACGCCTGAAGCTCGGCTCCTAGCGACCAAGCCGGCGGTATGAGGAAATTTAGCCCAACGGGCGCGTCTATAACGGAAACGTCGAGCCAAAAAAAGTAGTTTAGCGGCACGATGAGAGCATTTAGAAGTAAATTTTTCACGCTAAAATTTGGATGCAAATAAGACGTCACGCAAAAAAACAGTATTGTGAGTGCAAACGCGAAGAAAAATGCGGGATAAATGCGCAAAAATCTATCTTTTATAAAGTAGCTTATTTGAGCGTTTTGCGGCGCGATTTTGATAAAAACCTTTGATGTGACGAGTCCTGCCAGGATATAAAATATCACGACGGCAAAGACGCCGATGTTTTTGCCCGCTAGCCCGATGCCAACGTGCGAAAGCAATACGAAATACGCTAAAATAAATCTAATATAACCAAACATTTTGTTCCTAATTTTTGCTTTTTACGGCATTTTTTGGCTGTAACTAACCTGATTTTGCGGCGCGATTTATTTTTTCGTAAATTTCGCCGCCTTGATCTTTTGGAGCTCGACCGTTGCAACCTACCAAAAATGATGCCTTTTGCCGAGCTTTTTTATGCAAAGGCGATTGTTGCCTTTTTTGGCCGGATAGCTATGTAAAATTTGCCGCCCGTATTTATATTTTTGCCCAAGTATGAATAAAATTTAAACATCTCAAGTTTTGCCGTTTTTGCGTTTATTTTGGTTTTGATTTTACCGTAAATTTAAGCGTTTTGGGCTTTTGTGCCGGATTTAAATTTTGGAGCAATTTAAAGTAGCGGTGAATTTAAAAATCTCCGCTTTCGCCAAATTTAACGCTAGAGCCTAAAATTTTGCAAACCAAGTCTAAAATTTCTAAATTTACCTCTAGTGCGTATTCGTCGATGACTTTAAAAACTTCTTGCCTTACATCTAAGCAGCTATCTGCGTGAGTTTTTGCGTAGGTTTCGCTAACGATTTTAGCTAGCGTAAAAGTATCTATATCCTTTTGCCTCATCGCTGTTTTTAACGTTTTTGAGAGTTTCCATTTTAGATTTTCCATATTTTTCCTTCGGCATTTTTGTGGTACGGGTTTTGGCGCGCAAAATTTACATCCACTCCAAAACCTGCGTGATGTCGCCTGCGACGAAACATTTTAGCCCTTGTGCGTCAAGCGGCTTAGACGGCACGATCGCGTTTTTAAATTTCTGCGTTTTTGCCTCTTTTAGGCGCTGATCGAGGTTAAATATCTCGCGAATCTCGCCGTTTAAGCTAAGCTCGCCCATAAATACGCTCTCTTTGCTGATCGGACGATTTTTAAAGCTGGAAATGATCGCCGCGACCACGGCTAGATCGGCCGCAGTTTCGCTGATCTTGACGCCGCCGCTCACGTTGATGAAAACATCGTAGTGTCCCAGTGGGATCTCTAGTTTGCGCTCAAGCAGCGCTAGTAGCATATCTAGGCGGTTTTTTTCGTAGCCTGTGGAGCTGCGCTTAGGATACGAGCTCTCGCACACGAGCGCCTGGATCTCGACGCTAAGCGCGCGCGAGCCCTCCATAGTGATCGTGATCGCCGAGCCGCTAGTAGCCTTACCTCGCGTGAAAAATTTGCCCGCGATATCGTTGGCGCTGATTAGTCCGTTTTCACTCATCTCAAAAATCCCCACTTCGCTAGTCGAGCCGAAGCGATTTTTAAAGCCTCGCAACATACGCAGCTCACGGCTGGAGTCGCCCTCGAAATACAGCACCACGTCCACCATATGTTCCAAAATTCGCGGCCCAGCGATCGAGCCGTCCTTGGTGATATGTCCGATGATAAAAACGCAGATATTTTCGTTTTTGGCTAGGCGCATGAGCTCGAAGGTGATCTCGCGCACCTGCGACACGGAGCCCGGTGCCGAGGCGATTTTTTCGCTGTAAAGCGTCTGTATGGAGTCGATGACTAGGATTTTGTACTCATTTTTGCGTACTTCGGCTAGGATGTTTTCGAGTAAAATTTCCGTGAGTAAAAACAGCCCGTCTTTTACCGCGTCTAGGCGTTGGGCTCGCATTTTGATCTGGCTCGCGCTCTCTTCGCCGCTTACGTATAGCGTCTTTTTGCCTTGAGCGGCAAAATTTGACGCGATTTTTAGTAGTAAGGTGCTCTTGCCGATGCCGGGACTACCGCCGATCAGCACCAGCGAGCCCTCCACGACGCCGCCGCCAAGGACTAGGTCTAGTTCGCTATTTTGCGTGCTGATGCGCGTGATTTTTTCGATCTCGACCTCGCTGATTTGCTTTGCGAGGCTGGGTTTTGCAGAGCTTTTTGATATCTCTTTTAGTGTTTCGATCTGCTGTGCGTTAAGCTCTAAAAAGCTATCCCAAGCCCCGCACTGAGGGCATTTGCCGACCCATTTGCTCTGCTGATTACCGCAGGCTTGACACTCAAATACCGTTTTTATTTTCGCCATTTTTTTCCTTTGTGCGATTATACTTTAAAATGTTTAAATTTTACTCCAGCTGTGCGGCTAAATTTCAAATCGAAACACGCGCGCGCGAAAAATGAGCAAATTTAACTCAAATCAACGAAAATTCAACTTTATCTAAATACAATTTGTCAAATTTAAAACTAAAATGGAGCGAAAATGAAACAAAAGCTTAGCAAAAATCAGTTTTTAGTCATCTCGCTCACGCTTTTTGCCATGTTTTTCGGCGCGGGGAACTTCATCTTTCCGCCGAATTTGGGGCGAGAGGCTGGGCAGAATTTTTACGTCGCGATCATGTTTTTCTGTGCTACGGCGGTGCTTTTGCCGGTGCTTGGCGTAGCAGCCATCGCTAGGGCAAAAGGACTTCAGAGTCTAGTTCGCCGCATAGACCCGGTATTTGCAGTGATTTTTACCGCACTTTTATACCTCACGATTGGGCCGCTTTTTGCGATACCTCGCGCGGCAAATATGCCCTTTGATATCGCCGTTAAGCCTTTTATCGCGCACGAAAATTTGCAAATTTGGCTGTTTTTCTATTCGGCGGCGTATTTTGCGCTAAATTATTATGTCTGCATGAATCCGTCAAAACTAGTAGATCTGCTCGGCAAATACCTAACTCCGCTACTTTTGGCGCTTATTTTACTTCTTTTTGGGGCGGGATTTTTCTTCCCGATAGGCGAATTTGCCGCTCCTAGCGGCGAGTACGCGCAGCACGCCGCGGCCAAGGGCTTTGTAGAGGGCTATCAGACGATGGACGCGCTAGCGTCGCTTGCTTTTGGTATCATCGTGATAAACGCCATCAGAACCGTGGGCGTAAAAGACGAGCGTCATCTCGTCTCCTCGACGATAAAGGCAGGCATGACGGCAGGCGTGATTTTGATGGCGATTTACCTTATGCTAGGCTACCTCGGCGCTACGTCGGCGGAGCTTTTTAAAGACGCGCCGGAGATAAACGGAGCCGAGCTACTATCGCGCATTAGCGGCCATTACTTCGGTAAAGCGGGCGTTTTGGTGCTAGGTTCGGCGTTTTTTCTAGCTTGCATCACGACGACGCTGGGGCTCATAAGCTCTGCTAGCGAGTACTTCGAGGAGCTAACGGACGGGCGCGTCAAATATAAAATTTGGGTTGCGGCGTGGTGTTTGATCGGCTTTGGCGTGGCAAATTTCGGCCTTACGACCATCATCAAGGGCTCAATTCCCGTACTAGTAGCCATCTATCCGGTCGCTATCATGCTTATCATCCTCTCGCTTATTAATCCGCTAATAGACTCCAGCAAGCTGGTTTACCGCAGCTGCGTTTACGTCTGCGTGGTAGTAGGAACCATAAACGGCCTTGATATCGCTGGCGTTTCCGTGCCGCTAGTGACGGATCTCGTTAAGAAAATGCCGTTTTACGACTCTATGCTAGGCTGGATAGTGCCTAGCGCGGTAGCGTTTGCGGCGACGTATATCCTTCATCTCGTGCTTGAAAAGAGAGAAAATACTTTTTAATAGTTAGCGACAAAGCGCCGAGCTCGTAAGAGGTCGGCGCGCCGTCAAATTCCCCGTGCGTCTAAATTTACCCAGCCGTCAAATTCCCCGTGCGTCTAAATTTACCCAGCCGTCAAATTTATTATGTTTACTGAATTTAATTTGCGAATACATAAATAAAAAACAGCTTGCTAAATTTTATAAAATTTAGTTGCAAGAGCCTTTATTTGATTTTTTGAGTTTGTTGTGAAAAATCTTTTGTCGTTTTGTTGGCAAGGCGGGCATTATCGTCAAGACATTAAATTTAAGCAGTCAGCCCAAAGGCTTAGAATTACATAAAACCATAGTTTAAATAATACCTGAACAAAACTAGCTGAAATTTGCCGAGTACTGCTGTGACTTTATGGCAAGAATCAAGATTAATTTTATAAGTTTTGGCAAAACAAATCGGCCAGTTACGGCTTGCAAATAGTCGAATTTACAAGCCTAGCATAGTCTTTAGAAGCATATAGATTAGCGCCGCCGAGCCGCCTGCGATCGGTAGAGTGATAACCCAAGCAAGCACGATAGGTTTGACCATTTTCCAGTTGGCGTCGCGGTTTAGGATACCGATGCCAAGCACCGCGCCGATGAGGATGTGCGTCGAGGAGACGGGTATACCGAGCTTTGTCGCTAGCAGGATAACCGTACTAGCGGCTAGCTCGGCGCTAAAACCGGTCGTGGGTAGGATCTCGGCTAGCTTGCTACCGATCGTGGTAATGACCTCCTTGCCCAAAAACCAAAGCCCCACCACGAGCGAGATGCCAAACGTCACCATCGCGATACCAGGTACGGGTGCTGTGGCGTTTATAGAGCCTGTCTTTAGCACGTCTAGGATCGCGGCAAATGGGCCCACGGCGTTTGCGATGTCGTTAGCGCCGTGAGAGAATGCAAACGAGGAGGCCGTAAATATCTGAAACCACGAGAAAATGCGGTTCGTGCTCTTTTCTGCGTTATCTTTTTTCATCACGTTTATCATCGCAAGCGTGGCGAGATATGTGACGATACCTATGACGCAGATGATCCAGATCGTGCCGATGAATCCGATGTCTAGATTTAGGTGCGCTAGGCCCTTAAATAGCATCATCGAGGAGATGATGATCGCGCCGATGCCCGCCACCATCGGGATGTGTTTGCGCATGGCTTTTGACGTGTCGATCTCTTTTTCGCGCTCTTTCATGGCTTTGATGGCGAGCTTGTATTCGCTGCGTTCGCCACTTTCAACGTCATCCTCGTCAAGGACCGCGATCTTGCTTAGTATTCTTATCTGTTCGCTTTCGGGTTTTGTTTTTAGCTCTTGCAGATAGCGCTCTTTGTAGGCTTTACGCTCGCGTTTTAGTACCTTTAGCTCAAGGGTAAATTTGCGAGTCGGGATCAAAATTTTAGATTTTATGTAGCCGTAAATGAAGTAAGAAAGGATGCCTCCTAGAAGCGGCGAGATCACCCAGCTAACGGCGATCCTGCCTATCTCGCCCCAGGAAACCATGGCTAGAGCCTTATCTCCGCCCATAGTCGTAAAGCCCATCGTAAGCCCGGCGCCAACGATACCGCCAACGATCGAGTGGGTCGTGGAGATAGGCAACCCCTTTTTAGACGCGATAAATAGCCAAATACCCGAGCTTAAAAGCGCCGACATCATAATCAGCACGAAAAGCATCGGCTCCGTGCCCTCCTGCGGGAAGCTTACTATGCCTTCTCGGATGGTTTTGGTTACCTCGCCGCCGGCAAATATCGCGCCGCTAAGCTCGAAAATAGCGGCAATAACTAGGGCTTGCTTTATAGTGACGGTCTTGGCGCCTACGCTCGTGCCAAAGGAGTTTGCGACGTCGTTGCCGCCGATATTAAACGCCATAAAGATACCGAAAATACTAGCGATACTAAAAAGTAAAAAGTGATGAGTCGGGATATACTGATAGCCCCAAACGAAAAATCCAAACGCGGTAATTATAAAGATCGCAAATGCAAAGAGATTGTCGCTTCTCAAGCAAGTCCTTTTAAAAATGAATGGCTAATTATAACTATATTTTTCTTAAGCAAGCCAAATTTAGGCGGTTTTATTAGCTTTAAATTTTAGCTTCGTTATAATTTGCCTACTTAAATTTAAAGGAGAAAAAATGACGATTAGAGAGCAAATTTTAGAGGACATCAAGACTGCGATGAAAGAAAAAGACAACTTTCGCCGCGATACGCTAAGGCTCATAAACTCAGTCATCAAACAAGTCGAAGTCGATGAGCGTATCGAGATGACCGATGAAAAGGTGCTACCGATCCTACAAACCCAGATCAAACGCCGCATGGACTCTATCGAACAGTATAAAAACGGCGGCAGGGACGATCTGGCACAAAACGAGCAAAAAGAGATCGATATCATAAGTGGCTATTTGCCAAAGCAACTAAGTGCAGACGAGCTGGAGGCTGAGATAAAAGCGATCATCGCTGGCCTTGGCGAGGGCGCAAATATCGGCGCGGTGATGAAAGCGGCCAAAGAAAAAATCGGCACTAGAAGTGACGGCAAGAGCATAAGCGAGTGCGCAAAGAGGCTGCTAGATTAAATTGGCATTTAAATTTGACCGAATTTGCTTTGGGATTTGGTCAAATTTGAGGTGAGGGCAGGCTGGCTTTTATAAAATTTGAAGCGACATGGATTGCTGTACTTTTTTGGTCAAATTTGTATAATTTGCGACATGCGGTTTTTTTTGATTAGCGTGGAGTAAATTTGCTAAATTTGTGATATCTAGTATAAATTTTGCCGAAGCCAATTGTGTTTATAGAGGGTGTAAATTTGCTCTAGAGTTTTTGACGATGTAAAGCTTTCAAAAATGGGTTTTGGTAAAATTTTATAGAATGGATTTTTGGTTTAAAGTAATGCAAAAGAGCAAAATTTGAGCCAAATGTTTTTTGGCTCAAATTTAATATAACGTTACTTTACGCTTTCTTCTATCGTCGCGTCTATTATCTTAAATATCTCGCCGCTTGCTTGTTTGACCTTGGCGAATCTATCGACGAATTTTTGGATATCGTTCATATTGTAGCCGTTTTTAGAGTCGTCTAGATTGGCTTTTACCAGATCGCTTATTTGTTTTGCCGGGACGCTTGCCTTTTCGAAGCTTTTTGAATTTGCAAAATATGCCGCCGCGCTCTCGTACCATGCGTTTAAATTTTGCGTTTGTTTTTGCATATTTTCGTCATCGCCTCTTTCGTTGATAACGTTTCCGTATGCGGTCTGTAGATATGTCACTCGGTTGATCTTGCCGATGATGCCGATGGTTTTGTTTTCGACGTATTTTGAGATTTTTGCACTTTGCGTCGCACCTTGGCTAAATACATTCACGGCATCTCTAAATTTAGACACGCTTACGTTTGCGACTTGCGCTATTTGCGTGATTTTGTTGGAGTTATCGTTTAGGTCGTTTGTTTGTTGTTGCAGAGTTTGGATATTTATGCCGATTTCGCTTGTAGCTTTTTGCGTATTTTCGGCAAGCTTTCGCACTTCGTCCGCGACCACGGCAAAGCCTCTCCCATGCTCGCCGGCACGCGCCGCTTCGATAGCAGCGTTAAGGGCGAGTAGGTTTGTTTGCTCGGCGATATCTTTGATTAAATTTACTACCGATGAGATTTCTTCGGTTCTGTGGGTTAAATTTTTAATAGCTTCGGTAGACTCTGTGATCAGGTGCTCTAGGTTGCCCATATTTTGGCTAAGTTCGCTTACGGCCGACATACTTTCGTTGGCCTTTACCGAAGTATCTTGCGCCATGGTTGAAATTTGGGTTAAATTTTTAATGCTTTGATTGAGGTCATTTTGTACTTCTAAAATACCGTCGTTTCCATTACCGAGCTCGCTAAATTTTTCAGATAGTATACCTCTTGTTTTACCTTTTTGACCGGCTTTTATGCCCTCAACGCCCTCGCTCATGGATATGGCATTGGTTCTAAAAAGACCTCGAAATCCCTCTGCAAAAATATTTCTATAAGTTATTCCGCTTTCGGCTGATTTTACGCAAGTGCCCATTTCTCTTTGCAAAGCTTCGATTTGATCGAGCAAATCGTTTATACCAAGTGCTATTTTGCCGATTTGAGAGTTTGGATCTATTTGTAAAATTCTAGGTTCCAAAAAGCCGTTTCTAGCCTGTTCGACCACATTTAAAATTTCATCGTAATTTACTTTTTCTTTTTTAAAAAACATGATTTTCCTTTTATAATCTTTGTAAGTCGTTCATTAGCTCGTCATAGCTCTTGTTTTTTTCTTTTAAAATATTATCAAGAAGCTTAGATGAGGCTTCCATGCCGCTGCTCTTTTCAGCTTCCAAGAGCTGCCTATAAAGCGGGATAATGATTTCTAAGGCTTTTGGATTTGGCTTTCGTCTAACCGAATAATAACCGATAATGTTGCCATTTTGATCAAGCGAAGCGGTAACGTTTGCAAATACCCAGTAAAATGAACCGTCAAAGCTCTTGTTTTTAACATAGGCAAAAACCTCTTTTTTATTTTTTACGTACTCCCATAAAATTTTAAAAACAACGCGTGGCATATCTGGATGCCTCACGATATTATGCGGTTTCCCGATTAACTCATTACCTTTTGCGCCGACTATTTGAGCAAAAGGGATATTGCAATAAGTTATTTTTCCCTTCGTATCGGTTTTTGAAACCAAAAACGCATCTGCACTAACTTGACGTTCATGTAAATTATTTTGCATTTCTTTCCTTAATTGTTGTTTTAATTATCGTCCTTGAACTGCATTTCCAAGATCCCACATAGGCATAAAAATACCAAGCGCCAAAAGTATAACCATACCCGCCATAAATAAAAGCATAATCGGTTCCACATAGCTTGAAATATTATCAACCAGGTCGCTGAATTTAGCTTTGTAATAATCGGTTACTTTCTCAAGCATCGCATCTATTGCACCGCCTTTTTCGCCTGCGCTTAGCATCTGAATAAGCATACTCTCGTAAAGCTGAGTATCTCGAAAAGCTTCTGTCAAGGATACGCCTCTTTGAACAGCAATCTTGATTGTGGCAAGCTTATCGTGTATGTCTTGGTTTTCTACCGTTAAAGTTGCCGTCTCAAGTGCATCAGCAATTGGAATACCTGCTCTTACAAGTTCTGTAAAAATAAGATTAAATCTATTCATTGTTGAGTAGAATATAACTTTATTAATTAAATAAACTTTTAGCATAAATTTATCAAATTTATATTTAAAAATATCATTTCGTTTATAAAGATATTTTATAGCATATATGGTGGCTATAAAAATTGCCAATATAAATAGTCCGTAATTACTCAAGGCCTCTTCTATTGAAAGAAGAATAATTGTTGGTAGTGGTAAATTTGATCCAAGCTGTTCAAAAATTTCCTTAAACTGAGGAACAACATATATCATTAAAATAGTAAAAGCGATCGCCATAGCAGACATTACAATAATTGGATATCTCATGGCTTTTTTAAATTTTCTTTGGTTTTCCCAAACTTCTTGCAAAATTTCGGATAATTTATGTAGCGACTCGGACATATTACCTGTGCTTTCGCCAAGCTTTACCATAGCAATAACTACGTCACCAAGCTCACCTTTAAATTTGGTTATGGCATCGGTTAGACTTTGACCTTGGTTGAGATCATCGTTTAGGGTTGCAAATATGGCCTTAAGCCTTTTGTCTTCTGTTGATTTAGATACTTCCTTGATGCTGTCATGGATTGAAATTCCTGCATTTGTCATAACGCTTAATTGCCTAAAAGCTGCTATTAAATTATTTATTTTTATTTTTGAACCGCCTAAAAGGACTGATGCCTTGCTTATCATGTCAGTGAATTGTTCTTCTAGCGGGATGCTTTTTGTTTCTCCTACCTTTACTATTACGCCGGCTTTTTTTGTTTTTGCTAAGGCCTGTGCCTCGCTTCTGTTGTTTGCTTTTAAGGTCATCTTCTGGCGACGACCGTTAGCCATATATTCAACTTCAAAAAATTTCATACTTTAGCCACTCTAAATACTTCATCTATTGTTGTTACGCCCCTTGCGGCTCTAATAATACCATCTTTAAACATATCTATAAAATGCTCTTCGTATGCTACTTTTTTTATTTCCTCTTTTGTAGTGCCGTTTGCTATCATTGCTGAAATTTTATCGCTTATCGGTAAAACTTCGCTTATCATCTCTCGCCCTACATAGCCCGTTTGAGAACATTGATCACAACCGACATGTTTATAAAACTGATAATCTTGCGGCAAGAAGTCTTGAAATTGTTCATGTAAATTTGGCGGCAAAACGGTTTTTTGTTTGCAGTTTGGACATAGTTTTCTAACAAGCCTTTGGGCCTCTATCGCCACCAATGCACCACTAATTAAATACGGCTCTATTCCCATATCGGCGATTCTGGTGACGGCGCTTATTGCATCGTTTGTGTGAAGCGTCGAAAATACCAAGTGACCGGTAAGTGCAGCTTGGATAGCTATACGAAGAGTCTCTTGATCTCTGATCTCGCCTATCATTATGATGTCTGGGTCTTGCCTTAAAATGGATCGAAGAGCTGAAGCAAAGGTAAGTCCGACTTTTTCATTTACATGGACTTGCTGGATCATATTTAGCTGATACTCTACTGGATCTTCGACGGTTATTATTTTTGTCTCTACACTTTTTATATCATTTAATGCAGCATAAAGAGTTGTTGTTTTACCGGACCCAGTTGGCCCCGTCACTAATATAATGCCATAAGGTGCTTTCATTGCTTTGTTAAATTTATCAAAAGTACTTGGATGCATACCTAAATTTTCAAGACTAATTAGAACTTTTGATTTATCCAAAATACGCAAAACTATGCTTTCACCGTGTAGTATCGGCAATGTTGAAATACGAAAATCATACTCTTTGCCTGCTACTTGAGCCGAAAAACGACCGTCCTGCGGCTTTCTTCGCTCTGCTATATCCATATTCGACAGTAGCTTCATACGTGATACCAGGGGTGGAAAAAGGTCTTTGTCAAAAATAAAAAGCTCAGCCAACATGCCGTCGATCCTGCCTCGCACGACACAGTTTGTTGTAGTAGCTTCGATATGTATATCGCTTGCGCGACTTACTATTGAAGTTCTTAAAATCACTTCAATTAACTTAAGTATACCTGAGCTATTTTCATTTGCATTCCCGCCTACTACCGCAGTAGAGGATAGCTCCTTTCTGATCTCAGTAACTATGCCTTTTACACTATCATTTAGTTCTATTTTACTTAAATATTTATCTATTTTGGATGGATCGGTTATAACTATTTTTAAGAGCTTTCTATTAAAAATAGATTGCAGTCTATCTTGCGCAGACATGTCAAATGGGTTTTTAAAAGCAACATAAACGGCAATTTCATCTTCCTTAATAGGTAGAGCACTATAGGTTTTTAAATGATTTAAAGGAGCTTTTTCACAAAGTTTATAGTCTATATCAATATCATCTAAATCAACATATTCAAGCTTAAATTTATTTGCAATGTATTCTAAAAAATTTCTTAAATTTATTACAAAATTTTCAGTTATTTCATTAATTGTAATACGCTGTCTTCTGTATAGTTCACCAAGAACATCATATATATATTTTGTTGAAAAATTTGGTACTTCCTTTTGTAGTGCATGTTCAAAATCCGTGTTTGCCTTTAACAAAGACAATATATTTTGATGTTGGATATCAGTTATTAAATTATTTTTTAAGATGGTCGCCAAAAAAAGTTCATAAAATTTATTCATTAAATACCTTTACTCTTTATTAAATAATAATGCTTTTATTCTATAAAGCTGTATCGTCTTCTATTTGTCTCATTAGATCTTCGATATTTGCAGAATTTACCTTATCGTTATATATCTTAAGAACACTTATAGCATCATCTTTTTGCTTTAGGTTGTATTTTGACTTTGCAAATATTATCCAGCTCTCTTCATTATTGCTATCAAGCTCATTTGCTATCAACGCCCATTTTTCACTATTTTTATAGTCTTTAACATCATAGTATCTTCTTGCAATAAGCAGTGCAATGTCAGAGCTATTTGATTTTTCAAATTTTGCTGTTAATTCATCTACCGAAACTTCAGAACCAGAAGATTGTATTTGGAATTTGTTTATATTTTGCAAGCCGCTAATACTCTTTGCGGGTATATGTTTTTCAGAATCAAAATTTAGTTTTTCTTCTGTTGGAGTGGCTACTGCCACTTGTTTTCCGCCAATATTTTTTTGAGTATTGCTAACTCTCTGTGTATCTTGTTGTATATCGCTTGCATTTACCCAGCCGTGTTGCTGAATTTCTGTATTTATATTATCTGAGATATCTTCGTTTGCGATGCTACTATTTTGCGTGTTTGGCGTGTTTTCGGTTCCGCCAAAATTATCAGAATTTAGCAATGTATTATTACCTGGATCGATTTTCTGCTCAGGCTCAATATTTTCAGAATGTTTTATAATCTTTTGATTATTTTCCCTGGTATCATTACTAATTGTTGTGTTATTTGTATTATTTATTAGTGAATCTTTTAATAAATAAAAAGTAAGTGATGACACAGAAACAGATATAGCCAAAACAGCTGAAATAGCATATATATAGTTTTTTTTGTCCGAAAACTTAAACTCTTTTCTCTTTTTGTCGTAGGCTCTCCATCGCCTTTCTAGCTCCAATATCTCATATGTTTCAAGCATCTATAAGCTCCGATTTGATGGCTGCCATCTCTAAAATTTTTGTTACCATTTTGTCACCGCCTATTATAGTTGGTTGATTTGCATCAAAATATTCGTAAAGTTCAAAAATATTAAACATTAATTTATTTAGCATTCTTAAATTTCCCTGGCTTAATTCATTTAGAAGACGAAATTGTTCTTCGGTAAATTTTAAAAAAATATAAAAAAACTGACTATTTTGTAACTTATTTTCCAAATAAACTTTCATCTCCTCTGTATCGATAGAGCCCATCTCTATACTTTCCCAAACTCTTGACTTAAAGTAATCTCTCGACAGTACATCTTTATCAATAGTTTCGTGCGTGGCAAAAACAAATTTAAATAACCCGCTATCCGACATTATACGAATTTTTTCTAGCAAAATTTCAGGATAAAGCTGTGATTCATCAAGAATAACTATTACCGGCTTTTTGTCTTGACTATCTTCAATTTTAGTCTCGTATATTTTAATAAACTGCTCATAGCTTTCAATTTTTTCCTGAGACTCTTTTTTAAAAATTCCTTCATATAGTGATTTTACAAATTCTGATTCATTGAAAAAGGGATATGGAAAAAAAATAATGTCACTACGATCTTTAAGATCGCTTACGATTTTTTTTAGCAAAAATGTTTTTCCGCACCCAGGCTTGCCGTAAAACAAAATTAACTTGGCAGGCTTTTGTAACAAATCTAAAATTTTTTTATATGCAATAATAGACTTATCTAAATTTATGTAGTTATTTTCTTGTGCTACATCAATAAATATATTTTTTAGAGTAGTATATTTATTGCTCATACGTTGACCTCGAAAAACCTAAATCTTTAAGAGACTGATTGATTGGTGTAGTGTTTGATGTGTCAACTATTCTTGGGGTTATAATAAATACAAGTTCTGTTGTCCTAAGATTGTCTTTTGTGCTTTTAAATGCATGTCCAAGCACAGGGATGTCTCCCAAGAATGGTACCTTTGTATTTTCCTTGCCTTTAGACTGAGCTATAAGTCCACCTAAAACGATTGTATCACCGCTATTTACCTGCACAACAGTAGAAAGCTTTTTTTGTATAGTATCTGGTGCGATTTCTCTTATTGTTGTGCTTTGCCTAACATCATCTTCATTGTACTTGAAGCTGCTAAGAGATGGATTAATACGGAGCATAATCTTATTATCGTCTGAAACCTCTGGTAAAATGTTAAGCAAAATTCCTATAAAAACAGAATATTGCTTATAGGTTATAGTGGTTTTACCATTTAAAGCGTTATTGTTTTGACTTTCTTCCTGAACTCTATAGTTTACATTATCTCCCACGGAAATTAGGGCCTGTTGATTATTTAGGGTCGTAATTTTCGGGCTTGAAACAACTTTTGTTCTTCCATTTGTTTCTAGGAAATTTAAAACGCCATCTAAATTAAAATTAAAACCGGCAATCAAATTCATACTTTGGGAAAAGCCCCCGCCAAGTCCACTGCCTCTATTGGACCAAAATAGGTCGTTTGCCGGAATAAGATTGTATGTATTGGTTCTAGTTGTTATAGGGTTACCGTTTGTGTCTTGGGAAACGGTTTCTGTTATGCCAGATACTATCGGTCTACTATATAGTCCTGTTTTAAAGCCTATATTAAATTTGCTCCAATCAACTCCTTTCGTATAACTATTCGCAAGTTCTACTGATATTATAGACACATCTATAACAACTTGTTTTTTGAGCCTTTCTTGGATATCTTTAATATATTCAGAAACTCTTCTTAACTGAGCTGCGGTGCCGGTTACGGTAACTAATCCTGCATTGGCATTGATGATAGGATCT
>CAURWB010000011.1:0-42104 GCA_963528245.1 uncultured Campylobacter sp. | reverse complement strand
CCGCCGACCTCTTGAATGCCATTCAAGCGCTCTCCCAGCTGAGCTATAACCCCAATTGTTGAAAAGATTTTGGAATTATATCATTTTTATCTTACGAAATTTTGAAATTTGACGAAATAAAATAAATTTTTAAGCAAAAATCAGCTAAAATCTCATTTTCAAACAAAATGCGGGAATAGCTCAGGGGTAGAGCACAACCTTGCCAAGGTTGGGGTCGCGAGTTCGAATCTCGTTTCCCGCTCCATTAACTTAGCCCGAGTGGCGGAATGGTAGACGCAAGGGACTTAAAATCCCTCGGTAGTTTTTACCGTACCGGTTCAAGTCCGGTCTCGGGCACCACCAAAACGGCGACATGGCCAAGTGGTAAGGCATGAGCCTGCAAAGCTTTGATCCCCGGTTCGAATCCGGGTGTCGCCTCCAAAAATTATAAGGAGAGAAAATGCGTTATTTACTAGTGCTATTATCTGCTGCTTTGTTTATGGTTGGCTGTTCAAATACTTGGCGCGGAGCCAAAGAAGACACTAATAATGCCGTTGAATGGTCAAAGGAAAAAGTCAATAAAGGCGCTTCCTACGTTAAGGAAAAAACCGAATAAATTTGGCTATAATTAGCCAAAATATTTTTGCGGGAGATGGCTGAGCGGTCGAAAGCGGCGGTCTTGAAAACCGTTGAGGTGTGAAAGCCTCCTGGGGTTCGAATCCCTATCTCCCGGCCATTATCTAAATAATATACTAATCTCCAATATATTAATATTTTTAATCTTCTAGTTATATTTTTGCAAATTTAAATAATTTTTCTTGATTTTATTACGTATTTTATTTATAAACTAGAGTAAGCAAAATCTAGTAAATGCCCTCAAATAAAACACAATTATTAACCACTAGCTTAAGGCAAAGCCACCAAATATAAATATCGACACTGTTTGGGGATTCGCTGACCAGCCCGTGACATATTTTATTTCTGTAGTTTAGCCCCATCGGCTCCGTTAGTAGAAATTTTAGTTCTTCCGTCAAATCTCTCCCGAGCAATTCATATATTTTTGGTTCTTGTAAAAGCGAGTTTATGCTTTTTTCCGATTCTACGCCGCATTCATCGATAGTAGTCGTAGGGATTTTTTCTTGTTGCAGTAAAATTCTCGCTAAATGCTCTATTTGAGGTATCAGCAAATGGCTTGAAACCAAAAAGTCTCTATCAAAACCGTAATATAAACCTTGCGCCCAGATGTCTACCCTGTCTGCAGGAACTACGCTAGAGTTTTTGCAGATATTATAAATGCAGCGCATAGACACTCTATGCTCCTCTAAAATTTGCCAAAACGCAGGCAATATACTGCAGTCTACCGCCAACTCGACATGTATATGGTATTGCTGGTACATTTCATGTTTTAATCGATCATCTTTTGTAGTTATTTGCGATAATTTTCTTCCGCCAGCATCTACGTAAATTTGAGTAATAAAATTTGAAAACAGAGGCTTCTTTAAAAGTTTCTCGGATGACTTTTTGATATCTTCATATAGTGGATTTGCTGTGATATTAGCTAGGCATAATACCGCTTCAGATAGTTGCTTGCCTTTTACGGCTAGCTTTGCATTATTTTTATAGCGCGAAATATCGATCTTATCGGTAGCAATCAAACTCATTTCGCTTATAATATCTTGGTTATTTTGCCCCATCAGCTTGCGTATCTCGTCTATTTTTTGATTGATTCCGAGCTCATTTCTATCTTTTACAGGAATACTTCTGAGCTCTTTTAGTGCTTGCTCTAGGTCTATTTTTGACGATATAGCGCTGCTTTCTTTTGCTTTTTCTATTAAGATATTAGCTATTTTGAGTGCGGTTTCGGCTATTTTACGGCTATTTTTGAGCTTCTTATACCATTTTTGCGACTCTTGATAATAGTCTATAGCCGCCATAAATTCTCCCTCTTCGGCAAAGGTATCGGCAAAATTTTCTAATTTTTCAGCTACGCTTGGTTGCAGTTTTCTGTTCAGCTCCGCGATATCCAATAGATACAACATCCTTAAGCGGTAGTGTTGAACGGTCGGCTCCGCCTTATTAAAACATTCTAAAATTTTATTTAGTATTTCGGCGTATTGATTTTTTGTGATTTTGGATAATCGCGATAGCCTGATAGCCCTTTCAAAAGCATCTATATTAAATTGGTTTAGCGACTTTGGCTCTAGAGAGATTTTCGAGTATTCATTTACGGCGATCTCTAAAAATTTTATATTTTTAGGACTTTTTAAAATCCATAAAATATCGGCGATCCTTGATTTTAGTTTGCAATCGGTTATTTCATACAAAATACTCTCGAAAAATTCTAAATCTTGCTCGGTAAAATCCTCTAGTATTGCCGACCTGCAATCGCCTGCGATGCACCCGGCTTCATACGGTTCGTTTAAACTTTCGGGTTTTAAGGCCATAGAGCAAGCGTTCCTTAATAAATAAAATACCTTGCTCGCTTTTAAATTTCCATTGCTAAAATTTTCCTCGCACAAGTCCGCGAACTTAGAACTATAATCGTCAAAATATTTTGTACCTTTTAATATTTCGTCCAAATTTATACCCAAAAAATCATCTTTGGTTATCGCTGTTTGCTGTATTTTTTCGATCAAATTTCATCCTTTTTAGACTAAATTTCTCACTCCATCATCGCAAATTTAACTAATCTCGGCCGCGCGATACGCTCATAGTCTTTCGTATTTAAAATGATAGAATGATCTAGCAAACCCGCATTAAAGGCAAGCTCGGCATAGCGCGTAAGTAGGCTCGGGTCGGCGATAAGCTCTAGCTCCTCATGAAAGCTAAACGGCGGAACACTGCCAAAGACGCAATCGGTTAGCCACATGACCTCGTCAGGGCTGGCTAGGCTAGCTCTAGTGCCGCCAAGTGCCTGTGCGATGAGCTGTAAATCAGCCTTGTAATCCGCCGGCAGCACGGCCAAAACATATCGCTTTGTACCCCCGCCCTTTACGACGCAAACGAGCGCTTTTGCCCCCTGCCCTAGCTGCGTGCCGCGCGCCACGGCGACCTCGGCCGATGTTTTTGCGCTCGCGTGAGATACGGTGCGAAAGTCCGCATTTTGCGCGCTTAGCAGCTCTTTTAGCTTCTCAAAAATTTGCTCGGACATCGTTGTTTCCTTTATTTAAAATTTAGTTTAAATTATACAGTAAATTTTTAAAACCACCCTGCCCTTTTTTGAAAATTCAACAAGACAAACGCGTCTAAATTTGACCGTATCTTGAGCCGCTTAAATTTAAATATTTTTGGCTATCATTTTGTAAATTTGCCTTAAAATGAACGTAAAGAAAAAGAGCAAATTTACAAAGGAAAATCATGCAGATTGACAAAATCCAAATCGAAGCAGGCTGGAAAGAGGCGCTAAAAGATGAATTTTTGAGCGAGAATTTCGCCCGCGTAAAGGAAAATTTCTTGCGCGCAAAGGCCGCCGGCGAGGTCTATCCGCCAAACGCGCTGATATTTAACGCCTTTAATCTCACGCCGTTTAACGCCGTCAAGGTCGTGATCCTGGGTCAAGACCCGTATCACGGCGCGGGTCAGGCGATGGGGCTAAGCTTTTCCGTGCCGCGCGGCGTCAAAATTCCGCCGAGCCTCGCCAACATCTACAAAGAAATCCGCGACGATTTGGGCGTAACGGAGCCAAACTCTGGCGATCTGAGCTACTGGGCGAAGCAGGGCGTGCTACTGCTAAATGCGACGCTAAGCGTTAGTGCAGGACAGGCTAACTCGCACTCGGGTTTTGGCTGGCAGGAGTTTACGGACGCTGCAATCAGGAAGCTTAGCGAACGCGCCCAGAACGTTGTTTTCATGCTCTGGGGCAACCCGGCTAAGGCCAAAACCCCTCTCATCGACGCTAACAAACACCTTGTACTAACGGCGGCTCATCCAAGCCCGTTAGCGCGCGGCGCGTTTTTTGGCTGCAGGCACTTTTCAAAGGCGAATTTATATCTCGCCGAGCACGGCAAAGCGCCGATAGATTGGGATTTAAACAACGCGGTTTAGGATGGTTTGATGTCGGCTGCGACAAAACGAGCTTTTGTGATTTAGCTAAAGCGAGTTTGCAAAATTTGGTAACTATGCGGTTTTAATTGCGCCGGGCTACGTCAAATTTGCATTCAAAAGCTTGCCAGACTAGGTTTGGCAGGTTTCAAATTTGATTGTAGAGCTTTTGACTCTACTCGGCAAAAGCGGCTCAAATTTTCTATAAAACAGGCCTACTTTTGCGCCTTTTCTGCTCTTATTTCATCTAGCACGGATTTTATCTTGGCCGATTCGCGCTCGCAAAATTTCTCGTCGCCGCTTTGTATGATTAGCGCCGCTTGGCCCTCCTGAGCTTTTTGCAGCTCGCTAAATTTGAGCTCAAACAGCCTAAATGCATGCGGATCGTCTTTTAGCTGCTTGGATTTTGTTTCGTAAAGCTCGTTTAGGTAAATTTTGCTTTGCTTTACGTACTCCTCGCACGCGTTTTGAGCGCCTAAAACCAGTGTGCCCAGAGCACAAAATATCAATATTTTTCTCATCGCCGTCCTTTAAATTTGCAAAATTATACACTTTTTTAGGATTTAAATTTTATAATTTTCAAAAATTTAAAGGCGGAAAAATGAGACGAAAAGATAGAGAACTAAGCGCGCAGGAGGGACTTGAGATCATTGATGCATGCGAGTACGGCACGATATCTTGCGTTGGTGAAGAGGGCGAGATTTTTAGCGTGCCGATCTCGGTCGTGCGCGAGGGCGAGAGCGTATTTTTGCACGGCGCTCCCGTAGGCTCTAAGGCAAAGCTGCTAAAAGACGGCAAGAGCGTGACGTTAGTTTGCGTGAGTTACGCGCGGGTGCCGGTTTTGACGGACGAGCAGCTAGACGCGATCAAGGACGACGGCAAGGCGCTTGGCGCGAAAGTTTTTACGACCGAGTACAAATCCGCCGTCGCTATAACCAATGCCTACGTCGTGACGGACGAGGCGGCGAGGCTGCATGCGCTACGGCTGCTTAGCGAAAAATACACGCCAAACTACATGCGAACCTTTGGCGTAGCGGCAGCTCACGGGCTAAAAGCGATGAATATCTACGAGCTAAAGATCGCGAGCATAACGGCAAAGGCAAAGATTATTCGGGATTAAATTTACGTTTTATACGTTCTTGTAGTAGTAAATTTGGTGCTAAAATTTAATAAATCTACATAAATTTTGGATAGTAACAAAGAATTTAAAAAACAAAAAATCCCTCCAAACGGAGGGATAAAAATTATTTAGGTAGCGTAGCTATAACTTGCTTCATTTGTTCAAGGGCAGGTTTGCAAGCAGCCTCTTGTGAGTCTTGCGGAAGCTGAGCGAACTGGGCTTTTTGATCTTCGTAAGTAGATTTCATAGCCGCCATTTGCGGGTTATCTTTAGTTTTTTCGACGAACTCGTCAACTAGCTTAAAGTACTCTTCGCAAGAAGGCGAAAGCTCAACCGTAGCTGCGGCGTTTGCGCCCATTACGCCAAGAGCGGCAATTACTAACAATGACTTTTTCATATATTCTCCTTAGATGAAATAGGCGGGTATTATATCCTTTTTCTTTCCTTTTTTCGTAAATCAAATTTAAAAATTTCGTTAAAAATAAAACTTAATTTAAATGAAAAATATATAAAATTATACCTATTATCAATTTCTTAATATAAAGGGGATGTCATGGGTAAATTTAGCATTATCGCGGCTGCAGTTTTACTGAGTGCAGCCTCGGCTCTCGCGCAGATGAGTAGTTCAGACAGCAAATTTAAGCGCGCCGATAGCAACGTGACCGGATCAGTGAAGCTTGATATGGTCTCCGTCACGGCAAACAGGAGCGAAACCGACGTCGCTAAATACGCGGGCCAAGTCAGCGTCCTAAATCAAAACGACTTAGTTAAATCGCCGTCCGTTATCGACGCTATCGGCTTGGTGCCGGGTGTGATGCTCGGCAACGACCACGGTAGACAAGTCGGCCAGTACTACAACATCCGCGGATTCGGCTACCAAAGCGAAGCACGCGTCATCATCGAACAAGACGGTATTAAGCGCTCGCCTTCGCTTTTTTCTAATCAAATTTCAACCTTTCGCGTGGATAACGACTTGCTAAAACGCGTCGAGGTCGTAAAGGGCGCTAGCTCCGTGCTACACGGCAGCGGTGCGGTTGGCGGTATCGTTAGTATGATAACCAAAGACGTGAGCGACTTTATAAACCCGGGCAGCGACTACGGCGTCACGATCGGCCACCGCCAGGAGAGCAACCACATGAACTCAAATCGAGCCGCCATCGCAGCTAAGCCGACGGAAAATTTCGGCATTTTACTCTACGGCAAGCACGCGGACTTTGGCAAGATAAAGATGGCTAGAGACGGCAAGCGCTCGGGCGTGAAATACGCGGAAAACGACGAGCAGGTAAACACTGTCTTTGCCAAAACCGAGTGGGCGATAACCGACGAGCATGCCCTGGAGGCTAGCGTATTTAACTACCACGAAAAATTCTCCTCCTCGCCTTGGCAGTCGCTTTTCTGGAGCGAGGATGCGCAGCTGCCTACCTCGGGACGGCTAAAACAGCGAGACTATAGCCTGATATACAAATATACTCCGCTTAATAATAGATGGATAAATTTCTCCGCTCAGTACTACAACGCAAAAGCTCTAAATCATAGGATCAGAACGGGCTTTAGCAGAGGCAATCCAGTCTATATCGACTACAAAAACAAAGACGACAGATGGGGCGTTAGGCTCAAAAACGAAAGCCTCTTTGACACCGGCGTGCTAGAGCACAGGCTAGTTACCGGTATCGACTACGAGCATAGAAAAGAGGATGCGATATTTTGGTACAACGGCGCGCTTAGCGACTTTGGCTCATTTCCGAATTTTTACAAAGACCTCGGCATCTACGCGCAAGACGTATTTAGCGTAGGTAGATTCGAGTTTACTCTGGGCGGTAGATTCGATAAATTTAAACGCGGAGTCAAAAACGGCGATCGTAGCTCATACTCCGAGTCTAGATTTTCTCCGAAACTTGGCCTTGCATACGAGGTTTTTGACGGCATAAATTTACTCGTAGGCTACGCAGAGACATTTAGAGGACCGACGCCAAACGAGACGTCATCGGCCGGCCCGTTAAATCCGCACTACTGGTACATACCAAATCCCGACCTAAAACCTGAAATCGCAAAAGAGTACGAAGTAGGCTTTTCTATCGACAAGCAGGGGCTTTTGGGCGACGACGAGCTGTATTTTAAGGCTACCTACTACGACGGCAACATCAAAGATATGATAAATTTAAAAGCAAGACCGGACAAGGGCAACCCACCGTTTGACGCCGAAGCGCCGGGCAGACGCTACGGTATGTACGAAAACGTTGATAACGCAAAACGCCGCGGCATCGAAATCGAGTCCAAATACGCGATAAACAACCTTACATTCTCGCTCGGATACGACCATACGAAAATCTACGACAAGGCGACCAAAAAGATACTCACCGTCTACGCCGATAAGCTAACTTTGGGCGCGATGTATAGATACGAGCCGTGGGGGCTTAGTCTGGGCGGCGATATGATGCATTGGTTTAGGCCTAACAACGACGAGAAATACTACGTCGTGCGAGGTCAAAAATACGAATACGTAGACGAAACCTTTACTATCGTAAATTTTAAAGGCCGATGGGAGCCGAAAAATTTCGACAGCTATCTGCTAAACAAGGGGCTAAAAATTAGCTTCGGCGTGAATAATATCTTTAATAAAGAATACATTTACGCTAACGGCCTAAAAGATACTTCTAGAGTGGGCAAAGGTAGAAATTTCTACGTAGATTTTGAAAAGACGTTTTAAATTTATGTTAGAGGCGAGAAATCGCCTCTAAGTTTTATTATTTATAACTTACAAAGACTTCACTATTTTTTATTTGTATAAAAATATTTTTCTTGCAGCAGTCACATTTTTTGGTAAAAGAAGCGGAAGTATTTTTTGATATATTTCTGTTTTCAAGTAGTTTGCCACATAGACAAACTATATTTACGTTTTTTGTATTTAGCATAATATATCCTTAATTCCAAGTAAAAGTCCAACTGCCATCATTGGTAACAACTTCAGCTTCCAGTATTTTTTTGCAAGTCGCGGTGCGTTTTATGCTATTGCCATATGTTAATTTCATAGGAAACAGCTCTTCTATTTTGCCATTGGTGAGCATCATCTTTCTAATAACGCAGTTGCCTTTATTGAGTCTTACGTCTTTAATAACCAAGTCATTTGATAGCGAAGTTATTTCAATTATAGAATAGCGCACCCCTGAAAATCGGTTAACTTGTGTGGAATATGACATCTTAAGAGGCGCTTCTTTTACACTACTACCGCTACATCCAACCAGAAACAAACAAGATATCAAAAGTATCTTTTTCATTTTTTCTCCTTTTTCAAGATATTAAAATTATAGTTTATCAATACTTAAATTATTCTTTATAGATAATTTATATGCATATAATCATAAAAATCTGGAAAATAGAGAATTTTATGAAAGTCGTACAAAGAATAAATGAAATTTTACAAGAGAGAAATATCAGTAAAAGAGAGCTCGCAAAACGTCTAATAAACCTCGATATGAAAGCCTCAAGAACGGGCGAAATACCTACAGAATCGAGCATCTATGCCTATCTAAACGGAAATATAGAAATAAAAGCCGATATGCTTCCTTTTATCGCCGATGCGCTTGGGGTCTTTGAGCAAGATTTTTTTAGCGACGATAAAAGGCAAAATGATAAAATACTAAAACGGCTATATGGGGATGATGAACTAAACTATAAATATAGAGATATTATAGAACTTCTTGAATATTTATCCCCTAAAAGCCTCGAAATCCTCAAAGGCTCTCTTGAACAAAACAAGCAAAACGTCGAAAAATTAAATCTAATCTTAAAGCAAATTGCCAACTAGCGCAAAATTTGACTATAATGTCTTAAAATTTAAAAGGAGCAAATTTGCAAAATTTCGCCTTGAAATTTCGTCCGACGAGCCTAAACGAGATCTGCGGACAGCGCGAGCTGGTGGGCGTTTTTAAAAAATTTATCAAAAATAAAAAAATTCCGCACAGTATATTTTATGGGCCGGCAGGCTGCGGCAAGACTAGCTTTGCTCGCGTCGTCGCACGGTCGATGGAGTATGATTTTTACGAATTTGACGGCGGAAATCTCAAGATTGAGGAGTTTCGCAAAATCCTAAAAAACCACGAAAATGCGCTTTCTAAGCCGCTATTTTTCATCGACGAGATCCACCGCCTAAGCAAAACGCAGCAAGAAGCTCTGCTGATACCGATGGAAAACTACCGCGCCGCCATCATCGGAGCCAGCACCGAAAATCCATATTTCACGCTAAGCTCTGGCATCCGCAGCCGCTCGATGCTCTTTGAGTTTAAGCCGCTTGCGAGCGAGGATTTTGAAAAGCTGCTTGAGCGCGTGAGGGGCGAGGTTAAATTTGATATCTCAGACGAAGCCAAAGCCTATCTCGTAAAAAGCAGCGGCGGAGACGCGCGCGGACTGCTAAATTTGCTCGAGTTTGCCGTGAGTCTGGATGAAAAAATAACGTTAGAAAATTTAAAAACGCTACGAGCTAACGCCGTTAGCGAAGGCGTTAGTGAGGACGATGTGCACTACGGACTGGCAAGTGCCTTTATAAAAAGCCTGCGCGGTAGCGACGAAAACGCCGTCATGTACTATCTGGCACGGCTTATCGACGCTGGCGAGAGTGCTGATTTTATCGCGCGCAGGATGGCGATATTTGCCAGCGAGGACATCGGCAACGCCAATCCTAACGCGCTAAATTTAGCCGCTAACGCGCTTGCCACCGTTAGCAAGATCGGCTTTCCCGAAGCGCGCATAATCCTGGCTCAATGCGCGATGTATCTAGCCCACTCGCCAAAGTCAAACTCCAGTTACAAGGCCATAAACGCCGCGCTATCCTATGTCAAAAACGAGCCGCCGCTAGCCATCCCGCCATATCTCATCAACACTGCGCCCGAGGCCAAAGATTACCTGTATCCGCATAGCCTCGGCGGCTGGGTAGAGCAAAAATACCTCGAAAAGCCGCTTAAATTTTACGAGAGCAACGGCATCGGCTTTGAAAAAACGCTGGACGAGTGGCTGGCCAAGATAAAATCTAAGGGTTAAATTTGGAGTGATTGCGGCGGATGACAAAATTTAAATGACTTACATTAAAATTTGCGCCGATCAAATTTACCCATGCCATCGCGTCAAATTTTACAAAAAAGTATCGCAGTCAAATTTGCCTCGTGTTGGATTTTGCCAAGTTCGTTAAATTACTCGGCAAATTTACTCAAACTCCAAACGTAACGGCAAAATCCAATTTAAAAACGCTTCAAAAATCGCTATTTTACGAAATTCGATCCAAATTTTACCTATATTTTTAAAATAGGCTAAAAAATTTTTATTATTTATTTTAGTTTTATATTTTTTTAAATATACTTGAAAAATTTTAAAAAATAAAGGCAAATCCATGCTCACCGACCTCGTAAGCTCTATAAATTCATTTCTTTGGGGGCCGTATTTCCTCATCGCGCTACTTTGCGGTACGGGGCTTTACTTTACGATTAGGCTTCGTTTCGTGCAGATTTTTAAGTTTAAAATGGGCCTTAATAGGCTTTTTGGCAACTTCTCATTGCACGGCGAAGCGGCGGGAAAATCGGGCATGAGCTCGTTTCAGGCCGTCGCTACCGCGGTCGCGGCACAGGTGGGCACAGGCAACCTCGTGGGTGCCACAACCGCGCTTATAATGGGCGGGCCGGGAGCGATATTTTGGATGTGGTGCGCGGCGTTTTTAGGCATGGCGACGAATTTCGCAGAGATCTGTCTAGCTCAAATTTACCGCACCAAAGACGACAGCGGACACATGATCGGCGGGCCGGCGTTTTATATCAGTCGCGGGCTAAAGAGCCGCTATGCCAAGGTTTTGGCGGCGTTTTTCGCGCTGGCGATCATTTTGGCGCTCGGATTTATGGGAAATATGGTCCAGGCTAACTCCATTTCAGACGGCTTTAAAGGGGCATTTGGTATCCCAAACTGGGCGAGCGGACTGTTTTTGGCGGCGATTTGCGCTACGATCTTTATCGGCGGAGTCAAAGCCATCGCTAGAGTCGCCGAAAAGATCGTGCCTATCATGGCGATCCTCTACGTCGCGGTCGGGCTTGTGATCATTTGCTTTAATCTCGATAAAATTCCAGGTGTCATAGCGCTTATATTTGAAGCCGCGTTTAATCCATCCGCGGCATGGGGCGGCGCGACTGGAGCCACGATAGCTACGGCGATGAGATACGGTATCGCGCGCGGACTGTTTTCAAACGAAGCGGGCATGGGCTCGACGCCTCACGCGCATGCCGCGGCTAACGTCAAGCACCCCGTCGATCAGGCGGTGCTTGGCATCATGAGCGTGTTTGTCGATACCTTTATCGTGCTAAATATCACCGTTTTTGTTGTGCTTAGCGCCGACGTGATACATTTTGAAAACGGCAAAGCCGTGCTAACGGGCATTTCGCTCGTACAAGAGGCCTTTTCCTCGCATGTTTTGGGGCATACGGGCGGATATAGCTTTGTGGCGATTTGCTTGTTTTTCTTTGCTTTTACGACGATTTTGGGCTGGTACTACTTCGCCGAGATCAACGTGCGCTATCTTTTTGGTGCCAAATTCGTGCGAATTTTACAGATATTAGTCGTAGGATTTGTGTTTGCGGGCAGCTTGCTAAAGATAAATTTCGTCTGGGAGCTAGCCGATATGTTTAACGGCCTCATGGTGCTTCCAAACCTGATCGCCATCATCGCGCTTAGCCCCGTCGTGGTTAAGCTCCTGAAGGATCACGACGAAGGCAAAGAGTACGATCCAAACGAGTATATAAGGAAGGCTTGAGTGGTGTATTAAATTTTACGGCATTTGATTTTGCCGTAAAATTTGCTTTTAACTAGCGGGGGAGAAATTTCCCGCGCTTATTTATACTTCAAATTTGGTCTACCGACCGACTTTTGCGGCGTCAAATTTGAGTCAAATTCAAACCCTTTCCGCCGTTTCTAAAACCACGCTTTTTAGCAAATTTACCCCGTTAGCGATATCGCTCCAACTAGAAAATTCCGCCGGATTGTGGCTGATACCGTCTTTAGACGGGATGAAAATCATAGCTGTCGGACAAAGTGCGCTCATATGCATCGCGTCGTGTCCTGCGCCACTTGGCATGATTTCAAAGCTAAGCCCGAGCTGCTCGGCTTTTTGGGCGATGAGCTCGATGAGGCGGCCATCCAGTGCGCACGGCTCGTCAAAGGCTAGTTGCTTGATCTCGCATTTTACGCCGCGCTGAGCCTCGATGTGCGAGATTTCGGCTAGGATCTGCTCGTATGCCGCCTCTCGCGTGACTAGATCAATGCCGCGCAGGTCGATTAGTAGCGTAGTTTCGCCTGGCACGACGTTCATGACGCCCGGTTTTACCGTGCAGTTGCCCGCGGTCGCTACCACACCGTTTGCCGCGTTTTCGCGCGCGATGCTCTCGACGGCCAGCACTATCTGCGCCGCCGCGCAAAGCGCGTCGTGACGGTACTTCATCGCGGTCGTGCCGGAGTGCTGAGCCTGGCCTTGCACGCGTACGCTAAATCTGTGCGGCGCAGCGATGGCGCTCACTACTCCGATTTGGATATTTTCGTTATCTAGTAGCGGCCCCTGCTCGATGTGTAGCTCAAAAAAGCTCTCGTAGTTTGGCGTCAAATTTTTAGCCTTTTCGATGCTCGCTAGATCGATGCCAAACTCAGAAAAAATCTCGCTGATAGCTCGCCCTTGAAAGTCGCGCACCTCTTTAAGTTTTTCAAAACCAAGCTTGCCGCACATGACCTTGCTGCCAAGTGTCGCGATGTTAAACCTGCTTGACTCCTCGCACTCAAAGACGACCAGCTCGAGCGGTCTGCGTGTCTGCACGCCCTCGTCGTTTAGTGCTCTAATCAGCTCTAGCCCGCCCAGGACGCCTAGGATGCCGTCAAATTCGCCGCCGTTTATCACGGTGTCTAAATGCGAGCCAAAGGCCACCGCCGGTAGTTCGGGCTCTGTACCCTCGCGCCTAGCAAAGATATTTCCGATGGCGTCTATGTGCACCTTTAGCCCCGCCTCCTTACAGCGCGCGATAAATAGCTCTCTGGCGGCCTTGTCTTCGCGCGTATAGGCTAGGCGACTCATCCCAGCGCCGAAGCTTTCGTCGTTTATCGCATTTATCTCGCTAAAAAGCACCTTAAGTCTATCTAAATTTATACTCATCGCCCATCCTTCGTATTTAAAATTTACCAAATTCTAGCTAAGAAGCATTAAATTTATACTTTAATATTTTTATTTAATATAACATTTAATTTTTGGAGTTTAGATAATGTTTGATATATAAGAGCTAACAAACGCTAACGTTAGTTTTATTAAAATTTAGCGCTAAAATCGGCTTTTGAATATAAAATTTACAAACAGATAAAGTAAAAACTTTATGCCATAACATACTAAATTTTACTAACAAATTGCCTGGTTTGAGATATAAATTTGCAGAAAATATGATGGTCAAATTTAAACAAAAGCAGTGGTTTTTTGAGGAGTACGGCCAACAACATAAATTTACCGTAAAAAAACTTTGGCTCACAATGTATTTACGAGCCAAAGTTAAATTTGCCTGCTTAAACTAGCTGTGCACCCGCACCTTTTACGATCTCGCCGATGACGTAGCCGTCGGTATTTGCCAGCACAAAGTCGGCGTTTTCTTTCGGAGCTACTACGATCATGCCAACGCCCATGTTAAACGTCCTCATCATCTCGGCAGGCTCGACCTTTTGCGCGATGATTTTAAAGATTTCAGGCGTGCGGATTCCGGCATGCTCGATCTTAGCGCCTAGTCCCTCTGGAAATACTCGCGGCAGATTTTCCACGATGCCGCCGCCCGTGATGTGCGCAAGCGCGTGGATCTTGTCTTTTAAATTTAAAAAGTCGCCGACGTAAATCCTAGTCGGCTGCAAAAGCACGTCGATTAGCTTGCGCTCGCCCACTTTGTCGTCAAATTTTAGCCCAAGCTCGGCGACTACTTTGCGTGCGAGCGAGAAGCCGTTTGAATGTAGGCCACTGCTAGGAAGCGCGATGAGCACGTCGCCCTCGCGGACGAATTTTGAACGGTCGATCTCGTCTTCCTCGGCGATACCCACGGCAAAGCCTGCAAGGTCAAAGTCGCCTTTTTCATACATCGAAGGCATCTCTGCCGTCTCGCCGCCGATCAGCGCGCAGCGGGCAAGTTTGCAGCCCTCGGCGATGCTTTTTACGACCTCTTTGGCATCTGCGATCTCGAGCTTCGCCGTCGCGTAGTAATCGAGGAAAAATAGCGGCTCGGCGAAGTTACAGATGAGATCGTTTACGCACATCGCGACAAGGTCCTGGCCGACGCCCTCAAATTTACGCGCGTCGATTGCGAGTCGTAGCTTTGTACCTACGCCGTCGGTGGCGCCCAGGATCGCAGGTTTTTTGTAGCCAGCAGGCAGCCTCACCGCGCCGCTAAATGAGCCGATACCGCCCAAAACGTGCGGAGTTTGCGTTGCCTTGACGAACGGTTTTATCGCGTTTACGAAGTCATTTCCCGCGTCTATATCGACGCCAGCGTCTTTGTAGCTTATCATTTTTGCCCTTTGTTGAAATTTGGTTAATTTTAGCCAAAAATTGCTAAAATCGGAGTAAAAAATCGGAGGCAAAATGCCGCAATTTAAACACGCCGTCGTTATCACGGGCAGCATCGGCAGCGGCAAGAGCGCGGTTTGCGAGCTGCTTCGTGATCGCGGATTTGAGATCATCGACGCCGATAAGATTTCGCACTGCGTCCTTGATCGCTGCGCCGCGCAGGTGGCTGAAATTTTCGGCGCGCAATACGTCGTGCAAAAAGACGCACAGGTTGCAAATTTGAACCCGCACGCGGAATTTAGCACTAGTTCAGGCGAGGAAATTTCGTCCATGCCCTGCGTTTCGGTGGACCGAAAAAAACTAGGCGAGCTGGTGTTTAAAAACCCTGCGGAGCTTGCAAAGCTTGAAGCGCTGCTGCATCCGAAGATAACGGCTGAAATTTTATCGCAGGCGCAGGCTTTGGAGGCGAAAGAAAAGCTTTATTTCGTCGATATTCCGCTGTTTTTCGAGAGCAAGAGGTACGAGTTTTTCGACAAAGTAGCGGTCGTTTATGCGCCTAAAGATACGCTGATCGCGCGCGTGATGAAGCGAAACGGGCTTAGCTACGACGCTGCAAAGCACCGAGTGGAGCTGCAAATAGATATCGAGCAAAAGCGTGCTATGGCGGATTTTGTTATATATAATAGCGGTGATTTGCAAAATTTAAGAGATGAAACCGGGTCTTTTTTGGAAAAAAAGCTTAACATGTTATGACACGGCATTTTATGCTATTTAAACACTGCTTTAGTTGCTTGGCAGCGGCAGTTTGGCGTCATATCTAGCCCTGCTGCTACTTGTGACGCAAACTACGTTGATTATTTTAGTTTATTTACAGTCTTTGCTTTCAAGTTTTACCCGAATAAGCTCTTTGTTCTTTATATAATAAACAAAATCGACGCCGTCGGCTATATCGCGCACGGCCTTTAACCGCGTATCTTCGCAAAATTCTTTTTTGAGTTCCTTTGCTTGCTCGTCTTTTAGCTCGGCTATATCTTTATCATTTAGCGCGTTTTCATCCATTTCTAGTCCTTTTCCAAGCGCATATTGATAAATGACGCGACGATTCTCACAGCTGATTTTTTCGAGCGTATTTATCTCATCTAGTTTTCTCGGGAGACCTGAATTTAGTCGCACCAGCATTTCTTGCACATTTGATGCTTCGCATAGATTTTCTTTCATTTGTTCTTTTGTGTATTCTACTTTACTGCCTATAAAAACTTCTACGCCGATCCAGATCGCGACGGCGATGCCTAAGATAATAAATAAAAATTTGTTGAGTTTGTTTAGGTTTTGATTTAGTTTTTGTATATCCATTTTTGCTCCTTAAATTTGAGGCAGTATTTTATCGGAAAAAACGAAAAACAAAAATTAAAATTTGGAGCGAAATTTGTTTTATTGAGATCGGAGAAAAACAATAAATTTTATTAAACCAAAGATACAGAGAAAAGGAGCGGGAAACCGCCCCTGAGTATTATAAAGCAGCCTTTGCTTTTGAAGCTAGCTCGCTGAAAGCTTTTGCGTCATTCATAGCTAGATCGGCTAAGATTTTTCTATCAAGCTCGATATTTGCTTTTTTAAGTCCCGCGATAAAGCGCGAATAGCTAATGTCGTTTAGGCGGCACGCAGCATTTATGCGCACTATCCACAAGCGGCGGAAGTCGCGTTTCTTGCGGCGTCTGTCGCGGTAAGCATAGACCAAACTTCTTTCTAATTGCTCTTTAGCTTTTCTAAAGTGTTTGTGTCTAGCGCTGAAAAAACCTCTAGCTAGTTTTAAAACTTTTTTATGGCGTCTTCTTCTAACTACGCCTGTTTTTACTCTTGCCATATTTATCCTTTACAAATCGGCGCTCACTGAGTGAGTCTTGCCCCAAATTCGGGGGAGTTTGGAATGACTTATCGTCAAAAACTTAAATTCCGAGCATCGCTTTGACGCTTGCGACGTTTGTGCTGTCTACGTACTGAGGCGAGCGTAAATCTCTCTTGCGGTTGCGAGATTTTTTGGTCAAAATGTGGCTTCTAAAAGCAGAGCCTCTTTTGATCTTGTTTTTGCCCACTTTAAAACGTTTAGCAGCGCCGCGAACTGTCTTCATCTTAGGCATACTAATCCTTTTAAAATTTCTTTTACGCCTTACGCGTAAGAGTGGGATTATACCCAAAATTCCTTTAAAAAATTTAAATTTGACGTGGCGCGCGTTAAAACGCAAAACAAATTTACAATACAATCTTGAAAATAGCTTAAATTTTATATTTAATTAATATTTTTAGTCCTATAATTTCACTTAGATTTATTATCTCAAATCAAGGAGTAACGATGAAGATGAAGTTTCTCGCCTCTGCGGCGGTAATAAGCGCGATGTTTTGCGCAAACGCGCTAGCTTGCACGACTATTTTGGTTGGAGAGGGAGCCTCAGACGACGGCTCTATGCTGATAGCTAGGAGTGCCGATAGCAAGGCGATAAAGGCGCAGGTATTTTTGATACATCCGAAAAAAACCAATCAAAAAGGCATCCACAGCTCAAAGGCGCATGACGGAGCAAATGATTTTACATATCCGCTGCCAAAAGAGGGCATGAGATACACGACGATAGCAAACTCCCACACTAAGCTTCACGGTGCGGTCGGCTACAATGACGCGGGCGTTGGCATCAGCGGCACCGAGACCATATACGCTAAAGACGAACTGCTAAAAATCGATCCGTATAACGAAGCTACAGGCATCACGGAGGACGATATCCCCGACGTCTTGCTGCCTCGTATGAAAAGCGCGGCGCAGGGCGTGAAGCTGCTCGGCGAGATCGTAGAAACTACGGGCGCGGGAGAGGGTTTTGGCGTCGTGTTCGTGGATAAAAACGAGCTTTGGTACTTTGAAACCGGCACCGGTCATCACTGGATGGCGGTTAAGCTACCAAAAGACGAGTACTTCGTCTCCGCAAATCAGGGTAGACTACAAAACTACAAAGAAAACGATCCAAATTTCATGGGGTCGAAAAATTTGATCAAATTTGCCCAAGATAACGGCGCCTACGATCCGGCAAAAGACGGCGAATTTCAGTTTACGAAAGCCTACACCAGAGACGACGAGAGAGATATGACTTATAACTATCCGCGCGTTTGCTGGGTGCAGCAGATGTTTAACCCGGAGCTAAAAGACAAGCAGACCCTTGACGGCGGCAACTATCCGGTATTTTTAAAACCGGCTAAAAAGCTAAGCGTGCAGGATCTAAAAGATGCTCTTAGATCCCACTACGACGGCACTGCCTACGATAACTACGCGAGTAAAGACGAAAATCAAAAAAACATCTACCGCGCCGTGAGCGTCTTTAGAACCTACGAGTCGCACGTGATGCAGGTGCGCCCGTGGCTACCGCAAGAAATCGGCCGAGTGACCTACGTGGCGCTTGGCATGTCTGATCTTGGTGTTTATTTGCCGTATTACTACGGGCTGGATAAATTCATAGGCGGCTACGACAAGGGCTCGTATAAGGCCGACGACGAGTCGATCTACTGGACGTATAGAAAGCTGCAAACTCTCGTGATGATGGACTACGATAAGTATTCGCCGGTTGTAAAAAAGGCCTACAAGGAGTTTGAGGACGCGCTGGCGGTCAAACAGGCTAAATTTGAAGACGAATACGTCAAACTCTACAAAAAAGACAAAGCCAAAGCAAACAAGCTGCTAAACGAATTTTCGATAAATATGATGAAGGAAGCCAAAGCTTTAACGCAAAATTTGACTAACGAAATCTTTACGATGCTAACCGATGACACCGACGCCAAGCTAAAATCGCTAAATAAAGGCAAAAAAGACTAGGCAAATTTAAGAGGCGGGCTGCGGCCTGCCTCAAATTAGCCCAAATTTGATAAAAACTTCTTGATTTATTTTTTAAAAATCTTTATAATACGGCTCAAATTTGACCCCAAAAGGATGAGCTTAATGCCTTGCCCCATGCCTGAGACTCTTTAATCTTAGCAAAAAAACTGCAAACGACTTTAAAAAAACAACCAAATTTTTAAATAATTTCACGTTTTTAAACATTAATATAAATTTATTTCTATCGCCGCGAGGGGCGCATTGTAATTGCATTTTTAAAAACAAAGCGAAGCAGCATCTGAAATTTGGGCGAAATTTATTCAGTAGAGTTTTTTATAAATTTTATTTTAGTTTGAGAAAAAGCGGTTGCCACCCGCCTTTTACTTGCGCTCTCTTGGACGATTTTGACGGAGGCTTAAATTTGCTACCCGCGGCAGGCTACGTGCCTAGCCTTGGTCGCAAATTTGGGCGCCAACCGCCAAACTCGCCTCAAGATAACGCAATTAAAATTTAAATCCAAAAATCACAAAATTTAAAAAAAGGAAAAGAGAATGATAAAAAGTTATGTTACGGGTTTCCCGCGAATCGGAGAAAAAAGAGAGCTAAAACGCGCACTTGAGGGTCTTTGGGCCGGCAAAGAGGGCTTTAGCGAGGAGAATTTACTAAGCGTCGCTAAAACGCTAAAAAACAGACACTGGCAGTACCAAAAGGACGCCGAAATTTCGGCTATCAGCGTAAATGATTTTTCATTTTACGATCTTATGCTTGATAGCATCATAGCATTTGGCGCCGTACCGCCTAGATTTGCAAATTTGAGCGGACGAGAGCAGTATTTTGCCTGCGCTCGCGGCAACAAAACGGGCGTAGCGATGGAGATGACGAAGTGGTTTAACACAAACTACCACTACATCGTGCCTGAGCTTAGCGCCCAGACTACGTTTAAGCTTGATGCATCAAAAATCCTTGCCGAATACGAAGAGGCAAAGGCTGCGGGCGTAAAAGGCAAGGTAAATTTGATCGGCCCTATCACGTTTTTGGCGCTTTCAAAGACCACCGACGGCAGCTGCCCGTTTAAAAATCTAAACGCTCTAGTCGCCGAGTACAAAAAGCTTCTTGAGCTACTTTCGACGCTTGATGACGAAATTTTGGTGCAGTTTGACGAGCCGATTTTTGCGACCGATAAAAACGAAGATATCCAACTTAGCGTCATCGGTAAGGTGTATAATGAACTAGCCGAAGCCGCCGGCAACGTAAAAATCGTGTTTATGACGTATTTCGAACACGCGCTAAAGGCGGTCGCTGAGGTAGCGAAAACTAAAATTTACGGTATCGGACTTGATTTTGTTCACGGCAAAAGAAATTTTGAAGCGCTTGAAACTATCAAAAACAGCCACTTAACGCTATTTGCAGGCGTCATCGATGGACGTAATATCTGGAAAAGCAACATCGACGAAAAGGTAAATTTAGTCCGCGAGATCGGCGAGAAAATAGGCGGCAAAGATTTCTACGTCGGACCTAGCTGCTCGCTACTTCACGTGCCTTATACCCTAAAATACGAAGAAAAACTAAACTCCGAGGTCAAAAGCTGGCTGAGCTTTGCCGTAGAAAAACTAGACGAGATCAAAATCATAACCAAACTAGCTAACGGCGTAGCGCTAAACGCGGCGGAGAGCAAAATTTACGAAGAAAACAAAGCTGCGGTTAAAACGCGCGCGACGTCAAATTTGATCCACTCCTCAAGTGTGCAAAACCGCGTGAAAAATCTAGTCAAATTTGAGCGTGAAGATAAATTTGAAGATCGCATCAAAATCCAACGCGAAAGCCTAAACTACGGCATCCTACCGACCACGACGATAGGTAGCTTCCCGCAAACCGTCGAGCTAAGAGTGCTTCGCCAAAACTTCAAAAAAGGCGAGATCGACGCTGGCGCGTATGAAGCCGGCATCAAAAAATACATCGACGACTGCGTCAAATTTCAAGAAGATATTGGCCTAGACGTGCTAGTCCACGGCGAGCCTGAGCGTAACGACATGGTCGAGTATTTCGGCGAGCAGATCGAAGGGTATGCATTTAGCGAGAATGGCTGGGTGCAAAGCTACGGCAGCCGCTGCGTGAAACCGCCTCTACTTTTTGGCGACGTGAGCCGCCCAAAAGCGATGACAGTCGAGTGGATGAAATACGCCCAAAGCCGCACTAGTCGCATAATGAAAGGCATGCTAACTGGGCCTGTAACCATGCTAAACTGGAGCTTTGTGCGCGACGACCTGCCTCGCAGCGAGGTGGCTAAGCAGCTTGCGCTTTGCATATTTGACGAGATCGCAGACCTGCAAAATGCCGGTATCCGCATCATCCAAGTGGACGAAGCGGCGTTTAAAGAGGGCTATCCGCTACGCGCCGAAAACATCCCCGCGTACGAGAAATTTGCGGTCGATTGCTTTAAGCTCTCCGTTAGCTCGGCCGAGCCTAAAACGCAGATCCACACGCATATGTGCTACTCCGAGTTTAACGACATTATTAAGACCATCGAGGCGATGGATGCCGACGTCATCAGCATCGAGACCGCTCGCAGCGGCAATGAACTGCTAAAGATATTTAAATCTGTCGGCTACAAACAAGAAGTCGGCCCAGGCGTCTACGACATCCACAGCCCGCGGGTTCCTAGCACCGACGAGATCGTGCGCCAGATCCGTGCGCTACTCGAGGTTCTGCCAAAAGAACAGCTCTGGATCAACCCGGACTGCGGCCTAAAAACGCGCAAATGGGAAGAGGTTGAGCCGAGCCTAAAAAATATGGTCGAAGCCGTCAAAATCGTAAGAAATTCATAATTTCGACCGCTTGCGACTCGGCTAAATTTGCCGCTTTTGCCGCTTAAATTTGCGGTGAGAGCGGCTTTGCTAGCTCAAATTTTGGCTGGTTTAGAAAACCCGCTCAAATTTGACGCGGAGCAAATTTGTCGGTCGCGGCGAATAATTTATCCTGCGCACGCGCCGTCGCAGTGTAAATTTAACCGCAAACGGCGGGGTTTTCTACATTTTAAATTTGGAAATTTCATGTTAAAAGAAAAAATTTTAAACAAAGAAAAGGGGCTCGTGCTCTATGGACTAACGCCGCCCAAGGCCGAATTTGACGAGGCTAAGCTGCGCGACATCTCCGATCGCTGGACGGGTAGAATAGAGAGCATAAACGCCGACGGGCTCGTACTTTATGAGGTGCAAGACGAGAGCGAGAGAAACGATAGCGAGAGGACATTCGAGTTTAGCGGCACGTTAAGTCCCGAAACCTACTACCGAGACTACCTAAACGTCGCGACGCCGAGCGTTTTTTACCGCGTGGCTAGCGGCTACGACGAGGACGCATTTCGTGCGGCGATTGCGGCTCAAAGCTCAAATTTAAACGTGCTTGTGGGGGCTACGTCTAGCTCACAAAAAGTGCGGCTAAATTTGGCTCGCGCGTACGAGATCGCTGGCGAATTTGAAAATTTGGCCACGGGCGGAGTGTGTATCGCCGAGCGTCACGCCAAAAAGGGCGACGAGCCGCAAAGGATGCGCGAAAAGATCGCGGCGGGAGCGAAGTTTTTCATCTCGCAGGCCATTTTTGACGCGGATATGACGCGTAAATTTTTAGAGGACTGCGCGGCCGCAAAGATAACCAAGCCGATATTTCTCACGTTTTCAACGGCCGGCAATCCAAAAACGCTGGAGTTTATCAAATGGCTGGGCGTTAGCGTGCCTAGCGCGGTCGAAGATCGGCTAAACGCCAGCGAGGACTATCTGGCGCAAAGTTGCGAGATCATCAAAGAAATTTGGCGCGAGCTAAAGAAATTCGGCGACGAAAACGGGCTAAATTTGAGCGCAAACATCGAAAGCGTGATGGCAAAGCGCGCCGAGATCGAGGCGAGCCTGGAGCTAGCTCGCGAGTTTAGGCAAATTTAGGAGAAAAGATGGCGGATACGGACGAGCTCTACGCCAAGGCAAAACATGCCAACGCGCTCAAAAAACTCATGCGCGTAGCTACCTTCCTGATCGCCGCGCCAGCTCTTTTTGCGCTATCAAGTGCACTCCTAAACGACGGGCTTTACGAGCCTTTTAGCTACCTTTTTATCGGCGCCGTGGCTATTCTTTTTGTCGCTCCTTCGATTTACGGATTTATAGCAAATTTTTATGCAAAACCTGCGGAAACTCCAAGCGAAAATGCTCAAAATTTCGTCTCTAGCGAGCTTACCGCCGAGCTGGGCGAGCTAGAAAACGAGCGCGTAAATTTAGTAGCCGCTGTCAAAAAAGCAAATTTGATCGGTCTTGGCGTCGGCGTTTGCGCAGGCGCGGCGATAGCGTATCTTTTAGACGCGATTTTCGGCGTGACGCTTGGCGCTATCTCTTACGCCGCGACGACCGGCCTTTTGACTGCGTCTAAAAGGCGCGAATTTAGGGCGAATTTTAAGCGTCAGATCATAGAAAATATCGTAAAAAAACACGATCTTAGCTACGATAAAGACCGCGGGCTGGGGCTTGATGACTTTTTTACGATTTATGATTGCAGAGTCGATGAGTGGAGTAGCGAGGATCTCATTGAGGGCGATATAGATGGTGTTAGCGTCAAATTTAGTGACTTTTACGCGGCCAAAAAGGTGAAAAAGAAAAACAGCACCGAGACGGTCGTGCAGTTTCAAGGCGTGCTTTTTAAGGCCGATTTTAATAAAACCTTAAGCTCCATAACTCAAATTTCGCATGTAAATTCAAGAAATTTAGCAATCTACGGCAAAAAGGCGAATATGGACGACGCGAGATTTGAGGAGATATTTGACGTCTATACGACCGATCAGATCGGCGCTAGATACGCACTTAGCCCTGCGCTGATGGAAAAATTTACTCTGCTTTGCCTCAGGCTAGATGCGCCTGTAAACGCTGTTTTTAAGGATAATCAAATCTTTATTGCCGTAGAGACCTGGCGTGACGACTTTGAGCCAGATATCCGCAAATCACTAATAAACAACGAAACCATAGCGCTTTACGAGAGCGAGATAGCAAGCTTTACTCAGATAGTAAAAGAGTTAAATTTAAACCGCAAAATTTGGTAATTTTGAAATTTGGACGGCTTTGTGGCTCGCGGCTCAAATCTGAATGCTTTGATAAACTTTTACTCAAATTTAATCACGATATAGTATAAATATTTTCTAAACATCAAAGCGTTTTTGTAGTATAATCGCCTTACAAATCCACACAAGGGAGTCGTCATGAAAAAGTTGATTTTAGCGATCTTTTTGGCGTGTTTGGCGTTGTCTTCGGCACAAGGCGGCCAAGAGTACGGCGATGGATTGAGAGCCGTATCCAGAGGAGAGTGGGCTAACGCGGTGCAGTATTTCACGGCAGCTTGTTATAACTATAACGATAACGAAGCGGGCTCTTGCAAAGAGCTTGGCGTGATATACGAGTACGGCAAGGGTGGTGCGGGTCCTCAGAGAGTGAAAAAAAATGACGCTCTCTCAAAGCAAGCTTACGCGCAATGCTGCAAAAAGAGCGGTGGCCTCATGAGAGAGTGCTGCAAAAAGGTCGGCAAATAATCGCTGCCTAAAATTTCGGTTTTAAACGCGGCCGCTTGTAAAGGCCAAATTTGACTTATCAAGCGGTTCGCATATCCAATTTATTATTTGGTCAACTCTGGCTCAAATTTATCAAATTTACTTTTTTGGCGCCATTTTGTGCGCCAACTTGCAAATTTTATATTTTACGGCTTAATTTGACCGGATTTTTGGTTTTTTCGGTTAAATTTTACTCGGCGGCTTGAAGGACTTTTTCTAGCTTTTTGTTATTTTTACCGTCTTTTTCGAGATATAGTCGCTGTTGTTCTTTTAGGGCTTTAAAAATTTGCGCTCGCTCTTCGCCGCTCGTCATTTCAAGCAGCGCTTGCGCCCAGTTAGCAGGGTAACCAAAGCCGTATTCGCCTATGCCAACAAGAGTTTTTTGCATTCGCTTGGCGTCATAGTTTAGATTGTGAATGGGGTAGGTCGAGATGATTTTTAGCGTTTCTCGCTCCGCTATTTCGCAGGAGATCAGTTCTTTTGCTAGCTCGATACGTATTTTAAAATTTCTTTGATCTGATCGTTTGTGTAGCGATTTGACTTGCGCGAGTTTGCTTTTTGCATATTCGTTTTAATCTATCTTTTTTTCAACACATTTTGCTAGCTTTACGCCCTTATTTATCTCTGCAAAATATGATTTATTCACTATGGAACCATCCGGAGATTTTGCATACTTGATGATTTCATTTGCACTTATTTTATTTGATAATATTTGTTTGCTAAATCTTATACCAAACAAATGTATCATGGCTACTCTTTCGCCGTAAAATACATATTTGCCAGTTCTTTTCCTAGCTCTTGTGCAGTCATAAATTTCCTTTGATGGAATTTTGGAATAAATTTGGGCGAGAAATCGCCCAAATTTATGAATTTTTATCTCTTTGGCGTTACTAGCATATTGACGTAGCGGCCTTCTAGTAGCGGCTCTTTATCGCGGTCGGAGACGTCTTTTACCATCTCCCAGACCTTTTGCAGCATCGCGACGCCCGCTTCGGGATTGCTCATCTCGCGGCCTTTTAGAAATACGCGAAATTTGACGTGTTTGCCCTCTTCTAGAAACTCAAGCGCATGCTTGACTTTATAATTTATGTCATTTTGAGCGATTTTGACGGAGAGTTTGATCTCTTTTACTTCGATCGTTTTTTGCTTTTTCTTGGCCTCTTTTTGCTTTTTTTCCTGCTGGTAGCGGAATTTGCCGTAGTCCATTATCTTGCAAACGGGAGGTTTGGCGTCAGGCGCAATTAGCACCAGATCAAGCCCCATTTTCTCGGCGATTTTCAAGGCTTCTACTCTTGGGATGACGCCGTATGCGGTGCCGTCGTCCCCCACGCATCTTACTTCGCTCGCTCTGATATCTTCGTTGAGCAACACTTCGTTTTCTTTAGCCAATTAGTTTTTTCCTTTAAGTTGAAATTTGTTGATTATATCCAAAAATATTGTGTTTTTATTGTATTTTTCGTAGAAATTTATTGCGCCGTGACAATTTTTGCGGATTTTGGTAAAAGCCAGGCTTAGCATAAAGCCGCGCCTAGCTCAAATTTAGCGGATTTTCGCTGGGATTTCAAAAACTTACCTCGGCGAGTTTTGATTTTAGCAGCTCGATAAATTCATCCAGCTTCATATCTTTTTGCTCCCTAGTCGTGCGGTCGCGCAGGGCGATGGCGCTATTTGCCACTTCGTTGTCGCCAAGTACGGCTATCATCGGCACGCGTTGTTTTTCTGCGGTGCGGATGCGTTTGTTTAGGCTCTCGTTTTTGCTCGCGATTTCGCTATCTACGCCGATTTTGCGAAGCTCTTTGGCGACAAATTTAGCGTAGTCTAGGTGCGCATCGCTAATCGGCACGATGACTACTTGCGTCGGAGCGACGAAAAACGGCAGCTCGCCGCCCGTGTGCTCGATTAAGATGCCGATAAATCGCTCAAAGCTTCCCAGTAGCGCACGGTGCAGCATGACGGGTTGCTGGCGTTCGTTATTTGCGTCGATGTAGCCCAGATCAAAGCGCTCAGGCAGGTTAAAATCGACCTGGATCGTGCCGCACTGCCATTTTCGTTTTAGCGCGTCGGTGATTTTTATGTCGATTTTTGGACCGTAGAATGCGCCGCCGCCCTCGTCGATGCCGTATTTAAAGCCGTTTTCGTCAAGCGCTTCTTTTAGCGCTTTGGTCGCCGTTTCCCAAATTTCATCCCCGCCGATCGCTTTTGCGGGCTTGGTCGAAATCTCCATCTCGTAGTGGAAGCCGAAATTTTCCATTATTTTGCCGGCAAATTTTAAAATTTCTAAGATATTTTCTTTTATCTGACTCGGCATACAAAAGATGTGCGAGTCATCCTGGGCAAATTCGCGCACTCTGAAAAGTCCGTGCAAAACACCGCTTTTTTCGTGGCGATGCACGACGCCGTACTCGAAAAATTTAAGCGGCAAATCGCGGTACGAGCGGATGTCGCTTTGATATACCTTGATGTGGCCGACGCAGTTCATCGGCTTTATGCCGTATTCTGCCTCGTCGATCGTCGTAAAGTACATATTTTCTTTATAGTTTGCGTAGTGGCCGCTCTTTTTCCACACGTCGGCTTTTAGTAGCTCGGGGCCTCTAACCGGCTCGTAGCCGCGATCGCGGTGAGCTTTGTATAAAATTTGCTCTAGTTTGGAGCGCAAACGTCCGCCGTTTGGCAGCCAAATCGGTAGGCCGCCGCCGACCTCTTCGTCGAAGGTAAACAGCTTCATCTCAACGCCAAGCTTTCTGTGGTCGCGTTTTTTGGCCTCTTCGATGATGCGGATGTGCTCTTTTAGGCTCTCTTTGTCGGCAAATGCCGTGCCGTAAATGCGGTTTATCATCTCGCGCGTTTCGTCGCCGCCCAGATACGCTCCGGCTACGCGGGTTAGTTTAAAAAATCTTAAAAATTTGGTATTTGGCAAGTGCGGTCCGCGGCACAAATCCTCGAAATTTCCTTGCTTGTAGCTGCTGACTTCGCCCTCTGGGATACGTTTTAGCACCTCTTGTTTTAGCTCGTCGTCTTTAAATTTACCGCTCATAAAGGCTTTTGTGGAGCTTGCTTTGACGATATCAAGCTTAGCTTCGGCTAGCTCTTTCATCTTGGCTTCTATCGCCTCTAGATCCTCGTCGCTAAGCTTGCTGTTAGCCTCATCGACCTTAAAATCATAATAAAATCCGTCCTCGACGTTTGGTCCGACGAAAAATTTAGCCTGCGGGTAAAGCTCTTTGATCGCTTGCGCCATGAGATGCGCACAGGAGTGTCTGATGACGTTTAGCGCGTCGGGAGAGTTGTCAAAATAAATCGGTTCTGCGGCGTTTTCTCGCCCGTTGATACTCTGAGTATCGACTATGTTTCCATCCAGTTTGTATGCGATGATATCGCTCATTTTGCGTCCTTTTTATCGAAACATCTTTCTTACGCTGAAAGAATTGGGCTTGATTTTAGCTAAAATGTTTTTAAGCTTTACTTAATGTTTATTTGATTTGGGTTTAAACGGCGGTCAAATTTGAGTTTTGAATATAATATAATATATTGATTAAATTTTAAATATTGTTAAATCGGTAATATTCTCAATATAATTTATTATATTTTAAGAAAACTATCGCTAATATTTCATCGAATGAATCATGCATTTATCTCGTCTTTGCATTGTTTTGATTCATTTTTCTCCCAAATTGCGCAAAGGAGTGGTTGCCTTTGCGCCTTAATCTTTAAATTTACTCCCAAAACCTGCACAAATTTGACACTAACGAGTTAAATTTTAGCAAATAAATACATTTTGGCTTTAGTTTGCAAATTTGGCGTTTGGATTTACGGTGTGAAAGATAAAGTGAAATTTTGAATTAAAAGAAGCGAAATGGTGGCCCCGAATGGACTAAAACTATACCGCTTTACATACGATAAAATAGCAGTTTAAGGTTTAAAATTGGAATATTTCTTACCTAATTGTGATTATTGCCTTTTAGCTTAGCATAAATTTTAACATCTCGCTTGTCAAATTCGTAATAGTCTATGCCGGTTATTTGATAGGTGTTGTCCCTAAATTTGATCTCGTAGTCGATCAGGCTCTTATCCTTTAAAACCTCATTGAAATTTACCACGAATAAAATCTCGGCTTCAGATTGAATTTGCGCTCGCTCATAAGCCTCTTTCGCCGATAGCTGCCTTACATAAGCCCAAACATCTTTTAGCAAGTATTGCTGCTGTTTTTCAATCTCGCCGTATTCGTTCGTAGTCGAGACGTAACCTAATATACTGATCTTTTTATCTTTTATCATCACAAAGCCTTTCAAATTCTGTTAAATGTTCGCACAACCCGACGTAAGCGTTTAGTAGCGATGCCGTGCCATCTATTCTTTGGCGCGGATTGTTGCTCTTTACTGGGATTATATTTGCGTTCCTATCCTCTACGACTCCAGTATTACTCAAGCACCATTTTAGGATCGGGCTGTTGTTGTAATTTACCCTTTTAGCCTGCAAATCAGCTCCTAGTATTTGCAAGGGTAGCGATAGGGTTTTAGCTCCCTGAATGCATCTAATCATCTTAAAGCCCTCCGTTTGCATTTCCTCTACCCAATACCTAGCCGAATAGCTATCGTAGTAAATCCATAGCACCATAATTCCGTTTTGTTTTACTTGTTCTAAATACCACGCCGTAACGTCCGAATAGTCGATAGTGTTTCCGTCGCAAAGCCTTAAAAGCCCGTTTGCGTGCCAAATATCGTAAGGAATTTTATCCTCTTTTATTCTAGTCTCTAGGTTGTCTCTAGGTATCCAATACATCTGCTTAACTAGCCTTTCGCCGCCGCTTATCGTTACTAGCGTAGCGCAGGTTAAATCAGTCGTTATGGATAGATCGGCTCCGCCTATGGCGTATACGTTCTTAAATTTAGCTTCGTCGTAGGTTTTTGGATTGTTGATAACGTCAAAGCTTAGCCAAGCATTGCGCGAGCTTTCTCTGATATTAAAATCTTTAGTAAGAATGCCGATTAAATCTTTCGGGCTGTTCTCGGCTCTTGGCCTTATCTGACAAGTCGGCGTATTTTTTTTATACTTCCTAGTCCGGGATTTGCCTTGATCCATTTTTTCTCGTCTTTCCATTCGTCTTTGCTATCAAGCTCGTAGATAATAGGCAAAAAGCTATCGTCTTTAAAAATGCCGTCTGCGATATTACAAGCATATTCGTAAATATCGTCGAATATACATTCTCTGACCGTGCAGGCAGTCGTGATCATGATTACTAACGGCTCGCGGCGCGCAGATTGGCTTTGCTTCATAACCTCGTAAAGATTTCTGTCTTTTACGCCGTGGAGCTCGTCGATAACTACCAAATGAGAATTTAGCCCGTCTAGGGTGTTGCTATTCTTGCCTAGCGGCATCATCTTGGACATATTAAGAGAAAAATATAAATCGCTCTTTCTCTTTTTTAGAAATTTGCTAAGTTGCGGGCTTTGCTTTACCATATTTAGGGTTTCATCAAATACGATCTTGGCTTGCTCTTTTTTGGTAGCTACCGAATAAACCTCTGCGCCGGCTTCGCCGTCGGCGATCAGCATATAAAGGCTAAGGCCTGCTAATAGCGAGCTTTTACCGTTTTTTCTAGCCACCATAAAAAAGGCCTCTTTGTATTTTCTTAGCCCCGTCTTTTTATCTACAAAGCCGAATAGCGCAGAGATAAAAGCTTTTTGAAATAGATCGAGCTTTAATGGACTGCCGGCCCATTCGCCCTTTGAGTGTTTGCAAAATTTCTCTATAAACTCGATAGGCCTTAAGGCTTTTTTCTCGTCGAATTTATACTGGCCGCGTTTGTCTTTCATGTCATTTATTAGCTTGTCGTAAATTTTTTCTACTCTTTTGCTGACTAATATTTCGCCCGTTTTTATTTTGCGATAATACTCTTTTACGAAGTTCATTATTTGCTCGAGATGAAATTTATCAGCTCGCTATCGTCGGCGGGAGACGGATTTTTATCTATCAGCTCCATAAGCTGCCTATACACTAGCGAATACCGCTGAATAGTCGTGTTGTAGCTTTTTAGTGCAGAATTCTCTCTAATAAAGCTTTGTTTGCCCTGGTTGAATTCCTCTAAAATTTCGCCTTTTTCTACTACTTCTTTAAGCCTTTGCATGGTTTTATTCATAAATTTTAACTCGACTACCAAATCTTTGGTCACTTTTTGTCTGCTTTGCGGCGCAAGCTTAATAAGCTCGTCTAGCTCGTCATTACTTGATATTTTTCTTACTTTTGCCATATTGACCCCCTTGTGGTTTTGCCCTGGAGGGAATTTAGAAGCTCCCCCGCCGATTTTCCCCGAAACTTAGATTAAACTTAAGACGGGGGCTACTTAGCTAAAATCTATCCAAAGACCTTAACTAAATCGCCGTTCTCGTCAAATTTTAATCCCTCTACCGTGCAGCTTCTCTCAAAGTGTTCTTTGTTGTGGCAGTCCTGACAAAGCAGCTCCAGGTTCTCTCAATGCAATGTTAAATTAAAATCGTTCTGATTGGCTTTGCTTAGATGCTTTTTGTGATGGACTATTCTACCTATGCCGCCGCAACGCTCGCATATTCCGTTTTGAGAAATATAATAAGCGTTGCGCGTCTTTTTCCAATTTTGGCTTTGATAGAATTTATTATCAATGCTTCTCATCTATTAAACCCGGCTTTGAGCGATAACGCTTTTAAGAGATTATCTATAACCTTGCTTAGCTTCTCGCTCTCGCTTTGCTCGGCGTTATACCAAAGTATCAAGATAAATTTACTTAGCTGTTTGGCTAGCGGCTCTTTTTCTTGCGCCTGCTTGTTTAGCCCGGTGCTTACCTCGATATAATCAGGGATTGCATTTAGCAACCCCTTTATTATTTCGTCGTTCTCGTCGCCGTCGAGCCTTAGCCACTCTCTAGCTTCCGCGACTTCTATCATCACGCCGCCCTTGATAGCTTGATAAAGGCTTCGTCTACTATCGGCTTGCAGTCGGCTATCGCCAAAGCCCTATAATCTATCTTACCGGACTTAAAGCTTGACTGCGTTGAGCTTTCAAGCATTATGCCGCTAGGTAGGTTGTAGCCTAGATAGTCAAAGTTTCCAAATATTACGTTATCGTTTGCCATGTAGTCATCCACGATAACCTCAAAGCCTAATATCTTACCTACGTTCTCGCTCTTTGGATCAAGTACGAATATCGGGCGTCCGTTCGTGTCGGTTAGTCCGTAGAATAGATTAAATAGCGTTGCGTTGCTCATCGCCCATTTGGCGTTTGATGCATAGCCTCGCTTTAACGCTCCCGCTACTTTTACCACGTCGGCATAAGTTAGTCCGGCTTTTTTGAATTCAAAGTGGTTGCTATCTTTTACCCAAGTTATACCGCTTAGTACGCCTTTGCCCTGATTAGTTCCCGTGCCGTTAATAAGCGCATCCGAGATACAATTCATTACAGAGCTTTGGAGTTCCTCTATGATGTAGGTCTCAAATGCCGATACGCTCATTTTTGAGGCGGCTACCGATAGAGAAAAGACTTTCATTATCTCGTAGGCTTTAAAATTAACTATTACAATATCCTGTCTTTCTTCGCTCACGTCTGCGCCCTCTGTGTGCCAGCTGGCTTTAGCAGTTGGAGTTCCTACCGGTATATCCATATTAGACGGCATCGCAAAGCCTCTTGAAACTCCGATCGCGCCGCCTTGCGCTCTAGCCTTACTTATTACTTCGTCTAGCGTAGATGTAGGGATTACGCCTGCGACATTGCTTAGGCTTGCAAAGCCGGACGCTCTTAGCTCCATCTGCGCCGCATTCATAGCTCTTTGTTCGGTCGCGGTTAGCGGTTGATTTAGTAAGGTTTTGAAAAAGGCTTGTTTATATTCGCTTGTACCAAATACGTCTTTTGGCTCTGCGCTTCTTACCTCAAAGCCCATATTGTCAAGCTCTTTTAGCCCGTCCTCTTTGCTTCTGGTCTGCTTTTCGCCTAGATGCGCTTTAGCTTCTTTTAGCCCGTCGATTTCGATATTTATCTCGTTCATATCGATATTGGCGTTAGTGTTGATCTCTTGCTTAATCTCCTGCGCTCTAGCTTCGATTTCTTTTAGTGTTTTTGTTTTGTAGTGGTTAAAGGCTTCCGCCACGGTCTTAAATTTCATCGTTTTTCCTTTTAGTGTGAAATTATGTTATTTAGTTCGATAAGCTTTTTTGTCCGCTCGTCGTCGTTAAAAGCGTTTATCCTACTCCTAGCCTCTACGCTTGTCGCGCTGTATGCCGGGTATGGCGTTACGCTACCTCATATACCTTGTCTATCTTATGAATAGTTCTGGTATTGCTCGCTCTGTCGTAGCTGTCTCCGCCCTCGCTTACTTTAAAGCCGAAACTCATTGCCGTTAAGTCTCCGCGCTTTACAGCGGCGTATATCGATTTGGCTTCCGCCGTATCGGGTAAAGTAGCTATCATTTCAAGCCCTGCCGAGCTTTTATTAAATTTCATCGTTTTTGGAGTTCTTGCTAGCGGCACTTTTGAATTATCGTGGTTGCATAAAAGCCTCGTGTCGCTTAGATCGCACCCATCAAGCGTAGTAGGCAATATAACCTCGTTGTAGCTTAGTCCGCTATCGTTTATGGTGGCCGTTTGGTTAAAAACTATCGGCAAGCCCGTGAGTATCATGTCTTCGCTCGCCTTGATCTCGCAACTTCTGATTTCTTTCATTTTTACTCTCCTACCTGATATTTATTAGCTTTGTCCGCATCTACTACGTTAAGCGTTTGAAGTCTTTTGTCTCCGTCTTGCACGGCCGGCAGATTTAAAATTTCTAATGCCTGATTTATACTAAGCAGCCCATAAGGCATAAGCTCGGAAATTAAATTTATTTTAGTGGCATTGCTTGAGAATTGAAGTCTACCGCTCTCAAATGTAATATAGTTTTTAAATTTAATCTCTCTTTGGGTGAAAATCTTTCTGGTAAATTCTAAGCTCATCTGCACGGCCAAGGGCTCTATGACGCTTTCGTAAAAAGCTCCCCATTCGTTCTCGTTGTAATTGCTCTTTACGATATTTTCGCTAATACCCAAATAGTCGTAAATTTTATTTTTTATCGCTGCTAGCTGTTTATCGTCTATGCTTACGGGCTTGCTCTCGATCGGTAGAAACGAGCTTTTGGCGTCTGTTATCACGACGCCGCCATTATTAGACACGCCTAAAAAGTCTTTGATAAAACGCTCGCGCATCTTTGTCATTTCGGCATCGGGTAGCACCTGCTCGTATTTCATAATGCCTCTGATATTAACCCCGGCTTTTATGGCAGTATTTAGCCCCTCGTTTTGAGTATGGGCCAAATCTAAAGTGTTATTGATGGCGTCATTGCTGTCGCCGAAATATTTAGAGCTATTAAAATGGCGTCTTAGGTGAATGATATTTTTGTATTTTTGGATTAACTCCCCGTCTTTAGCGATAAACCTAATATAAAGCTCTCCGCGTCCGTCCTGCAAAAATGCCGCATTGGTCGCATCGATAGGATAAAAGCCTTTGATACCCGTTTCGTCCTCGTCTATCAAGATAAAGGCGTTATTATGAATATAAAGGCGAGTTACCACCTTATACAAAAAATCGTAAGCGTTCATTAATTCGTTTGGCTGAATTTGGAGTAAGTAGTTAATGTTGCTTACGGCCTGCTTGTTTAGCTCGTCTTTGATGACGTGCGAGCCTTTTAGTTTTGCGGCGTTTCTTGCTATCGCATCGATCGCCCCTCTGTAAATGTCGCTTGAATATGCATCGCCGCCGAATGCTCCGAATGCGTTTTGGTTAGCGATCAGGCTAAATTCTTGCGGCTTGGGTTTTCTTTTGAAAAAGTTAAAAATCGTCTTCATCTCCTAGCTTCCTGATATTTGGATATTCCACGATCTCGCCGTCTTTAATGATGGCGGCTACGAATTTTATATTTACGCCCATAACTCTTTTCCCGTTTTCGTTAAGCCATAGCATAGATTTATCTTGCACGACTTCGTCGCAGGTCCGGCAGGGCTGATTAGTAAAAAGTACGGTTATCATAAAGCCTATTATAGCTTTTTATTATAAAGTTTTCAATACTAAATATAATTATATATCCATTTATTAGGCATTATATTAAGTATTGAAAAGTAGATTAGGGTATTTTAAACCCTAATCTAACCTCTTATTTTAAAACCCTGTATCAGGGCTGATCCTAGCTAGGACAATATCGCTTCCCTAGTGCGCTTCCCATATCTACAAAGCCGGTAGGGTCGTTCGTTTAGAATTAGGCTTATTCAAGAGGGCAAATTCGCCCCCTTTGATAAACTTAATTTGCCTGCTTTTTCAAAAACTCATCTAAATATCTGCGCTGCTCCTCAACGTCCGGCACATTCGCCCAAGGATTTGCCCATTTATCCAAAAAGCTTTTTAGGCTCGCCTGCGTTACGCCGATCGTTTCTATCATCTCGCTTATGAATGTTCTATCCTCGTCGGTTAGTTCATCCGTGTCCTCTTTGTCGCTCAAGAAAAAATCGTAATATCTTTTATTGACCTCCAGCGCCTCGATAAACTCTAACGTCTGGAGACAAAACTCCTTTAAGTATTCTGGCCTATCCCCGTAAAAAATAGAGGCTAGCTCGCGCTCTACTTTATTCTCGTCTACCCGGATAATTAACCGCCCCTCTTCGTCCATACGCCTAGGGTTAAAAATTTGAGGGTTGTTCTTTGATAAAGCCTCCCTGCTGGCTTCGTAAAAAGCATTCATATTTTTCATTTCACTCTCCTTGTAATAGTTTTTCCATTTCCTCGCACTCGGCGCGCTCGGTTTCGCTCATCCTCTGCATTTTGAGTTCGCATAGCCTATCGCATACATCGTGATACTCATCCAATAACTCGCTTTTTTCCTCTTTTAGCTCTTTGAGCTGTAGCCTTAGCTCTTTTAGCTCGTCGTTCAAAGCTCCCACCATAACGCCCAAAGCTTCTTTTTTGTCGGTTACGCAAGCTAGCGAGCAATAAAGCTCGTATGCTACGTCGTAAATAGCCTTATGCGACAAGTTGTCCAGCCCGCCCGCTCGTTCTGCAAGCAACTTATTAAAGCCCTCTTTGCTGTCGTCTTTTGGTGTAAATAAAATCATTTCCTTATCTCCTCTCTTTGTTCTTGGTTTTTGCTATCCAGCTCCACATTTTCTACATAATCCCAAAAAATACCCTGGTTAAGCGCATGGGCTTCATCTGCTAGTTCGTCGATAGTTTTAAAGCCTAAATGTGCAGCCCTTACAGCTCTTTGCAGGTTTTCAAATCTATCTTTTAAAAATCTAACTTGCTCCTCTAGCTCTGTGATACGGGCGTCGGTATAGGCTAAAATCATTTCTTTGCCCCCTCTCTTTTTTCGGCTAGCTTCTTTTCTGCATATTGGCTTACAGCCTCAGCAATATCATCAATAACGCCACTTAAAAAATAGCCTGCATTTATCATCACATCGCTATTCATATTTGTAGCCTTTTGAAGATGCGGCAAAGCTAATACTAACGTGCTGATGTTGTTTAGCGCGCTTGGCACTTCGTCTGCTAGGTCTAGTTCGTCATTTATTTCAAATGTGAGTTTCATTTCTTCGCCCCTTTCACTTTCTCGTCAATGTAGCCTTGGGTAGCTATTGCAGCTCCGCCTATTAGCGTCGATAGAAAATAATTTACGTTCTGCTCCGCTTTCTCGTTCGTTCCTACGGCTTTCTGATAATGCGGCAAAGCCTCTACGAGGTATGCTATTGCGCAAAGCGCATCGGGCAATTCATTCTCTATGTCGAATGCATCGTCAAAACTTAGTGTCATTTGGGCTCCTTTGAAAGTGATAAACAAATAAATTATTTGTTATTTAGCTGAATTGTAACATTTTTAATTTATTTTGTCAATATCTTAATAAATAATTTATTTGATATTTGCTAGAATACACACATAAAACATTTATATAAGGGGTTATGGATATGCATTACGAAGCTTTTGAGGCTCTTTTAAACTCTGTTGGATTGTCAAAAAAAGAATTTGCAGGGTTGGTTAAAATGAATTATACAAGCGTCACAAATTGGAAACAATCAGACAGCGTTCCCGAGTGGGTCGATAGCTGGATACAAAACTACAAATTTAAAAACTTCTACGACGTCGTAAAAACGGAATTTGATAAACAAAAGGATATTTGATGCTTGTGGCATTCCCGTCCGATATGGACTTTATTTCTTTTCTTTTAGGCATTGCGATTTTTTACTTCGCGTTTATACGCCCCATAACAAAAACGCCTGAATACAAATACCCCAAGCAAGTAAAAAAAGAGATAGGCAAAAATAAATTTAACGAATTAAAAGAGATCGTGGAGCGAAAAAATAGCGGCGAAACGATTTATCTCGACGATCTGAAGTATCTTGATAGAGAGGATTTAAAAAAATATCTCAACGCTAGGTTTGGCGACGAAAAATAAGCCCCATCTGGTTTTTAAAATTTTACTTCACACTACTAAAAAATAATTTTATATCATCAACATATCAACAAATCAACAAAATACATGCAAATCCCTGATTTTAGGGGCTTAAGTGTGTTGACAATCTACAATCAACACTTATCAACACTTTTAAATTTGTTGATTTTGTTGACGAGTGTTGATGATTTATAATCAACACTCTAAAGCCCGTGTTTATCGGGGTTTTAAACGAAAATGTTGATTGTTGATTTGTTGATGCCCTACAAAATAGAAGTTATTTTGTTTCCATCTATTTTAAAAACATCGCTACATAAATTTATTATTTGCTGCTTCGTAGGTTTGCCACTAACATTCATTTGAATATCCCTAAACGCTACAGGCAGCTGTCGCTTTGTTACCCAACTAATAATCTTATCTTTCAAATCAATCTTATCCGATACGCTTACATTTGTGATCTTGTCGATCAGTGGACTAAAATCAAGATACCCTCTTAAAAACTCAATTCCTTTTTTTACCGTTTCGTCGGATACCAAGTATTCAAATTTATACTCTTCATTACTTTTTTTGCAGGCTCTGTATTTGGTAAATTCTTGCAAGTAGTGCAACGTTATAATAATAGAGGTTAGATTATAGGTTGTTCTTCTGTTTGCTAGGCTCATAACATTATATACAGTGCTATTACTTTGCTTGTATAGCCTATTGCTTTCTTGCTCGGCAGCCCTAACCCTTTCTACAAAATTAATTAAAATATCATTCTCAGCTAGGCAGTTTCTATTTATTTCATATCCTGAAAATTCTTTTGCAAATTCGTAAATCTCGCTAGACAATTCCATATATTCATTCTCCTTGTGTGCCGGAATGGGAATTATCTGCGTGTCCTTATAGTCTAGCTCATCGGCGCAATATACCATAATACAACGGTTAAAAAAGCCGCCCTCTAAATGGTGCATAAGCTGTTTGGATGATAAATAGGCTAGGTTTGTATCGGCATAAAAAAAGAAGTTAGCTTGTTCTATGTAAGGTTCTGCATGAGCATTGATCTTTTGGTTAGGCGTCTTTATCCTATCTTTCCCATGTGCCGATACTATAAAATCAATTATTGCGTTTTTATCCATTTTTAGGATATTTCCTAGTTCTTCCATCTCTAGCATTTGCGTTTTTGTGGTCTCAAAGCACTGGCATAACCCCTCTAGGCTAGTATTTTTCTCGTGAATGCTACCTATGAGTTTATATTTTTTATCTGCATCTGCCTTTGAAATTTCCTTATCTTCAATCATTTGCCTTATTCTGTCTTTTTGCTCCTGCCTTGCTTCACGATCCGATCTGCGTATGGGATCAAATAGTAGCTTGTTTTGAGTACTAAAATTTATACCTTTTCCCACTCCGCTATCGCTTAGATCTAGCATATAAAAACCGCCCACTCTAAGGCCGCCATGCGATAGTAAAAAAGCAAGATTTTGGATCGCTTTTAGTTCTATTTGGGGATATGTGCTAGGAAGCGATTTTTTTAAAAGACCGGTATAGCCATTAAGCCAGTCGATACCAAAATCAAACTGCGACATATACCTACGCTTTAACCTATCGCTTTCTTGTTTTGTAATTTCTTCGATCTTCTCAGTGCTAGGTTTAGTTTCTTTGGGTATAATTACCTCGTTTTCATAATTGAAGTCCTTTAGCCTAGCCTCCCGCGCCTTTTGGCTAGGCGAGGTTTTTGTTTCAGGTTCGTATCTATCTGCAAACGACATACTAATTCTCCTTTATTAATCCGTCTAGTATATTTTTAAATTTGTTCTCATAGTGCTTGTTATCATTGGCACCAAACCTTATAAACTCATAAAAGTATGAGCCCACTAGCCGCACGTCGGCATCTAGCTCTTTATTCAAAAATTCCTTAGTTACATCATTTAAGCGCCTATTAAAAAGTATAATCTTTTTGCCCTGATAGGCTTTTAGAGCCTCTGTAAATTTAACTCCTGCGCTAAATTCGAATTCATCTTTGAAACATAGATAATCAAAGCCTAAAATCTCGGATAAAGGCGCATCCTGATAAGCTCCGCTTACCATCAATACGTGCCTGCCCGTTGTCTTTTGGATGCAGATATTGGCGTTTCCGCTTCTAAACGGATCGCTTTGCGAGTAAATCTCGTTGTATAACTCGCAATTAGCATAGTCCAAAACGCGCATAAAGTGGCCTTTGTCGTTTTGCAGTATCAGGGTGATTTTGTTTTTGGTATTTAGCCCTAAAAAGTCTATCAGGGTATTAAGCCCGCCGAAACTGTCGAAAAACCGTTTGTCGTAAGATTTGTAAATTTTACTAAATACGCCTTTTTTATCGTTTTGTAGGGCTTTTGCCAGCCTTTGCCTTTGAGCTTGTAAAACATCCATATCAAGCCCCTATCAAATCGCGCAGCTCGGCCTCGAGCTTGGTTAGTTTGCGGGCTCTAGCTTCTTTTTCCTCTCGCTCCTTTGCCGCTCTTAGCTCCAGCTCTCTTCGCTGCAAGAATTCTTTGGCTTCTTTGATCTCTTTTTCGCTGTCTATCCCTAGCCTATATTCGTTGGCCCGGCTACCGTTTCCATAATGTCTCATAGTCTATCCTTTTTAAGAGATTAGATTAGGGTTTCTTGACTTTTTATGGGCAAAGGGTATAATAATCGTCTCACTTATCATTATAAACCCTTGTCTTGCCCTTAAAAAGCTAGACAAGGATTTATCCCTTTTGTTCGTTATTTAATAGCCACTCATTAATTCTTTTTCTGCTGTAGCGTATCACTCTGCCAAATTTACTAAACGGCAATGGGTTTTTATCGCCCAGCTGTCGTTTCCTCATGCGCATACGCTCTTGGGTTGGTATGTTTAAGCCGATTTCTGCCTCTAATTGCTCAGGGGTCATCCATTCATCGGCTAAACTTTGCGGTGTTGGTAGTGGTGTGGTGTTTGTATTGTTTAAAGTGACTAACATTGTGAATACTCCTCTTTTAGTTTTGATTTGGAGTATTTTATTGCATAACGAGAAAAACCTTAAACAATTTTATTTTTAAAAACTAAAAACAATTTTGAGAATAATGCATGGAGATATTTTATGATGTAAAATGAGTTTTTTTCACAAATTTTTTTAAAACATTTAAAAGCTCATTTCTTCAAACTCTTCTTTTGGAAGATTGTATATTTCAGCAATTCTAAGAAAATGTTTTTGATAATACTCTGTAAGATCTCTTCTATTTTCGTATTTCTTCTCTATGCTGATTCCTGAAAAGAAATTCATTCTAGCGGGCATTTTGTAAGCATCTTTTAACATTTCTTTATAGTTTGAACATCCTTGAAGTACTATTGTTTTGATGGTTTTTAAACTATTTGAAGTTGGTATTCTTAATGTCTCTAAAGTTTCCCTTTCTTCAACAGAAAGTATTAATGGATTATTTGGTATATATTCATCCAGTAGATATTCTACTACTTCAATATGATGGCTAATCTCTTTTTTTATCTTATCCATTTCGTTAAGATGTTGTAGTCTGTCTTTTTCATTTCTATTAAGCCTATAAAAAAGATTACAAAATTCTACTATCAAAAATGCTATCATTAGAGCGATATTTTTTGTTATACTTTTATCTTTAACTTTTGATTCATGAAGTCTATTGAATATATATATTTTTGAATTAAAATCATTGTCTTCAATTAACTTTTTATAAAAATCAACTGTATTATCAGATGCTACTAATATCATAAATGCTCTTATTAATTCACCCTGCAATGTGCAAGTATCGTTATTTTCTTTTTTAACTTTTTTAGTAACTTCATCAATAATTTTATATACATCACTCGCAAATTCTTTGTGTTGCTTATCAAAATTTTCATCTTTTTTACGTAATTCATTAAGTTTTATATGCAGTTCGTGTGCAATTTCTTTATTTTCTTCAGAAGATACATCAATGCTTTTTAGTTTATCTTCTAATTTTTTTATCATTTCACCATAGTCGTTATAGCCTTCTTGATAAAAACTATCTTTAGATTTCAAATTATTGTTAGTGTGTTTTTTTACCATATCCCTAAATCTTCTATCTTATTAAGGTGATCGCCATACCACTGCATCAGCTTGGCCCTCACATCGTCTTTTGCCATCTTGCGCTGGTAGTGTTCTTTTATTTGATTTTTCTCTTTGTGCGCCAGACTAGCCTCGATCGCCTCTTCCGTTACGCCATGCTTCAGTAGATCCGCCTTGTTTAAAGTGCAAATCGTCCTAAACGTCGATCTAAAGCCATGCGCCGTTGCTAGCCCTTTGTATTTATTTTTGTGCCCCATATTCTTTATTGCTTTATTTATAGTTCCGCTTGCAATATGACCCGTTTCCGCTTGTATACTAGGAAAAACATATATACTATTCTGACTATACCTAAACTGTTCTTCTAAAATTTTAAGGGCATAAGTGTTTAAAAATACATGGTGGGTTTCTCTCATTTTCATTTCAATAGGTCGTATGGTCCAAATCCCGTTTTCCATATCAATATCTTCCCATTTAGCCTCCGCCGTATTCCCGGCTCTATTGCCTGTAAGTATTTGCAGGTAGATGGCCCGCTTTGTATTAAGTTCAACGGTGTTATTGTTTTTCAAATCTTGGATAAACTCTTTTATCAAATCATCATCTATTAGCGCAGGATGTCTTGTATCAATTCCATTTTTCTTATTAAACAATTTAACTGTTGGAAAATCTTCACTCAAATACTGCGTCGGATCGAGAGAAATATAACCGTCTCTACAAGGTGTTTTAAAAATATCTTTCAAATACCCTATTATCCTGTGGATCGTCTCAAGTCTTGATTTGTTGGGGTTATTTGGATTAAAGATGGGTGTTAATAAAGATTTTAAGTCCGACGCATTTATGTCTTTTACGTCTTTGGTGGATAGCGATGGTAGTATATACGTATCTAAGCGACTTTTGATTTTTACATAGTAGCTCTCAAGAGTTATGGCCCTTTTTTGATTTAGCCACTCGTTAGTTAAATTTCCAAAAATATACTTACTACTTTTATGATCAAGACTTTCTAAGCTCTTGCCCTGCTCTAGGTTGTTTAATATACCTAATGCGTCTTTTCTTGCCTCTTCTACGCTATAAATGCCAGGTCTAAAGTCTTTTAGCTTTTTCCGCTTCTTGTCTTTTAGCCTAATGAAAAAACTTTTAAGCCCGCTTGGGTTAATAGAGACGTATAGTTCTTTCGGAGCTCCTACAGCCTTAATATACTCTTTGTCTTTTGGGTCAAGTTTTCTTATATCCCGATCTGTTAAATAGTTTCTTGAAACATTAGCCATTTTATCGACTTCTTACCTAATAAATATTTCTTACCTAATTTCTTACCTTTTAAAACTACAACGAATTATATTTGAGTAAAATTAAAAAACACCTAAATGCGTATAAAAGTGCCTTTTATAGGGTATTTATTGGGGAAAACTAAAACGAAATAAATATTAAGAATAGGTGAAAATAGGGATAAATGGTGGCCCCGAATGGACTCGAACCATCGACCACTACCATGTCAAGGTAGTGCTCTACCAACTGAGCTACGGGACC